>CAYQRN010000104.1:0-15750 GCA_964419995.1 uncultured Planctomycetia bacterium
CCCTCCGCTGGTTCACGCGGGCCCGGACCGGCGACGTCCTGTCCCGGCTCACCCGTGACCTCTCCGAGATCCAGGGGGCGGCCACGGGGGCGTTCCTCTCCCTCGGTGTCTCGGTGCTCACGCTCCTGCTCACCGTGGGGCTCCTCCTTGCCTACGAGCCGTGGCTCTTCCTCCTCTCGGGCCTCCTCCTCCCCGTGGCGCTCCTCGTCGCGCGGATGTTCCGGACGCGCCTCATCGGCGAGACGCGCGGGCTCCGGGAGGCCAACGCGGACCTGGCGGCCTACCTCGTCGAGACGCTCTCGTCCGCGCGCCACGTCCGGACCCACGGGCGGGAGCGCTCCGAGGCCAGGCGATTCCTCGGCCGGCAACGCGCGCTGCTCGGGAGGATCCTCCGGTACCAGATCCTCTCGGCCCTGGCCCAGGGCGTTCCGGGGCTCCTCGTCGGCCTCTCCGCCATCGTCGTCCTGCTCTACGGCGGCTGGCGCGTCATCCGGTTCCAGATGGAGCTCGGGGACCTCATCGCGTTCTCGATGCTCCAGAGCCGCCTGTTCCAGCCTCTCCAGGGGCTTGTCGCCCTCTATCTCCAGCTCCAGCGGGCGCGAGTCTCCGTGGACCGTGTCTGCGAGATCATGGAGATGCCGGGGGAGAACCTGGATCCTCCCGACGCGACGCCGCTTCCACCGGTGGCGGGCGCCGTGACCTTCGAGAAGGTGGGCTTCGCCTATGACCCGGGGCACCCGGTCCTCTCGGACATCTCGTTTCGCGTCGCGCCTGGCGAGACCGTGGCCATCGTGGGGCGGAGCGGGGCGGGCAAGTCCACCCTCATGGACCTCCTCCTCCGGCTGCACGCGCCCACGGAGGGTCGGATCCTCATCGATGGCCACGACATCGCCGGCGCGACGCGGCAGTCCCTCGTGCGGCAGGTGGCCGTCGTGGCGCAGGATCCCGTCCTCCTCCACGCGTCCCTGCTCGAGAATCTCCGGTACGGGCGCCCGGACGCATCCGTGGACGCGGTCCGGTCCGCTCTCGAAGCCGTGGGGCTCCTCGAGTTCGCGGAGGCGCTTCCGGACGGACTCGGAACTCCCGTCGGCGAGCGGGGCGCGCGGCTCTCGGGGGGACAGAGGCAGCGCGTGGCCATTGCGCGGGCGCTCCTCAAGGATCCGCGGATCCTGATCCTCGACGAGGCGACATCGAGCCTCGAGGCTTCGGCGGACCGGGCGATCCTCGCCGCGCTCCGGCGGCTCATGGCCGGGCGCACGACGTTCATCGTGACGCACCGGACGTCGGGCATCCTCGACGCGGACCGCGTGCTCGTCCTCGACGGCGGACGCGTTGCCGAATCCGGCGACCACGCGACCCTTCTCGCCACGGGGACGGTCTATCCCCGGCTGCTCGGTCCGGAGGCGACGGCGTGAATCCCGATCTGCTCGTGGCGTCGCTCCGGAGCGCCTCCGGCGCCGGCGTGACCGTAGCGGTCGTGGACTCGGGCGTCCGAGCGGAGCATCCTCACGTCCTCGGCGTGGCGGGTGCCGTGGACATCGTGGCCGGCGCTGGCGGATTCGCCGCCGTGGAGGGACCCCATGGCGACCGTTCCGGACACGGCACGGCCTGCGCGGGCGTCATCCGCATGGTTGCGCCCGGAGCGCGGCTCGTGTCCGTGCGGGTCCTCGACGCCGAGCTCCGGTCCACGGCTTCGGCCCTCGCCTTCGCCATCCGCGAGGCGGCAGCGCGCGCGCGGATCATCAACGTCTCGTCGGGGACGACCGACGAGCGGGAGGCCTCCCTCCTCGATGCTGCCTGCGCGGAGGCGGCGGGGCGGGGCGCCCTCGTCGTGGCGGCCGAGGCGCCCGGAGGCGGCCCTTCCTGGCCCGCGCGCTGCTCCCTTGCCGTGGGCGTCGCCGGGCATCCTGACCTTCAGGGAGTGGCCACCGCCCTCGATCCGGACACCGGGACCATCTACGCGGCCGGGACGGCCCGCCCGCCGGGGGGGATTCCCCCGGTCCGGAACTTCCGCGGCTCTTCCTTCGCGGCCCCGCGCGTGAGCGGAATCCTGGCCCGGCTCCTCGAGGCACACCCGGAACTCCTGCCAGCGGAGGCGAAGGCCATCCTTGCCGCCCTCGCGTCGAGGCGCCGGCCGTGACGGGGCGTGTCGGCCTCTTCCAGTGCGAGTGGAACCTCCGCAACAACGCGGCACATCCCGGAGCGGCGCTCATCGCCGGGGATCTCTCTCGCGCCGGTTTCGGGGTCGTGAAGGCCATCGTGGACGTCTCCCGGCTCGACGATCTCGCCGGGTTCGTCCGGGCCGAGCGCCTTCGTCTCGTGGCCCTCGACGCCGTGTTCCCGGTGGCGGCCGTGCGGAGGCTCCGGGAGCTGCTCCCCGACGTCGTCCTCGTCGCCGGCGGCATGAACGCCTTCGGCGTCCTGCGGAAGGCGCCGCTCGATTACGCGATCGTCGGCCCGGGGCGCCGCGCCATGGTGGAGCTGGCGGGACGCGTTTTCTCGGGGCGCGACGTCGCCGGAGTTCCGAACCTCTTCTTCCGGCGCCGGGAGGGGGGGGAGGAGATCATCGGCCACACGGGCGTCGTCGAGCCCTGGCGCCTCGCCGCGGAGGTGACGCCCTTCGAGCCCGACTACGACTGGACGTACATCGGCGGCGCGCGCGAGCCCGGTGCGAACACAGCCTTCCTGTCCGTGCATCCGGAACTCGGCTGCTACTACATGCGCCCCGTCGCGCGGAGCGCCCTCTACGAGGGACTCCGGCTCCGGGTGCCGCCCGGTCGCTACGACGAGGCAGCCCGCCGGGTCGTCGAAACGGATCTCCTGCCGCGCTCGGGCGGGTGCAGCTTCTGCATCTTCCGATATCAGTCCTACGAGACGGGGGCACCCGGGGACGTTGCGGCGGAGGCTCTCCGCCAGGCGCGGTATCTCGTCCGGCGCTTCGGGGTCCGGACGATCGCGCTCCAGAGCGAGAATCCCTTCCCCTTCCTCCTGCCCTGGCTCGAAGGGGTCGCCGCGGAGCTCCGGGGCATCGACGAGATCCACATCCGCTCGACCGTGCAGGCGCTGCTCCGCCACGAGGAGACGCTGCGGAAGGCCGTGGCGGCGGCGCGGGCGGCCGGGATCCGGCTCGCACTCGTGGGGATCGGCTTCGAGTCCTTCGTGCAGGAGAGTCTCGATCTCCTCAACAAGGGCGTCACCGTGGAGGATAACGTGCGGGCCCTCGGCATCCTGCGCGCCGTGAAGCAGGAAGCGGGGGATGCCTGCGAGACCATGCACGGCCACGGCATGATCTTCTTCACGCCGCTCACGACCCTCGAGGATGTCCGGACGAACCTCGCGATGACGCGCCGTCACGCGCCGGAGATGCTCCGCCTCATGTCCTTCGGCAGCCGGCTCACGCTCTACTCGGAGATCCAGCCCCTGTTCCAGCTCCTCGAAGGCATGGGGCTCGTCGTGCCGTCCGACGAGGAGTTCGGATTCTCGTTCCGCTTCAGGGATCCCCGCGTGGAGGACTTCCTCGCGGGCTGGCGCTGGCTCCGGGACGTGCTCCTCGCCCGCGCCCTGCCCGCCGGAGCCGCGCTGCCGCGGCCCGTCCGCACGACTCTCGAGCTTCGGACCTTCGAGGAGGCTCTCGACGCCGGGCTCTCGAACCTGCCGGACCGGGTCTCCTTCCGCTCCGATCTCTGCCGGCGGATGCCGGCGCTGGCGCGGGAGATCGCCGCCACGCTGGCGGCACCGCCCGACGAGGATCCGTTCATCGCGGGACCTCGGCAGTTCGAGGGCGACCGGAGAGGGTGAGCGCATGGTCACCGTGGAGACACGACCGGGCGACAGGCACGACGCGGCGCTCTGCGCCGAGATCGTGGCGACGTTCGTCGGAGGCACCGTCGTGGCGGGCATCGGGCGGGAGGCTCCCATCGCCGCCGCGGCCATGGTCGCTCCCGGGATCCAGTGCCTCGGCCCCCTGAGCGCCGGCCGGCGCCTCGTTCGCGCTTTCGCGGCGCTGGGGCTGCCGCGGGGGCGCGCGCTTCCGGCCACGGCGGCGGGGATCGCGCGGCTCCGTCCCTTCCAGAACCTCCTCATCCTCGGCGTGCCCGAGGGGCTCGGACTTCGCGACGCCGGGGGGCGGCGGGATCGAGGCGCGGCCTTCCTTGAATTCGTCGAGAGTCTGGCCGCGCGGCTTCCCGAGGGGGGACAGGTCCTCGTGGACGTGCCGTCGGAGGCCGTGCAGGAGCGGAGGCTCCTCCGCCTGCTCGAGGCCCTCTCCGGTTCCGTGAAACGACGGTCCGCCGCCGGCCCGGGCCGGACGAGCCTCCGGGGCGTCCGCGGCGAGGCCGGGGGATCCCCTCCGGTCCACGTCCTTCCCGATCCGCTGCCGGTGGCCGTGATCCTCCCGACGAGGAACCGTCCAGCCCTCCTCGAGGAGGCTCTGACGTCCGTCCTCCTCCGGCAGAACGTGCCGGCCAGACTCGTCATCGTCGCCGACGACGCCGCGGGGTCGGACGCGGCCGTGCCCGACGATCTCTTCGGGCTCGCCGAGGGCGCGGACTTGGACGTGCGGCTCTGCCGCACCGGGGGGCGGGGGAAGGCGGCGGCCATCAACACGGCGCTGACGTTCGTCGACGAGGACATCGAAGGCATCGTGATCCTCGACGATGACGATCTGCTGCTTCCGAATCACGTGACGACTCTCCACACGCGGCTCCTCGGCGATCCCGAGGCGGCCGCCGTCGCCTCGGACGCCGTGCTCATCGACGCCGGCGGACGTCCCCTCGGGCTCAGGCTCCTTCCGCCGGTCCGGCCCGGGCGGGAGCTCGCGCTCCTCCTCGACGGCTGCGCCTTCCTCCAGCCCACGGTGATGTTCCGGCACGAGGCTCTTCTCGCCGCCGGGCCGTTCCACGAGCCGCTTTCCCGGCTCATGGATCACGACATGTACCTCCGCATCGCCGCCCTCGGGAGGATCGACATCGCCCCTGTCGTGACGGCCGCCGTCCGGCGGCACCCCCGTAACGCGAGGACGCCGGAGCTCGAGGCCGAGATCCAGCGGCAGGCGGGCGTCGTCTTCAGGCGGTTCCGTGACTCATGCCCCCTCGCCCTCCTCGAGGCCGCCTTTCCGGGGACGGGGACCGGACGCCGGGCCGCGGCGCTGCTGGCCCGCGCACGGGCCCTGTTCCGCGCGGGCCTGCCCGGGGAGGCGGAGGAGGACTGCGGCGCGGCCCTGGCCGCACTGCCCGGACTCCTCGAGGGCGAGGTCCTTCTCGCCGCGATCCGGGCCGGGAGCGGGCGCACGGGACCGGCCCTCGACGGCATCGCCGCCGCCCGCCGGCGGCGCCCCGATTCCGGCATGCTCGCGGCGACCGAGGCCTGGCTCCGGTTCCGGAACGGCGAGGCCGGCGCCGCCGTGCCGCTCCTCGCCGAAGCCGCAGCGCTGGAACCCGGTCTCCCGGCCGTGTGGCTCGTCGCGCTCCTCGTGGCGGGGCGAGGCACGCCGGATGTGGAACGGTCCCTCCGGGGCCTCGTGGCGGCGGAGCCGGCGCTTCTCCGGGGCGGAGGCGGCGATCTCCTGTCGGGGCCTGCGTGGCGCCGTCCATGAAGCGCGATCCGCTCCTCATCACTCCGCCGCCGGACCTCGGAGCCGTCATCGACCCGAGGGACACGATCATGCGCATCGTGCCCGCTGGGCTCCTGTTCATCGCCGAGGCTCTGCGAGCCGCCGGAGCCTCGCCCCTGATCCTCCGGATGGAGGTCCTCGCCGCGAGCCGCCTTCTCGGCAGCGTACGGGCGCCGGCCCGCGAGGAGTGGAAGCGCTGGCTCCGCGAGATCCTCGCGGCCACCGGCGCCCGCACCGTGGGTGTCCAATGCCACTGGTCGTTCTACGGTCTCGGTGCCCTCGAGACCGCGGCCCTCGTCAAGGAGATCGACCCGGGGATCACGACCGTCCTGGGCGGCGCCCATGCGTCGGCGCTCGCCTCCGAGATCATCGAGGGCTTCCCCGCGGTGGATGCCGTCGTCGCGGGCGAGGGCGAGGAGCCCATGCGGCTCATCGTCGAACGGGCCGCCCGCGGTCTTCCGCCGACGGGCATCGGAGGCGCCTTCGCCCGGGACGCGGCGGGGCGGGCCGTGAAGCCGCCGGGCGCGGACCTCGTCCTGCCGCGGGAGCGGATCCCCCTCGTCACCTTCGACCCGGACCTCGTCCACCCGGCGGGCGCCGTCGTGTACGCCGGGCTCCCCCTCGTGCGCGGGATCTGCCCCATGCGCTGCACCTTCTGCACCCTCAACAATGCCGGCATCTACGGGCGGGGGAGCGAGTTCATCGACACGGGGCTGCCCGGGCAGCTCGAGATCATGGACCGTCTCGGGATCCCCGTCTATCTGCCCGAGAATATCTTCACCGAGGAACCCCTCGTCGCCATTCGCGACATCGTGACCGCACGGAGACTCCGGCGCCTCCGGGTCTTCCTCGACATCCATCCGGCCATGCTCCGGGAGGGGCCGGTGGAGATCCTGGCCGCGATCCACCGTGCCTCGGCGGGCGTGCGTCTCTGGGTCGGAATCGAGTCCGGGGACGAGGCTGTCCGCCGCCGGCTCGGTCGCTACATCTCGGATGCCCGGATCCGTGAGGCGCTCGGGCATTGCCGGAGGGCGGGGCTCACCGATCTCATGGTCTCGTTCATGACCGGGCTTCCGGGAGAGGACGACCGGGCACTCGCCGCCACGGAAGCGATGCTCCTCGAGCTGGCCGGCGCCGGGGTCACGGCGGACGTCTATCCCTGCGTGGCGTTCCCGGGCACGCGGCTCTACGAAGCGCCGGAGGCCCACGGGATCCGGCTCCGCTGGTCCGGAGTGCGCGGGTTCTTCCGACTCTCGCAGGGCTGGTTCGCGCCGCTCTCGGAGGATCTCGTCTCCTTCGAGACGCCGGACTTCGACGCCGCTCGCGTGGTGCGGGAGACGCTCCGTCTCCGCATCCTCGCCCGGCGGGCCCGCGGCCTCGGTATTCCCTCGTCGCTCCTCTTCTTCATGATGCACCCCCGGCGGCCCGTGGAGCCCGCGGAGCGGGCGCGCATCCTCGCGACGCTCCGGCCCTACATCGACCCGGACGGAATGGCCGCCTGCGCGGCGGGAGCTGAGCGGGGCGACTGACCCGGGGGCATCAGAATCCGACGGCGCGGGCCGCTGCGTCGGCCACGCTCCGGCGGAGGGCCTGGACGTCGCCGCGTCCGTCGGGATGGAGCCGGCTCGTGAGGAGGATCACGAAGAGCCCGCTGCCGCGGTGCATCCAGAGGGATGTGCCGGTGAAACCCGTGTGCCCGAGGCCGTCCCCGCGGAGGTGTCCGCCGGCGGGGGAGGAGTAGCGCGTGTCGAGGTCGAATCCGAGGCCGCGGCGCTCGCCCGGCGGAAGCCCCCCGGAGTCGCCGGCGGCCCGGACGAGGTCGGACGGGAGGAAGACGGAGCCGTCGGGGAGGCGCCCCTCCGCGAGGATCATGCGCGCGAAGCGAGCGAGATCTCCGGCCGTGGAGAAGAGGCCGGCATGGCCGGCGACGCCGCCGAGGAGCCGGGCGCGGGGATCGTGGACGACGCCCTCGAGCGGGCGCCCGCTTTCGCCCCGCTCCGTGGGGGCGATTCGGGCGAGGTAGGAGGGGTCGGGGCTTCCGTCGAGGGGCAGGAAGCGCGTGTCCGACATGCCGAGGGGCCGGAAGATCTCGCCGGCCGCGAACTCGTGGAGACGCACGCCAGAGACGGCCTCCACGACCCAGCCGAGAACGATGAAGCCCACGTCCGTGTAGATGAACCGGGTTCCCGGCGAAGCCTCGAGGCCGAGGTCGAAGATCCGCTGCCGGGCGAGGGCCGGACCGTCCATGTAGTCCCTGAGCGCGTTGTCCGGGAGGAGCCCGCCGCGATGGCGGAGGAGCTGCTCGATGGTGATGGACTCCTTACCGTTGCCGCGGAAGTCGGGGAGATGGCGTGCGACGGCGTCATCGAGACGGAGTCTGCCGGCGGCGATGAGGCGGAGGATGGACGTGGCCGTGGCCACGGGCTTCGTGAGCGAGGCGAGGTCGAAGACGGCGTCCGTCGCCATGGGCTCCGGGGTCGGCTCGACGGACCGCCGGCCGAAGGCCTCGCAGAGGAGCGTGCCGGAGCCCCGGCCCACGAGGACGACCGCGCCGGGGGCGGAACCGGCGGCGATGGCCTGCAAGACGGCAGCCGAGACGTCGGCCCCGAGCGGCGCATCGGAAGGCGGGGGCGGCGTGCCGGTTTTCCGTCCCTCGTCCCCGGGCGTCCCGCAGGTCGCGAGAAGGAGAACGAGAATGACGCCTCCCGCGCCGGCCGCCCGGCGGGCGCGGGGCCGTGTTCGTGGCCGTCGCCTTCGCACCGTCTCGAGAATCGTCGATCCTCCGGTCCGGGAGGGAGTTAGGCCCGCGGTCGAAAATGCCGGGCGGTCGATCGTAAGGATCGAAGCTATATTGACATACGTCTTCGTTCGCGGGTAGACTCGATTCTTCGGACTCCCGACAGCGGCCGCCGGAAACGACAGATGCCGAACGACTCCCGGAAGCTCAAGGTCCTGCTCCTTCAGCTTCCCTTCCTCTACATCCTCCTCCAGAGTCGGAAGCAGACGAACACGAACGTGCCCATCGCCGCGGGCTATCTGAAGGCGGCCGCGTCCAGGCGGGGGCTCCTCGACCGCGTGGACATCGAGATCTTCGACACGTCGCGGATCGACAAGTACGGCGACCAGCTCCTCCTCGACGAGGTCCTCGCGGCCGGCCCCGATGTCGTCGGCTTCAGCATCTACGAGTGGAACGCGGAGCAGTCGTTCCACCTCATGCACCGGCTCCGGGAGGTCCGGCCGGACATCCTCATCGTCTGCGGCGGCCCCGAGTTCGTGCCCCGTTCTCATCACTTCGCACGGGAGTCGGCCATCGACCTCGCCGTCTTCGGCGACGGCGAAGATATCTTCTGCGCCGTTCTCGAGGAGCTGCTCCGGGGCCGCAGGGACTGGTCGTCGGTGCCGGGGATCTGCTGGCGCGACGGCGACCGCATCGTGGACAATCCGCGCCCCGCCGCCCAGGTCGACTTCGCGGGGATGCCGTCCCCCTACCTCCTCGGCTACATCGACACGAGCCTCTCGCGCTCGATGATCATCGAGACGGAGCGCGGCTGCTCGTTCAAGTGCTCGTACTGCAACTGGTCGGGCACCGCCAAGAACGTCTTCGCGCCGGAGCGGATCCGGCGGGAGATCGCGTTCGCCGCGGACCACGATCTCGACGTCATCTCCGTCGTGGATCCCACGTTCAACCTCTCGAAACTCTTCCGGGAAACCTGCGGCTACATGAAGGAGCTGGATCCCGACCGGAGGATCGGCAAGTTCGCCAACATCCTCGCCGAGGCGCTGAAACCCGAGGACGCCCGGCTCCTCGCCGAGGCGGGGTTCCGGTACGTCACGGTGGGACTCCAGTCCACGAATCCCGTGGCGCTCCGTGCCGTGCGAAGGATGAGCCATCTGCGGCGGCTCTCGGAGGGCGTGCGGATGCTCCTCGACGCCGGCGTCACGCCCTACGTGGACATCATCCTCGGCCTCCCGGGCGAGACGCTCGAATCCACGAAGGAGACGGTGCGCTGGATCCGGGAGCAGGGGCTCGCTCACCTGTCCCGCTACAACATCCTCACGGTGAACCCCGACACCGCCCTGTGGGTGCGCCGGGAGGAACTCGGACTCGTCACCCAGCCCGATCCTCCCTACCGGATCCTCCGGACGCCGACCCTCTCCTACGCCGGAATCCGCGAGGCCATCCGCTACTGCGACGAGGAACTGCAGTTCGGCCAGTGCTACGGCCATTACGAGGAGCCCTCCCTCGCGGAGCACTGGCGGACGCCCCGCATCGAGTCCGTGGCAGGGGAGGATCCGGACGGGATCCCGTCGCCCCCGCGGGAGAAGGCCGTCACGAAGGTCCTACTGGACCTCGGAGCCCTCGATCCCGAACGCGCGGCGCTGGCGGGGCGGACCGTGGCGCCGCTTCTCGGAAGCCACCCGTACGTCTGGTTCCGGGCCGATGACCTCCTCACGCGCTCCGGGAGCGCCCGCGCGTTCCTGGCCTCGGCGTCGGCCCCCAATCCCTACCTCATCTGGAAGCTCGTCCTCGAGTCGGACGTGCTCTTCCACGCGACCCTCGCCGCGGAGATCGAGGCGGCCATCGCCTACCGCGTCAACAACGTGGACTACGATTGCGTCTACCGCGGCGACCCGCCGGAGGACCGCCCCTTCGTCCGAACGGCGGTCAAGGCCTTTGCGGTCCTTCCGCCGGAGGCGGTCGTCGGATCTCCGGACGGGACGGATGCCCTCATCCGCTCGGGAATCCCCGTCTTCACGAGGCTTCGCTTCACGCGGGATCTGCCGGCGGAGGATCTCATCGATCTCGCCTTCGCGAAGGCGACGAACGGCCTCTTCCTCGACTTCGAGGACGACCGCGATCCCGAGTTCGTCTTCGATGCCATGCGGGCGCTCGTCCGCCGCATGGGGGGGTACGGCCGGAACATCCTCTTCCGCAACGGCCTCCTCCAGCAGGCCTTCGACTGGCGCCTCCGCGTGCAGCCGTTCATGAAGGACGAGCATGTCGTGCGGATCGGAGCCTCCGGCGACGCGGAGACGCGGCACTGGAGCCGCGACGACGCCCGCGTGAGGATCGGCCGCTGGATCGACCTCATGCTGAAACGGGACGGCGCGCAGCGCATCGCGCCTTCGTCGCCGGCCTGACCGGGCGTCCGGGCCGTCTCGGGGGTTCTCAGCTCCCGACGACCTGCTCGAAGACGCTGGCGAGACGGCAGCCGTTCTTCGCCCAGTCGAACCGTTCGCGAGCCGTGGCGAGGGCTCCGTCCGCGAGGCGGCGGCGCAGGGGATCGTCGCTGATGCGGCGGAGGGCGTCCGCGAGGGCGTCCACGTCGATCTCAGCCGAGGGGACGAAGATGTCCGGATGGCACCGGACTTCCCGGACCGGGACGAGGAGGCCGTTGACGCCGTCCGTGATGTGATCGTTGAGCGGAGGAATATCGGTGGCCACCACGGGCGCTCCGCCGGCCATGGCTTCGAGGACGGGAAGCCCGAGAGTCTCCCAGCGGCTCGGCAGGATCACGGCGTCGGCGCGACCGTACATGTCGCGCACCTGTTCGAACGTGAGCTCCGCCTCGAGGAGGTGGATGCCCCGTCCGAGGGCGGACCGCCGCGGCGGACCGCCGTGCTGGCTCGTGAGGAAGAGTTCCACCGAGGGGAGGGAGGCGCGCCAGAAGGCGTCGATGACGGCGGCGCTGTTCTTGCGCTGCCGGTAACCGCCGTGACCGCCCGGGTGGTAGAAGGTCGGTCCCTGGGTGCGGATGGGGGGACCTCGGTGGAAGTCGGCCACGTCCACGCCCCAGGGGACGTGCACTGCGCGGGAGAGCCCGGCGGCGGCGAAGGTCGCGTGGGCCTGCCGCGTCGGGCAGATGATGGCGTCGTAGAGGGCGTATTCCGCCACGCGTGCCGGGTCGAAGCGCTCGAGGACGAGCCATCCCACGGCGCGCACGCCGAGCTCGCGGCAGGTGGCCACGAGATCGACACCCTCGGCCCGCCGCCACTGGTTGTACTCGTTGAAGAAGACGGCCTGCAGGCGCTCGGCGCGGACCCAGGTCGCGAATTCGTCCGGAGGCACGAGATAACCGCTCGCCTGCGTGACGGACGCGACGGTCGGGAAATGGGTCTCGACGGGCTCGCGGCCCTGCTTGAGCACGGCGATGCGGTGGCGGGGCAGCAGCGCCTGCGCCACGGCCCGCGAGACGTGCGCGAGGCCGGACGAGCGGCCCCAGTAGCTGAGGATTCCGATGTTCATCGGTGGCTCGATGCGCGAGGGTCCGGGACGGTAACATGGGGACGCTCCGGGCGCGGCGCGCCGCCCGGACGTCGCGTGGCTGCGGGAGTCCTCGATGGGACTTGCGCCGGTCCGGCGGCGGCCGCGCGCCGGGAGGCTCCGTGAGCGGCACCGGGGAACAGGGCTCCGAGGGACCGGAGGGTCGGGGGGACGACCGCATCCTCTGCCACTGCATGAACGTCACCGCGGGGACGGTCCGCCGGACCATCGAGATCCACCGCTGCCGCCGCGTCGAGGACGTCACGGCCCTCTGCCGGGCCGGTGGCGGGTGCCGCACGTGCTGGCCGGAGATCGAGGAGCTTCTCGCCGCGGCGCGCCGCGCGCGGCGTGGAGTCCTGAAACGTCTCTTCCGGAAGGAATGACATGGATCGGATCTACGCCGACCACAATGCGACGACCCCGGTCCTGCCCGAGGTCCTCGAGGCCATGCTTCCCTTCCTCGGCGCCGGATTCGGCAATCCGTCCAGCACCCACGAGCCCGGCCGCCGGGCCCGGGCGGCCGTGGAGGCGGCCCGAGCCAGCGTGGCGACTCTCATCGGCGCCCGGCCCTCCGAGATCCTGTTCACGAGCTGCGCCACCGAGTCCATCGTGACCGCGCTCCGCTCGGCCCTCTCCGGCGGCGGCCCGCGCCGGATCGTGACCACGGCCGTCGAACACCGCTCGACGCTCGATACGGCGTCGGCCCTCGCCGCGGAGGGCGTCGCGGTGACTCTCCTTCCGGTGGACGGCGGCGGGCGACTCGATCTCGAAGCCCTCGATGCTGCGCTGAGGGATGGTGCCGCGGTCCTCTCCCTCCTCCTCGCGAACAACGAGACCGGCGTCATCTTCCCGGTCCGCGAGGCCGCCCGGCGAGCCCGCGCCGCGGGCGTCCTCTGTCACTGCGACGCCGTCCAGACGCCGGGGCGGATTCCCGTGTCCGTGGAGGATCTCGGTGTCGACTACCTCTCCCTCTCGGGACACAAGCTGAACGCTCCGAAGGGCGTGGGCGCCCTCTACGTGCGCCGCGGCAGCCCCTTCGCGCCACTCCTGCCGGGCGGGGAGCTCGAGCGGGGACGCCGCGGCGGCACCGCAAACGTGGCGTCCATGGCGGGTTTCGGCGTCGCTGCGGACCTGGCGGCGGCGCGGCTCCCCCGCATGCCGGCCGTGCGCGAGCTCCGCGACCGTCTCGAGGCCGCGATCCTGAAGGCATGCCCCGGTGCGCGCGTGAACGGCGAGGAACCGCGCCTCCCCAACACGCTCAACGTGTCGTTCCCCCGCATCGAGGGAGAGGCCGTCGTCCTCTCTCTCTCGAACGCCGGGATCGACTGCTCGTCCGGGTCGGCCTGCACGTCCGGCCGCGAGGGGCCATCTCACGTCCTCGCTGCCATGGACGTTCCCTTCGAGCACCTCCACGGCTCCGTTCGCCTCAGCCTCTCGCACCTCAACCGGCCCGGCGACGCGGACGCCATCGTCGCCGCTCTCTGCCCCGTCGTCCGCCGCCTTCTCGGCCTCGCGGGAAGCGTCGGCAGCGCCTGACGATCCGCCACGCCGGGATCGGTGGCGGTACTTTCCGCTTGAGTCCGGGGGCGCCTCCGTCCGAAAGAGGAATCGGGACTCCATGCCAGCGGAGGCCGCTTCCGGATGTTCAAGTTTCGCGTCCTTGCCTTCGTCCTCGCCGGCGCCGCGCTCCTCGCCGGCGCCTTCGTGAGCCTCTATCTCCAGGAGTTCGCCGGGGACGAGATTCCGGAGCGTGCCCGGGCGGCAGGCATCGCCGTCCCGCTCCAGGATCCGAAGATCGAGGTCGACCTCGACCGCTTCACGCTGACGCTGCTCGACGGCGATGCCCCCGTGAAGCGCTACGACATCGGTTTCGGGAAGGCCCGGTCCGTGGGAGTCCTGGCTCTCGCGGGCTGCACGCCCGTGGGCGAGTACCGGATCATCCGCAAGGCCGTGCGGGAGGACGTGCTGAACCGCGGATCACGCTTCCTGCAGATCGACTACCCGAACGCCGACGATGTCTTCGCCGGACACCGGGCCGGATCCATCGACGGCGCGACGGCCGCGCGGTTCCGCCTCGCCGAGGAGTCCGGTTCGCCTCCGCCGGCCGACACACCGCTCCGGGGCAACCTCGGCATCCAGGGGAACTTCTTCGGCCTCCGCGACCGGCGGTTCACCGACGGCAGCATCGCGCTCTCGAACAGCGACATCAACGAGCTCTTTTCCTGGGTGTCCGTGGGCACGCCCGTCATCATCCGGAACGGCCCCTGAACGGCACGCGCCGTGCCGCGTGCGGCGGCCGAGGCGCGCTATCGGCCCGGACAATCCACGAATGCCGAGCCGGCAGAGCGGTCCTCTCCGGCCGGGACTTCGCAAGGGCTCGTCGCGGCTCGTCTTCGTGAATGATCCGGGTTAGTGTCGGCCATCCCCCTGCAGAGGCGTCCGGCCATGGATCTCGTCAAGGTCGAGGTGAAGAAGGTCATCGGCCCCGTGCGCGACACGGCGGCCGTCCTTCTCGGCAACGACGAGAAGGTCTTCATGATCTTCGTCGGGATCTACGAGGCCGCCGCCATCATCCGCGAGCTCAGACACGAGACCACCGAACGTCCCCTCACGCACGACGTCATCCGCTCGATTCTCGTGGGATTCGACATCGAGGTGCGCCGGGTCATCATCTCGTCCATCGTGAACAACGTCTTCTGCGCCACCCTCGCGCTCGAGCGGACGGCGAGCGGCGGCGAGGGCGGTCTTCGCGACGAGGTGCGCATCGATCTCAGAGCCAGCGACTCCATCGTGCTCGCGCTGAAGACGCAGGCGGACATCTGGGTATCGCGCCGCGTCTTCGATGCCGTGGAGGACGTGAAGAGCCAGCTCGAGGAGCAGGAGGCGGGCGAGGGAGAGGGAGGAGAGGACGAGGCGGAGGAGGACGGCGGGGAGCCGGAAGGGAATCCCCTCGAGGGGTTCGGAGGAGAGGAAGACGACTTCGGGGGGGGCGAGGACGAGGAACAGGGCGGGCCAGGGGAGGCCGGACCGGGGGGATTGCGCTGACGTCCGGTGCGGCGCCGGGATCTCACGCCGCGGTCGTTGCGGAGCGGACTCCGGAGACGAGGACGGTTCCGGCGAGGGCGGCACCGATGAGGTGAAGCTCCGTCGGTCGGAAACCAGCCAGGACGACGAGCGCGAGGCCGGCGGCCGTCGTACGGGACTCCGGCCGGCGGCCGAGCAGGAACGCGAGCGCTCCCGTGGCGAGGAGCCACGCGGGGAACACGGCGGCGACGAGCCCGGGTGGGAGACCGGAGAGGCCGAGACTGAAGGCGTCGGCGATGACTCCCGTCGCGATGTCGGAACGACCCGCGAGTGCGAAGCCGAGGGCGGCGGCCAAGGCCGCGGAAACCGCGAGGATCACGCGGGTGGCGCGCCGAGAGGGGCCGGCGGTGCGCGCCGTGGCGAGGAGGGCCAGGAACGGCGCGACGAGCCAGAGCGCCTCGGAAGCGGCCACGAGCGGCGATCCCGTACTGCCGAGGGCCGCGGGAGCGATCCGCGCCGCGTGGGGCGGGATCCGCGCCAGGAGAAGGCCCGCCATGGGAAGCGCCGGGAATCGGCCCCGATGTCGGAGGAGGAGAGCGGCGGCGACGGAGGCGACGAGGATCGCAGCGGCATCCGTCGCGAGCGCCAGAGACCCGGAGCGGGTGACGTGGGCGAGGAGGGGGAGCCCCGCGGCCGCCGCCGCCGGCGCCGCGAGTGCCGCGCGTGCGCGCCCGCGGGCGGCGGTGACGATGTGGAGCGCGGCGGCGATCCCGGAGGAGATGAGGAGCGCGAACCTGAGGGTCGGCGCGGTCCGGGCCCCGAGATCCGCCAGGCGGTCGAGAAGGCTCGG
>CAYQRN010000105.1:0-15720 GCA_964419995.1 uncultured Planctomycetia bacterium
CGGAGCCTTCGGAGGGACATGGGCCGGAGGCCCGGAGCCCCGGCCGGAGGCCCCATGAGGAGAGGTAGGCGCAGATTGAAGGGCCGCTCGAAATCGGGGTTCTCCACGCAGCGGTCCGCGGCCTCGGGCGGCGGCGCGAGACGGTGGGCGCTCCCGCGCCACCACGCGCCCAGGACGACGTCCGCTGCCGACGCTTCCCCCCGCGGCGCGGCGGAGAATTCCCGCGTCATCGGGGCCTGCGGGGATGCCGGCGCCCGGAGAACGACGCCGAGGAGGAGGCCGAGGACCGTCGCGCAGCACCGCGGCGGGCCGGCCTTCTCTCTCCGGGAACGTGATCTCGCGGGCGATGTCATGGTGCAGCCGTCACCCTCGGGGATGGAACGTCGGGTCTTCCTTCGGCTCTGGCTTCGTCGCGACTTCATCGGATCGTTGCACCCTTCTTCTGGACGCAACGGAGGTACCGCCTCTTCCCGCGACTGAAACCTGTTCATTCATCGGCATTTCCGGTGGTGCGACCAGAGCGCACGACCCCGCGCGGGGCGAAAGGCGTGCGATTCCGATCGCGGGAAATCGCACGGCGCCGGGGCAGAGGGCGGCGCGGCGCCCCTCCGATCGTCAGAGCGAGGGCGGACTTGCAGCGGCGGTCCGGCGCCTCAGAAGAGCCGCCCCGCCGGCGTGGCGACGCGCTCGAGGGAAGGAAAGGCGTGGAGGAGCGATTCCGGGACTTCGACGCGCCGCGCCTCGAGGCCGGCCCGGATCTCGAGGGCCGCGGCGGCCGCCTTCCCCTCGAAATGGTTGTTCGCGATGACGACGGTGAGCGGGGCGCCCTCGCGGATCGTCCGGATCCGATCCACCCATTCGGCGATCTCAGCGCTCGAGTAGAGGTAGTCGTAGCGCGCGTCACGGCCGGCGCGGGGATCGAACCACGCAGAAGCGTTGCGGCCGTGGAGCCGGACGTAGGCGAGAGCGCCGCCCGTCACGGCCGTCGGCGGGATCGCTTCGCGACCCTCCGGCTGGTCGATGTTGACGAAGTGGAGGCCGAGGTCTCGGGCGAGGCGCAGGGCTGCCGGCTCGAGCCACGAGGCGTGCCGGAACTCCACGGCGAGGGGCCGCGGTCCGAGCCAGGCAGCGACCCGTGCGAGCTTCGCCTCTGCGCCGGCGTCATGCCGGAAGCCGAAGGGGAACTGGAGGAGGATGGCCGCGAGCCGGCCGGACTCCTCGACGGGACGGAGACCGGCGAGGAAGAGATCTCTCTCCGCCCGGGAGGCGCCTGCGTCGTCCTCGTGCGTGAAGCGCCTCCAGAGCTTGGCCGTGAAGCGGAACGCCGGGAATCCCCGGACGGCACGGACCCAACCCTCCGCCACGGCCGGCGGCACCGGGCGGTAGAAGGACGTGTTGATCTCGACGACGTCGAAGTACGACGCGAGGTACGCGAGCGGATGGAAGCCCCGCGGGCGGCGCGCCGGATAGACGCGCCCCGCCCAGTCCGGATACGACCATCCGGCCGTGCCCGTGATCACGCGGGGTCCGTCCGTCGTATTGCCAACCATGTGCCCGTGCCATAATACGGGATTCCCCGCGACGCCCCGCGTACGCCGCATGATCGCCCCACCCCCATCCAGTTCCCCGTCCGCCGGCGGGAAGCCTGCCTGGCTCAGGATCCGCCCCCCGTCGGGCGAGAACTGGGCCCGCATCCGCTCCCTGCGTTCGGATCTCGGTCTCAGGACGGTCTGCGAGGACGCCCGGTGCCCGAACCTGGCCGAATGCTGGGGCAGCGGCACGGCAACGTTCATGCTCCTCGGGCGCCTGTGCACGCGCGCCTGTCGCTTCTGCGCCGTGGCCAGCGGCAACCCCCGCGGCGAAGTGGACGGCGACGAGCCGAGACGGACCGCGGAGGCAGTCGCAGCCATGGGCCTCGCCTACGTCGTCCTCACGACGGTGGATCGCGACGATCTTCCCGACGGCGGCGCGAAGCACATCGCCCGGACGATCGAAGCGGTCCGCGGCGCCTCGCCGGGCATCCTCATCGAGACGCTCACGGGAGACTTCGCCGGATCCGCCGATTCGCTGCGAACGCTCGTCGGCGCCGCCCCCGACGTCTTCGCCCACAACATCGAGACCGTACGGCGTCTGCAGCGCGTCGTCCGCGACGCCCGCGCCGGCTACGAGCAGTCCCTCGACGTGCTCAGGCGCGCCGCCGCGCTGCGGCCCGGACTCGTCACCAAGTCCTCCCTGATGCTCGGCCTCTCGGAGACGGACGAGGAGGTCGAGGAGGCGCTCATGGATCTCCGGACCGCGGGCGTCAGCGTCGTCACGGTCGGACAGTACCTGCAGCCCACGCCGCGGCATCTGCCCGTCCACACCTTCATCGAGCCCGCGACGTTCGAAGCGTGGCGCCGCCGCGCCCTCGACATGGGCTTCCTCTGGTGTGCGTCGGGACCTCTCGTCCGCAGCTCCTACCGGGCCGCCGAGGCCTTCCTCAACCACCACCTGAGACAGGAACGGAGGTAGATGATGCCGGAGGACAGGGTGGCGGCTCCGGGAACGGAGGGGGCGGCGCGGCAGCAGTCCGCCGGCATCCCGCGCGACCTGCTGCGGCGGATGTACCTCGCCATGGTGTACACGCGCACCATGGACGAGCGGGCCATGAAGCTCCAGCGCGCCGGGCGGATCGGGTTCCATGTTCCGAGCACGGGCCAGGAGGCCGCCGCCGTCGGCACGGCCGCGGCCCTGCAGGCGGAGGACTGGGTCTTCCCCTCCTACCGGGAGCCCGCCGTGGCGATCCTCCGCGGCGTGCCGCCCGTGGAGCTCTTCCACAACCTCTTCGGCAATCGCCTCGATCAGGCCCGCGGGCGGCAGATGCCCGTCCACTACTCCCTCGGCCGGATCCGGTTCGTCTCGGTGTCGTCGCCCATCGGCACCCAGATCATCCAGGCCGCGGGAGCCGCCATGGCCTCGCGCATCCGCCGCGACGGCCGCGTCATGATGACATGGTTCGGCGACGGCGCCACGTCGAGCAGCGACTTCCACACGGGACTCAACTTCGCCGGCGTCTTCCGCGCCCCCTGCGTCTTCGTCTGCACGAACAACCAGTGGGCCATCTCCCTGCCCGTCGAGCGCCAGACGGCCTCCGAGACCATCGCCGTCAAGGCCGAGGCCTACGGGTTCCCCGGCGTGCGCGTGGACGGGAACGACGTCATGGCCGTCTACGAGGCGGCCCGCGTCGCCGTGGAGCGCGCGCGGCGAGGGGACGGCCCCACGCTCATCGAGTGCCTCACGTGGCGCGTCGGACCCCACTCCTCGTCGGACGACCCCGGCCGCTACCGCCCCGAGGCCACCACCGAGGAATGGCGGAAGAAGGACCCCATCGAACGCCTCAAGCGGCATCTCCTCCGGAGCGGCGTGCTCGCCGAGGAGGAGGACCAGGCCATCCGCGAGGAGGCGCGCCGGAGCATCGACGAGGCCGTGCGTGTCGCGGAAGCGACGCCGCCGCCGGCGCCGGAATCGCTGTTTCAGGATGTCTACGCGGAGATTCCGCCACACCTCGTGCAGCAGCGCGCGGAGCTCCTCGAGACCGAGGGGATCCACGGGGCGGCGAAGGACGAGAACGCGGCCTTTCCTCTCTGACCGCGGCCGCGCCTCCGCGGCGGCCACCGAACGGAACACCATCGCGCCGGCGGAACACGCCGGACAAAGGACGGACATGGCGACACTGACCGTGCTCCAGGCCGTGAACCAGGCGCTCCACGAGGAGATGACCCGGAGTCCCGACGTCGTCGTGCTCGGCGAGGACGTCGGGAAGAACGGCGGCGTGTTCCGGGCGACGGAGGGGCTCTTCGACCGCTTCGGCGCCGAGCGGGTCATCGACACGCCCCTCGCCGAGTCGGGGATCATCGGAGCGGCCATCGGGATGGCCCTCTACGGCCTCCGCCCCGTGCCCGAGATCCAGTTCGCGGACTTCATCTACCCGGCCTTCGACCAGATCGTCTCGGAGATGGCCAAGTTCCGCTATCGGTCGGGCGGCGAGTACACCTGCCCCGTCGTCATCCGCACGCCGAGCGGCGGCGGCATCCGCGGCGGGCACTATCACTCCCAGTCGCCGGAGGCCTACTTCGTCCACACGCCGGGCCTCCAGGTCGTCATCCCCTCGACGCCCGCCGACACCAAGGGACTCCTCAAGTCCGCGATCCGCGGCAGCGATCCCGTGATCTTCCTCGAGCCGAAGCGCATCTACCGCACCGTGAAGGGCGAGGTGCCCGACGATCCCGACTTCCTCGTTCCGATCGGTCCGGCCCGCATCGCCCGGCAGGGCCGGCACCTCTCGATCTTCACGTGGGGCGCCATGGTGCCCGTGGCCCTCGAAGCGGCGGAGAAGGCCGCAGCACGGGACATCGACGCGGAGGTCGTGGATCTCCGCACGCTCCTGCCCCTCGACACGGCGACGATCATCGACTCCGTACGGCGGACGGGACGCGCCGTCATCCTGCACGAGGCGCCGCGCACGTGCGGCGTCGGGGCGGAGGTCTCCGCGATCATCTCGGAGTACGCGATCGACTCTCTCGAGGCCCCGATCCTCCGCGTCACGGGCTTCGACACGCCCTTTCCCTACACGCTCGAGCACCTCTACATGCCCCACGCCGGCCGGGTGCTCGCGGCCATCGACAAGGCGATGAACTTCTGACCCGGGAACGAAAGGCACGACCGATGGCGATCGAGTTCAAGCTTCCGGACATCGGCGAGGGCGTCGCCGAAGGCGAGATCACGAAGTGGCTCCTGGCGGAAGGCGATTCCGTCCTCGAGGACCAGCCCATGGTCGAAGTCATGACCGACAAGGCGACGGTCGAGATCCCCTCCCCCGCCTCGGGCCGCATCGCCAGGATCCTCGCCCCGGCCGGCCGCGTCATTCCCGTGGGAAGCGTCCTCGTCGTCATCGAGACCGGCGCGGAGACGGCCGCCCGCTCCGACCGTCCGGCGACCGCCGCTCCGGCATCGACCCCGGCTCCGCCTTCGTCCCCCGCGCGCCCGCCCGCCGCTGCGGGGACCTCCTCCCGAAACGGCGGCCACGTCCTCGCGGCTCCGGCCACGCGGCGCCTCGCCCGGGAGCGCGGCGTCGATCTGGCCGGCGTGCCGGGGACCGGTCCCCGCGGCCGCATCACGCGCGAGGACGTCATGGCGCACCTCGGCGGCGGCGCCCCCGCTCCGGCTCCGGCTCCGGCGCCCATAGCCACGCCCGTGTCGAATCCAGCCACCCCGCCCGCTTCGGCGACCACCGTCCGGGCCACCGCACCCCCGGCAGGACAGGACGACGAACGAATTCCCTACCGCGCGCTTCGCAAGAAGATCGGCGACCAGATGGTCCGGTCCGCCTTCACGGCGCCCCATTTCACCTACGTGGATGAGGCCGACATGACGGAGGTCGTGGCCCTCCGGAAGCTGGCCGCGCCCGAGGCCGAACGCCGCGGTGTCCGGCTCACGTACCTCCCCTTCATCATGAAGGCGCTCGTCTCCGCCCTGCGGAAACACCCGATCCTCAACGCCGCCATGGACGACGAGCGAAGCGAGATCATCGTACGGCGGCAGTACCACGTCGGATTCGCTCTCGACACGGAGCGAGGACTCCTCGTCCCCGTGGTCCGCGACGCGGATCGCAAGTCCGTCTGGGACATCGCGGCCGACATCCAGACTCTCTCGGCCCGCGGCCGCGACGGCTCCATCGCACGCGAGGACATGACCGGCTCCACGATCACGATCACGAGCGCCGGGTCCATCGGCGGCCTCTTCGCCACCCCCATCCTCAACTACCCGGAGGTCGCGATCCTCGGCGCCTACCGGATCAAGGAGCGCCCGGTGGTCCGCGACGGCGCCGTGGTGATCCGCAGCATGACGAACTTCTCGATGACGCTCGATCACCGCGTCGTCGACGGCGCCGTCGCCGCCCGGTTCATGAACGACTTCCTGAGGGTCATCGAGGCCCCGGCCCTCCTGGCGCTCGAGGGATGACGGCCCTGGGCGGGACCACGGGCGGATCGCGGCCGGCGGCCGCCGGAGACCGGCCGGCCCCGGGCGCCGGCATCCTGCGGGTGCTACCGGCCGGCGACGCACCAGCCACGTCGCCGGCGCCGGACCTGCCCCGCGAGCAGCTCCTCCGCATGATGGAGGGTCTTCTCCGGGGCCGGCTTCTCGACGAGAAGATGCTCCTCCTCCAGCGGCAGGGGCGGATCGGCTTCTACGGGCAGGCCCTCGGACAGGAAGCCGCGGTCGTGGGCTCGATCGAGGCACTTCGCCCCTCCGACTGGGTGTTCCCGGCGCTGCGGGAGGGCGGAGCGCTCCTCGCCCGGGGCTTCCCCCTCGCCCGCTACATCGCCCAGCTCATGGGCAACGCGCTCGACGTGGCGAAGGGCCGCCAGATGCCCTGCCACCTGAGCAGCGCGGCGCACCGCTTCGTTTCCCTCTCGTCGTGCATCGGGACCCAGATCGCCCAGGCCGCGGGCGTGGCGCAGGCGGCGCGCATCCGCCGGGACGACACGGTCGTTCTCGTCTACTTCGGAGACGGAGCCACTTCCGAGCCCGACTTCCACGTCGGCATGAACTTCGCTGGCGTCTGGCGGGCCCCCTGCGTCTTCTTCTGCCAGAACAACCAGTTCGCCATCTCCGTGCCCTTCGAGCGCCAGACCGCTTCGGAAGGCGTCGCGATCAAGGCCCGGGCCTACGGCATGCCCGGAATCCGCGTGGACGGCAACGACGTGCTGGCCGTCGACGAGGCGACCCGACGCGCCGCCGAGCGGGCGCGGAGCGGCGGCGGCCCCACGCTCATCGAAGCCGTGACGTACCGCCGCGGCGGACACTCGTCGTCCGACGATCCCACGAGGTACCGGGATCCCGCCGCGGTTCCGACGTGGCTCGCCGTGGATCCCATCGACCGGTTCCGCGACCACCTCCGCCGGCGGGGAATCCTCGACGCGGCCGCCGAGGAGCAGCTCGCCGCCCGCATCCGGGGGGCAATCGAGACCGCCATCACGGAGGCGGAGGCGGCACCCCCGCCCGATCCGTCCACGCTCTTCGACGACGTCCACTCGAAGCTGACGCCGGCCCTCGCCCGGGATCGACAGGCCCTCCTCGACGAGACGACGACGGGCCGCCGCGAGGGCGAGTTCCCCCTCTGATCCGGAGCCCCTCATGAAGCAGTATCAGGCCGTCGTCATCGGTTCCGGACCCGGGGGCTACGTGGCCGCCATCCGGCTCGGCCAGCTCGGCATCCGGACGGCCATCGTGGAGCGGGACGCCGTGGGCGGTGTCTGCCTCAACGTGGGCTGCATCCCGAGCAAGGCCATCATCCACGCCGCGCGGGTCTTCCACGAGGCGTCGACGGCGGCCGAGATGGGACTCCTCTTCGACGCACCCCGCGTGGATCTCGCCCGCACGAAGTCCTGGAAGAACTCCGTCGTCCGCCGGCTCACGGGCGGCATCGAGATCCTGCTCCGCAAGGCCTCCGTCGACCTCGTCCGCGGATCCGCCCGCTTCACGGCCCGCAACCGGATCCTCGTCGAGGGAGCGGACGGCACCTCGGAGATCGGGGCGGAGAGCGTCATCGTCGCGACGGGAGCCCGGCCCGTCGAGGTGCCGGGCTTCGCCTTCGACGGAGAAAACGTCCTCTCGAGCACCCAGGCCCTCGACCTCGCCTCCGTCCCGGACGGACTCCTCGTCATCGGCGGAGGCATCATCGGTCTCGAGATCGGCATGGCTCTCCGGAGCTTCGGCGCCACGCTCACGGTGGTGGAGATGATGGACCAGCTCCTGCCGGGCTTCGATCCGGAGCTCGTGAAGGTCCTCGACCGCCGGCTGCGGCGGCAGAAGACCGCCGTCCACCTCCGGGCCCGGGCCACCGGCTGGACGCGCCGGAACGGACGGCTCGCCGTGGCCCTCGAGACGCCGGCCGGACCCGCGGAGGTCGTCGCCGACCGGATCCTCCTCGCCGTGGGCCGCCGTCCCAACTCGGAAAACCTCGGCCTCGCCGACATCGGCGTCTCCGTGGACGCCCGCGGCTTCATCGTCACGGATGAAGGGTTCCGGACGTCGGTCCCCGGCGTCTACGCCATCGGCGACGTCCGCGGCGGCGCCCAGCTCGCTCACAAGGCGAGCCGCGAGGGCCTCGTCGTCGCGGCCAACGTCGCGGGACGGAACGAGACCTGGGACGTCCGTGCCATGCCCTGGGGGATCTTCACCGACCCCGAGATCGCCAGCGTCGGTCTCACGGAGGAGCAGGCGGCCCGGCAGGGCCTCGAGGTCCGCACGGGTCGCTTCCCCTTCGCCGCCTCGGGGCGGGCCCTCGCCTCCCGGGAGACGGAGGGCTTCGTGAAGCTCGTTGCCGGCGCGAAGGACGACCGTGTCCTCGGCGTCCACATCGTCGGACCCCATGCGGCGGATCTCATCGCCGAGGCCGCCCTCGCCATCGAAATGGGAGCCACCGCCGAGGACATCGCCCTCACCATCCACACGCACCCCACCCTGCCCGAGGCGGTCATGGAAGCCGCCGAGGCCGTCCATGGCCGCGCGATCCACATCGTGAACCCGTGATCCGCCCTTCCGATCCGCCGGCCCCCGCGGCCTGGCGGCCCCTCGGCCGCCTTCCCTTCGCCGACGCCCACCGCCTCATGCGGGATCTCGTGGATCGGCGCGCCGGCGATCTCATCCCCGATCAGGTGCTCCTCTGCGAACACGATCCCGTCATCACTGCGGGTCCGGGCACGCGCCCGGGCGACATCGGCCCCGATCCGGGCGTACCCGTCGTCTCCGTCGAGCGCGGCGGCCGCGCGACGTATCACGGACCGGGGCAGATCCTCCTCTACTGGATCCGCCGTCTCGAGCCGCCCGAACGCGATCTCCACGACCACCTCCGCCGCCTCGAGGGCTGGGCCATCGCCGCCCTGGCCGTCCTCGGCGTGGCGGCGGAATCCCGGCCGGGGTTGACCGGCGTCTGGGTGGCCGGCAGAAAGATCGCCTCCATCGGCATCGCCGTCCGACGCTGGGTCACCTGGCACGGGCTCGCGCTCAACGTCGCCGGGGCTTCGGACGCTTTCACGGCCCTCCGCCCCTGCGGCCTTCACCCCTCCGTCATGACGAGCCTCGATCTCGTTCTCGGCCGGCCCCTGAGTCCGGCCGCGGCGGAGGATGCGCTCCGGCGCGCGGCCCCCATGCCCCTTCTCGAACCCGCGCTCCCCTGACAGGGCCGGCGGTCCCCCGGGGACCGGACGTTACACAACTTTGACACTCGAAACGCGATCCCCGGCGTCTCAGGAGTTGGCGTCCCCCGGAACCCGGCACGGGTCGGAGACGTCGAACCGTCAGACACCGTGGAGATTCCCATGAGAACCCGTCCGGCCCTCGTCGTCTTTCCGGGCCTTCTCGCCCTTCTCACCGTTCTCCCTGCCGCCCGCGGGGTCGGTCCGACCCGCGACGGGGCGCCGCTCATCGAGATCGCGATCCTCCTCGACACGAGCAACAGCATGGATGGGCTCATCGACCAGGCACGGTCCCGCCTCTGGTCCATCGTGAACACCCTCGCCACGGCGAAGCACTCAGGGAAGCACCCGGTTCTCCGCGTCGCCCTCTTCCAGTACGGCAACTCCACCCTTCCCGCATCGGAGAACTTCATCCGCCTGGTCCGCCCCCTCTCGGACGACCTCGACGCCCTCTCGGCGGCCCTCTTCGCCCTCACGACCCGGGGCGGCGACGAGTTCTGCGGCGCGGCGCTGGAGGC
The DNA here is from genome assembly GCA_964419995.1 of uncultured Planctomycetia bacterium. GTDB lineage: Bacteria > Planctomycetota > CAYQRN01 > CAYQRN01. Next base: position 9,758 of record CAYQRN010000105.1, read on the forward strand.
GGCCCTCGACCGTGTCGCCTGGACGGCGGGCGCCCACTACCAGGCCATCTACATCGCCGGCAACGAGCCGTTCACCCAGGGCCCCGTGGCCTACGAGGCCGTCTGCCGCCGCGCGATCGCAAAGGGCATCGCGATCAACACGATCCACTGCGGCGCCGAGTCCGAGGGACGCCAGGGGCGCTGGGACCACGCCGCCGCCCTCACGGACGGCCGGTTCTGCGTCATCGATCAGAACGCGGCCATCGCCGCGATCCCGGCCCCGCAGGACGTCCGTCTCGCCGAGCTCTCGATCCGCATCAACGCGACCTACATCGGCTACGGGAAGCGGGCCGCCGAGGGGAAGGCCAACCAGTCCGTGCAGGACTCGAACGCGGCCGGCTCGGGACCGGCCGCCCCCGCCGAGCGGGCGCTGGCCAAGTCCGGTGTGGCCTACCGCAACAGCCACTGGGATCTCTGCGATGCCCTCGACGACGGCTCTGTCGATCTCTCGAAGCTCCGGGACGAGGACCTGCCCCCGGACATGCGAACCATGAGCCCCGCTGAACGCCGGGCCTATGTCGCGGGGAAGAAGGCCGAACGGGCCGCCATCGCCGCCGAGATCCGGCGGCTCTCGGCCGACCGCGAGCGGTTCCTCGCAGCCGAGCGCATGAAGCTCGCCGGCAGGGACGCCTCGACCTTCGAGAGCGCCCTCCGCGCCCTGGTCCGCGAGCAGCTCGCCCGCCGGGGCTTCGTCCTCGAATCCGTGGAGTAGGCGGCGGACGCCGCCGCCGCGGTCTCTCAGTAGAGGCCGCGGCCGGCGGCCGTGCCGTGAAGGCCGAAGAAGGCGAAGGCGTGGGTCACGGGGACGCCAAGACGCTCCGCGAGGAGTTCGGGCTTGTAGCGGGAGTTGCCGTGCCGGGCCGTCATCTCGGCCTGGATCTCCCGGTGGGCGGACCTCAGGGTCTTCAGGTAGACCTCGTCCCTGAGCTTCGCCACCTCGGCATCGTCGAGCTCCTCGTCCCAGACGGGGAGCGCCTCCTTCCCTCGCATGTGGAAGCGGATGTTCGATTCGCCGACGAAATCGCGAAGTTTCATCACGAAGCCTCCGGGCCGATTCTGACAGATCCCGGCCGCGCCGTCACGCCCCCGGCTTGACCGCGGCACGCCGCGCCCGTTACCGTCCGCGGCAGCGCCCATGGCCGAGCTCAGGAACGAACTCTCCTGGTCCCGATCCCGCATCGCGACCTTCCGCGAGTGCCTCCGCCGCTACTGGTACCAGTACTACGGCAAGTGGGGAGGCTGGGCCTTCGACGCGCCCGCCGCGACGCGGCGGATCTACGTCCTCTCCCGCATGACGCGCCTCCCGCTGGCGGCCGGCGATGCCGTCCACCGCGTCATCCGGCGCGGCATCAGCGACGCCTTCGAGAATCGTCCGCCGGCCGCCGACCCCGAACGGGAGGTCACGGCGATCCTCGATGCCGCCTGGCAGGCGGCTCTGCGGGGAGCATGGCAGAAGGATCCGAAGCGCTGGCCGCCCTTCCAGGAGATCTGGTACGGCCCGCCGCCGGACGCCGCCGTCGTCGAGCGCGCCACGGAGCGGGCGCGCCGGTCGGTCCGCCACTTCTTCGCGTCGGACACCTTCGAGGCCATCCGGCAGCTCGGGGGAGGGAATCTCCTCGCCCTCGACGAGAGCGGGTTCTTCGACGACCCGGATCCCCTCAAGATCGGCGGCCGCCGCGTCTGGGCCCTTCCCGACCTGGCCATGCGGACGCCGGAGGGCTGCACGATCTGGGACTGGAAGACCGGCGAGACGCCCTCGGACGACACGGAGCAGGTCACCGCCTACGCCCTCGACGCGCGGCACCGCTGGCCCGCATGCACGGCGCGGATCCGCGCCGTCGTGTTCTACCTCGCGCCGGACACGAAGGTCGAAACCGAGATCACCGACGCGAAGCTCGAGGCTGCCCGGGAGTCCATCCTCCTCGACATCGAATCCATGGAAGGGCGCCTCGCCGACGTGGAGACGAACCGCGCGGACGAATCGGCCTTCCCCCGCACCGAGGACCGTTCGCGCTGCGAGAGCTGCTCCTTCCGGGAGGTCTGCCTGTGAATCGACCGCGTCGCGCCCTGCGCTCCGACAGCGTCCTCGTCGTCGTCGATGTCCAGGAGAAACTCTACCCGCTCATGCAGGGCCGGGAGAGTCTCGTCGCCAACCTCGGGATCCTCCTCGGCGCCGCCGCGCGCCTCGGAGTCCCCGTCCTCGTGACGGAGCAGTACCCGCGCGGCCTCGGCGCGACGATCGGCGGCCTCGACACGGGCGCAGCGCCGCGCATCGCGAAATCCGCGTTCTCGGCCTTCGGCGAGCCGGCATTCGTCGCGGCCCTCCGCGGGCTCGAACGCGGAACCCTCGTCCTCGCAGGCATCGAGGCCCACATCTGCGTGCTTCAGACCGCGCTTGACGGCCGGGACCGGGGCTTCGACGTCCACGTCGTCGCCGACGCCGTCGCAACCCGGATTCCCGGCAACCTCGCCCCCGGACTCGAGCGCGCCCGCGCGGCCGGATCGGAGATCACGACGACCGAATCGGTGGTCTTCGAGTGGCTCGAGCGCGCGGGCACCGACGACTTTCGCGCCATCCTGCCCCTCATCCGCTGACGCGCCGCCCCGGACGGGGCGGCCGGGATCACGCGTCGCCGCCGCCGTCCCCGAGAGCCTCCCGGATGGCCTTCCTCTCCCCCGTCGTGAGGTTCGGAGCGTCGAGGGCGGAGGCGTTCTCCCGGAGCTGGGCAACGGTCCGCGCTCCGGGGATCACGGTCGAGATCGCGGGATGCTGCAGGCAGAAGCGGATCGCGGCCTGAGCCATGGACCGGCGCCCGTGGCCCTCGAGGAACCGGAGCTTCTCGACCTGCGAGGCCAGCTTCGTGATGTCCTTGCGGTCGAAGCGGTCCGAGCGCCAGTCATCCCCGCAGAAAACGGCATTGCCCGAGTACTTGCCCGTCAGGAACCCGGAGGCCAGCGGCACGCGGACGATGACGCCCACGTTCTCCCCCTCGGCCCTCGGGAGGACGTTCTCCTCGGCGCCCCGCTCGAGGATGTTGTAGACGACCTGGAGGGTCTCGATCCGCCCCGTGGCAATGGCTGCGAGGGACTGCTCCTCGGGTCCCGCGGAGATGCCCACGTGGCGCACGCACCCCTCGCGCCGGAGCCCGTCGAGAGCTTCGAAGAGCTCGTCCTTGAAGGCGAAGCCGGGCGGAGGCGAGTGGAGCTGGAGAATGTCCACGGCCTCCATGCGGAGGCGGCGGAGGCTCCCGTGGCACGATTCGCGGATCCAGGCGGGGGAGAAGTCCTTCGCCCATTCCCCGTCGCTTCCGGCGCGGCTGCCCACCTTGGTCGCGACGATCACCGCATCCCGCTTCCCCTCGAAGGCCTTCCCGATGAGTTCCTCGGAATGCCCCCGCCCGTAGACGTCGGCCGTGTCGATGAAGTTGATGCCGAGTTCCGGACAGGCCCGCAGCACGGCCAGGGACTCGGCGTCATCCGACGGACCCCAGCCGAGGATCCGCGAACCGATCCTGGCGGGTCCGCCGATGGCCCAGGTTCCAAGACCGATGACGGAGACCTTGAGGTCAGTCCTGCCGAGAATGCGATAGCGCATGAAGATCTGATTCCCCGGGAGAGGCGGACAATCCGCTCCGCGCTGCTCCACCACGTCATTCTAACACTGCCGGAGATCGGGCGCCTTTCCCCCGGCCGCGGCCGTGGTAGAAGGGGCGGATGAACGCCCGAACCATCACCGTGGCCCACAGCCCCGACGCCGACGACGCCTTCATGTTCTGGGGGCTCGCCTCGGGGCGCGTCACCGAGGCCGGGCTCGAGTTCCGGCATGTCCTCTCGGACATCGAGACCCTGAACCGGGAGGCGGAATCGGGCCTTTACGACCTCACGGCCCTGAGCTTCCACGGCTTTGCCTACGTGGCCGACCGCTACGCCCTTCTCGGAAGCGGCGCGAGCATCGGGGAGGGCTACGGACCCGTCGTGGTCGCACGGCGTCCGGCCGGGCGCGACGATCTCCGGGGGCGCCGGATCGCCATCCCCGGCCCCCGCACGACCGCCGCCCTCGCGCTCGGCCTCTGGCTCGGCCCCCACGAGGCCGTCCCGGTCCCCTTCGATCAAGTCGGCGAGGCCGTCCGGAGCGGGAAGGTCGATGCCGGCGTCATCATCCACGAGGGACAGCTCACGGTCGAGGCGGACGGGCTCAGGAGGGTCGTGGACCTCGGCGCCTGGTGGGGCGGCGAGACCGGACTTCCCCTTCCGCTCGGCGGAAACGCCGTGCGGCGGGACCTCGGACCAGGCCTCGTGCGCGTTCTCGCCAAGACCCTCCGCCGCAGCATCGAGTGCGGGCTGGCGCACCGGGAGGAGGCCCTCGCCCACGCGCTCCGGTACGCCCGGGGTCTCGCCCCGGCCGACGCCGACCGCTTCGTCGGGATGTACGTGAACCGCGAGACGGTCTCCATGAGCGCGCCGACCCGGCGGGCCATCGCGCTGCTCCTCGACCGCGCCGCCGGCGCAGGCCTCCTGCCTGCCTCCATCCCGGTCGAGTTCGTGGACTGAGAAGGGCGGAATCGCCTCAGGAGGACGCGCCGGCTCCCGGCTCGGGCCAGACCCACTGCTCCTCGACGGGAATCGCCGCGGCGAGGTGAGAAAGGCCCTGGGCCTCCTTGAGGAGGTTCCGCGCGACGACGAGGGCCTGGACCTGGTTCGTCCCCTCGTAGATCTGGGTGATCTTGGCGTCGCGCATGTACTTCTCGATGGGGTAGTCCTTCATGAAGCCGTAGCCGCCGAAGAGCTGCACGGCGTCCGTGGTGACGCTCATCGCCGTGTCCGTGGCGAAGAGCTTGGCCTCGGCCGCCATCTTGGTGACGTTCTCGCCGCCCTGGTCGATGTTGCGGGCCGCGGCGTAGACGAGCTGCCGGGCCGCCTCGACGCGCGTCGCCATGTGGGCGAGCATCTTCTGGATCATCTGGAAGGACGAGATCTGCTGGTCGAACTGCCGCCGGCGATTCGTGTAGACGAGGGCGAGCTCGAGGGCGCCCTGGGCGCACCCCACGGCCTGGGCCGCCACGCCGGGGCGGGCGAGATCGAGGGTCTGCATGGCGTGCTTGAAGCCGAGGCCGGCCGTGCCTCCGAGCAGCGCCGACGCCTCGACGCGGCAGTCGCGGAAGAGCGTCTCCACGACCGGCACGCACCGGATGCCCATCTTGTCCTCGACCTTCCCGAAGGTGAATCCGGCGGCGCCCTTCTCGACGAGGAAGGCCGAGATGCGCCGCGACTTGCTCGTCGGGTCCGTGACGGCGAAGACCGTGTAGAGATCCGCCGCGCCGCCGTTCGTCGTCCACTTCTTGTCGCCGTGGATCGCCCATCCGCGTCCGTCCGGCGACGCCACCGCTCGACACTTCATGCCGCCCGCGTCGCTCCCCGCCGACTTCTCGGAGAGGCAGAAGGCCGCGAGCTTCTCTCCGGCCGCGATGCGCGGGAGCCAGCGGTTCTTCTGCTCCTCGGTCCCACCGACGATGAGCGGGAAGGAGCCGAGCGCGTTCACGGCGAAGAGCACGCCGACCCCGCCGCAGGCCCGCGCCAGCTCCTCGACGACGATGCAGAGGTTCTGCACCCCGGCGCCCTCGCCTCCGTACTCCCGCGGGATCCAGACCTTGAAGAGCCCGGCCTCGGCGATGGCGTCACGGATCTCCCAAGGGTACTCCTGCGCCTCGTCGTACTTCCGCGCCAGAGGCCGGACGACCCTCTCGGCCACGTCACGCGCCTTGCCGCGCCAGCGATCGTTCTCGGGAGTGTAGAGGCCGGCCATTCTTAAACCTCTCTGAAATATCGACTTGAGAGATCGCCGCGGAGCGCTGCGAAGGTCGAATTCTATTGTGGTGCGTCACACAGATGCGAACATATTCGCCGGGAGATTCTCGTGTGGGGCG
>CAYQRN010000106.1:0-15653 GCA_964419995.1 uncultured Planctomycetia bacterium
GGCCTCCTGCTCCTCGGCGTGGGCCTCGCAGTCCTCGCAACGGCAATCCGGCGGCGGCGGGGCGGCCTGGCGAGGCCCCACGCCCACGGATCCCTCGTCCACACCCACGAGTTCCTGCCCGACGACGACCACCGCCACGGAGACCGCGGCGCACCGGCCCGGTCGCTGGCCTTTCCCCTCGTCGTGATTTTAGTCCTCGGCCCCTGCGAGTACCTCGTCCCCGCCAGCGTGGGCGCATGGGCCCGCTTCGGCATCCCCGGGCTCGCCCTCGTCACGGTCGTCTTCTCCTTCGTCACCGTGGCGACCATGCTCGTCGCAACCCTCGCAATCTCAGAGGGATTCGCCGGCGCGGCAGCCCGCCTCACACCCCGGGGCGGCCGCCTCCTCGCGGGCACGACGATGGCGGCCTCCGGGGTCGCAGTCCTCGCCGGGTTCTGAGTCCGAACGACCCGCCGCCCCGGGGACGGCCGCGGGCGGAGTGTTCGGGATCTTTTCACTTGACCGGGACTCGAACGGCGGAGTAACATCGCCACACCCCTCCGGGGTCCGTGGAGTGTCGGTAACGCCCCGGCCGAGGGAAACCTCGGTTGACGTGCCCTGTTTGCCGGTCCGGCGATCCTCGCGGCAATGGCCGCGGGTCGTGCGGTGGAGAATCTCCGAAGGCTTTCAGGGGAGCTTCGTGTCCGGCCCGCGCTCGAGGTCGCGCGGGAAGACGCGGGGTGGCGGCCGAAGCGCGCGGATTCCGCGGGCGGTCGATGTCGTTCCACGCCTGAGGTTCTCACGGGGTACGCGATGACCCTCCGGTCCGTCGGTCGCGGGCTCGCTCGGACACTCTTCGTTCTCGTCGCGGCGATCCTGCCCGCGGATCGAACGGCGGCATTCGGTGGCGGCGGTTCGGGCAGCACGCCCCAGATCATCACGCCTCACATCCCCTACTTCCGGACGCAGACGAAGCCGTTCGTCATCCGGGACCAGATCGCCTGGAACGCCAACGCCGCGACGGTGCCCTATCAGGTCGTCGACACCGCCACGAGCCAGACGGTCTACGCCAGCATCGCGTACCGCAATCCGAACACCGACTTCGGTTCGGGGTGGTACTACGGCAACTTCGAGTTCGCAACGCTTCCCAACGGCACATACCGCATCGTCTACGGCCCGATCCAGAAGAACATCGCCGTCGCGGACAACGCCGTGGTCCTCGCCGCAGCCATCAACGGCATCGTCCGCCAGAAGCGGAACAGCCTCGACGGGCACCTCGGGGTCGTCCACGCCGACGCCGGGATGCTCTACTCGCTCCCGGCGAACCTCAGGAACGGGTTCAACGACGCAACGGACGTCCGGGGCTACGCTTTCAGCACGTCCATGCTCGTGTCCGCCGTGGCCAAGGCCCGCCTCTTTCTTGCGGGGAGCCCCTTCCCCGCTGCGATCCCCCTCTTCTCCCAGACGACCGCCAACGCCCTCGTGTCCCACGGCATCGATTTCCTCCTGAAGCTCCAGGGGCCGTACCAGTCCGGAGGCCGGGATCTCTACTGGGGCCTCACAGCCAACAACTACCTCACCGACAACGTCCCGAGCCCTGACGATCCCGCCTGCAACTCCGGGAGCATTACCAATACGCGCCGGGGCCTCGCCGTCTTCGCTTTCGCGCTCGGATCCGTCCTGCTTCAGAGTTCGCAGGTCGCGGCAGACCGCGCCCTGTCGGAACAGGCCCGCACGGCCGCGATCAACGTCTACAACTACGCCAACGGCGGCTCGAGCGCCTGGGGCGGGATCGAGCCGCGCTCCGTGAACGGGCTCGGCAACATCGGCGCCTGGCTCCTCGACAACCTCTCCGCGTCGTCCCCGTACCGGACGCGGGCCCACGACAGGGCCAACGACATCCTGTCACGTCAGGTGACGACAACGACCCCGACATCGCTCTACGGTTACTTCACCGACGCGCCGGGGGGCAGCACGGCCTACTTCCCCCGATGGGGTGCGGGCATCGACCACCTCGTCCTCATGGCCCTCATCTCCCAGGCCCAGGACTCCGGCTCCCCGCAGACGATCGCGTACAAGACCGCCATCGCGAGCTTCTTCGACGGCTACATCCTCCGCTTCATGCCCTGGCGCGGCGGCAACGCCTTCGGACGCCCGCCCGAGGTGATCTGGAAGAACGGCGCCGGCGCGCCTTCCGGCACGCCGGTCTGGCCGGGGACCACCGATGCCTACGCATACTGGTCCCCGACAGCCACCGGACCTTCGAAGGACAACCAGTTCCTGACCGGCGTTCTCGCCGCGTGCGGCCCTGCGGCCGAACTCCTCGGAAGCCTCTCGGGAGTGGAGATCCGCCGCGCCGCCATGCACATCCTCTACGGCATCTTCGGACTCAATCCCGTGGACCGGCGATCCGTGGACTGCCCCGCGATCTTCCTCGGGCCCTCCGCCGGCACGCAGATCCCCCACTACATCGGCGGCGTCGGCAACCTCCCGGGCGGCGTTCCGGCTCCCCAGGACTTCCTCTTCATCCAGAACGGGTTCGGCCAGAACTTCACCGACTCGTCGGGGTGGGAGCACGCCGAGTGGCACGCCGAGAAGCAGGCGCGCCTCATCGAGGCCCTCGCGGCCTTCGTGAAGTTCGAGTAGCTCCCGGCTCGCCTCCGGCGATCGCCCTGCGCCCGATCCGCTCCTGCCCCAGACACGGTCGTCCGACCGGCTGCAGCGCTGCTTCTGCTCATTCCGAACTCACGGTCCGCCAGTGACTTGAGGGGTGTCGCATCAAGTTTCTATGGACGCCCTACCGATGAAGGTAACGGGTCATCTGTCGGCTTTCGCGACGCGTGTCGCGACGGATTCCCGAACGGTCGGAACACGGGCTCTTGCACGGGAGCGTGTGACCGACCGGGCGGGGCGACGGGCGCCGAGGGGCCCGAGGACGGACGCAGCGGGCCTTGAGGGTCACGGGACCGCGACCGCCGCTCCTCGCGAACCGAAACCTGGGGGTCCGCATGATTCATCGCTCGGATCGAAGACTGGAAGGGCTGAGCAGGGGTTGGTGGATGACGCTCGCTCTCCTCCTCGCGATCCTCGCGACGGGAAGCGGCATGGCGGCAGACATCATCACGCCGCACATACCGTACTTCCACAACCAGACGAAACCCTTCATCATCAGGGACGTCACGGCCTGGAACTCGGGTGCGGCGGCGGTGGATGTCTCGCTCGTCTCGCTGGCGACGAACCAGACCATCTGGAACGGGCAGGCCGTGAGGATCGCGTCCTCCGACTTCGGCGGCGGCTGCTTCTACGGCAACCTCGAGTTCGCCGCGATCCCGAAGGGCAGCTATCGGATCGTCTACGGCGGCCAGCAGAAGACCATCGTGATCGGCGACAACGCCGCCGTCACGGAGGCCGTTCTCAACTTCTTCGTCCGCCAGAAGCGAAACAGCTCCGACGGGCATCTCGGGGTGGTCCACGCCGATGCCGGCATCGCCTCCGGCCTGCCGGCGAATCTGAAGAACGGGTTCAACGACGCCACCGACGTCCGGGCCTACAGCTTCAGCACGGCCCTCGCCGTCATCAGCCTCGCGAAGTCCGGGCTGTACCTGAACGGAGACTCGATCTCGCAAGTCCACCCCGTGTTCGGCGCCACCTCGACACGATCTCTCGTGGCCCACGGCATCGACTTCCTCTTGAAGCTCCAGGGGCCGTACCAGAATGGCGGGCGCGATCTCTTCTGGGGGCTCACGAACAACAACTACCTCACGGACAACGTCCCCTCGACGGATGACCCGGCTGCGACCGGGTCCATCACGAACACGCGTCGCGGACTCGGCGTCCTCGGTCTCGCCCTCGGCGCCATCATCCTCGACATGTCGCCTTCCGCGACCGACCGCGCCCTCGCCGCCCAGGCGCGGGCCGCCGCCGGCGCCGTCTACGCCTACAACGGCGCCGGCGCCTCGGCCTGGGGCAACGTCGAAGTGCGTGGGACGCTCGGATGGGGCAACCTCGCCCTCTGGCTCCTCGACGGGTTCTCGACCTCGTCCATCTACCGGCAGCGCAGCCTCGATCGCCTCGCGGACGTCGTGGCCCGCCAGGTCCCCGGGAGTTCGACCTCCTCGCTCTACGGCTGGTTCACGGCGGAGCCGGGGCAGACCACGGGCTACTTCCCCCGCTACGGGTCCGCACTCGACCACCTCATCCTCACGGCGCTCATCACGAACGCCGTCGAGCCCGGATCCGCCGGCGCCGTGAGCGCTCGCAACGCCGTGACGTCGTTCTTCGAGGGATACCTGCTGCGGTTCATGCCGTGGCGCGGCGGCAACGCCTTCGGCCGCCCCGCCGAGATCATCTACCGGAACGGAACAGGCGCGCCCTCGGGGCTCCCCACCTATCCCGGAACGGCCGACCGATATGACCACTGGTCGCCGACGGCCGCTGGAGCGTCACGAGACAACCAGTTCCTCACGGCGGTGGCCGCGGCCTGCGGACCGGCGTCGGAACTCGTCGGCGGAAACCTCGGCGCCGAGATCCGCCGCGCCGGCGTCCACGTCCTGTACCACATCTTCGGGATGAACTCGGCGAACCGCCGTTCCGTCGACTGTCCGTCCTCGTTCCTCGTCTCGCCCGATCTCCCGCAGATCCCGCACTACACGGGCGGCATCGGCAATCTGCCGGGCGGCGTCCCGGCCCCCATGGACTTCGCCGCGATCCAGAACGGCTTCGGCGCCAATTTCACCTACAGCGGAAGCTGGGAGTGGGCGGAGTGGCACCTCGAGAAGCAGAGCAAGATGCTCGAGGCCCTCGCCTACTATCTCCGCCTCGAGTGACCGGAGACGTCCGCCGTCTCCGACGCGCGCTGTCACGGAGCGCCGGGCCAGGGCCCGGCGCTCCTGCGCTGCAGGAGCAGGGCCCGCGGTCGAGGGTTGCCACCGCCGGACGACGTGGCTAAGGTGCGCGCCACCTCGAAACCGGGGACGTCATGTTCATCCCCCTGCGCGATCACAACCCGGCATCGCGGCCCCCGATCGTCACGGTCGCGTTCATCGCGCTCAACGTCATCGTCTTCCTTGTCGGCCTCGCGGCCGGCGACGGCACCGAACGCGCCGCCTGGACATGGGGCTTCATCCCGGCCAAGTTCACGCACGGGGCCACGGGGCTCACCGTCGATGGCCTCGTCCGGGAGATCGCGCCGGCGTGGCGCCGCCCCGGCGCTCCGGTGCGTCTCGCGGAGCGGGAGATCCTCCGGGAAGCGGCGTCGAGCCTCGGAGCCGCACGCCGCGTCCCGCCCTGGCTCACGCTCCTCACCTGCATGTTCCTGCACGGCGGATGGCTCCACCTCATCGGGAACGTGTGGTTCCTCTGGATCTTCGGCAACAACATCGAGGACCGCTGCGGCCACTTCCGGTTCATCGCCTTCTACCTGCTCACGGGGCTCGCGGCGACGCTCGCCCACTACGTCATCGACCGCGGAAGCCATGTCCCCGTCATCGGTGCAAGCGGCGCCATCAGCGGCGTGCTCGGCGGCTATCTCCTCCTCTTTCCGCGGGCGCGCATCGACACGCTCGTGGTCTTCTACGTGATCCACGTCGCCGAGGTCCCGGCGGCCGTATTCCTCATCGTCTGGGCCGGGATCCAGATCGCGGGCAGCCTGCCGTCTCTCGGACAGACCGTCGGCGGCGGCGTGGCCTACCTTGCGCACATCGGGGGTTTCGTCGCGGGGTTGGCTCTCGTCCGGCTCTTCGACCGCGGCCGGACCTGGGTCCACGAACGCCGCCCCGATCCCGCGGACATCTGGCGCCGGATGCGATGACCGGCGACGCCAGGTCCCTTCCTCCGGCGGACCGCATCGGTCTCGGGCTCTGGATCGGGATCGAGGGAACCTCCGTGACGCCGGATACAGTCCGCCTCCTCTCCGAGACGCGGGCCGGCGGCATCATTCTCTTCCGCCGGAACATCGCGTCCCTGTCGGGGTGCCGCCGGCTCCTCCGCGATCTCACGGATGCCGCGGAACGACCGCTCCTCTTCTCCATCGACCAGGAGGGCGGGCTCGTCGTCCGCTTCGACCACGAACTCACGGTCTTCCCCGGCAACATGGCCCTCGGCGCCATCGCGGCCACGGACCCCGACCTCGCCTGCGGACTCGCCCGCGAGCAGGGCCGCATCTCGGGCTGCGAACTCGCCGGACTCGGTTTCCACGTGAACCTGGCGCCCGTTCTCGACCTCGCCACCTCGCCCTGGAACCCGGGTATCGGCCTCCGCTCATTCGGGTCCGACCCGGACGTCGCCGGTGCTCTCGCGGCGGCTCTCATCGAGGGTCACGCGGCAGCGGGAATCCACACGACGGCCAAGCACTTCCCGGGAAAGGGCGAGGCACGGGTCGACGCCCACCTCGACCTCCCCCGCATCGACAGCTCCCGAGCGGAGCACGAAGTCCATCTCAGGCCATTCCGGACGGCCATGGACGCAGGCGTCGGCCTCGTCATGACGAGCCACTGTCTCTACGGCGGACTCGATCCCTCGGGCCTCCCGGCGACGCTCTCGCGCCCTCTTGCCACGGACCTCCTGAGGGGCGATCTCGGCTTCCGCGGCGTCTGTACGACGGACGACATGGAGATGTCCGCCATGACCCGGCATTTCGGCTTCGCCGAGTCCATCCGCGGCGCAGCCCTCGCCGGCCACGACGTCGTCTATGTCTGCCACACGCCGTCGCGGCAGAGGGAGGCGTACGCCGTGCTACGGGACCTCGTCGACACGGGCGCCATGTCCGAGGCCGAACTCGACAGGCGGAACCTCAGGATCCTCGGGCTCAGGGAGGCCACGGCCGGTCCCGGCCGCGAGGATGGCGCTGCCGGCCGGTCCCCCGCCGGTACCGCCCTGGCCGAGCGCGTCGCGTCCCGGGCGGTCACGATCGTGCGGGACGACCGACGCCTCCTCCCCCTCGATGCCGGCGCCGGGCCGGTGGGCATCCTCTTCCCGGAGTCTCCGGCCGAGACGATGGTCGAGGATCTCCTGCGGGGCGCCGACCGCAACGAGCTCCTCGCCCCGCTCCTCGCACTCCCCGGCGGCGCCGGCGTGCACTTCGTTCCCGCGACACCCGGCGACGAGGCCATCGCCCGGGCCGTCGAGTTCGCCCGCACGTGCCGCACGGTCATCGCATGCATCGCCGACGCCATCTTCCACGAGGCGCGATCCCGCCTCGCCTGCAGCCTCGCCGCGGCCCACGACCGGGTCGTGTTCGTCCTGCTTCGTTCGCCCTTCGACGACATCGCCCTCGCCCCCTCTGGCCCCCGGACCATCGTCACGGGCTACGGGTTCCGCCCCTGCCACCTCCAGGCGGTGGCATCGGTCCTCCGAGGCGCTGCCCCCGCCGAGGGTCGCCTGCCCGTCGCCCTCCCGGCCTGAGCGCCGTCACGCCCCGAGGAACTCCCGAAGGGGCGGCGTGAAGAGAACCGTCTCCTTCAGGAAGGCATCGTGGCCGTAGAGGGAGGTGAGGAGCAGGAACCGGCTTCCCGCCTTCCCGGGCACGACTGCATCCGCGATCTCCTTCTGCTCCTCCGGCGGGAAGAGCAGGTCCGAATCGATGCCGATGACGAGAAACGGACCGGGGACGGCACTGAGCGCCTCCCCGATACCGCCACCCGGGGACCGGAGATCGAAGAGATCCATGGCCTTCGAGAGGTAGAGATACGACGCCGGATCGTAGCGCTCCGCGAACTTGCGGCCCTGGTGCTCGAGGTACGTTTCGACAGCGAAATCGGCGCCGAAGCCGTGGGGCCCCTCCCCGCGGTCGCGGCCGAAACGCACGTTCCATTCGGCGACGCTACGGTAGTTCGTGAAGCCGATCTGCCTCGCGATGGAGAGGCCCGTGAGCGGCATGTCCGAAGGCCCGTAATCGCCGTCGCGGAACGCCGGATCGAGGAGGATGCAGCTTCGCTGGATGTGGCGGATCGCCAGGGGGCCGGGTCGGGTCCAGGCCGTTCCCGAGATGGAAACGACTCGGCCGACCCGGTCGGGGAAGTCGCTGGCGAGGGCGAGAACGACCATGCCCCCGAGAGAACTGCCCACCGTGGCGTGGAGGCGCTCTATCCCGAGACCGTCGAGGAGGCGCGTGACCGACGCCCCGAGATCGTGCAGGGTGAGAAGGGGAAAGCGGAGCCTCCAGGGTCGCCCCGTCCCCGGCTCCGTGGACGAGGGGCCCGTCGTGCCGAAGCAGCCGCCGAGCCAGTTGCACGAGATGACGAAGAAGCGGTCCGTGTCGATGGCGAGGCCCGGCCCCACCATCTCCTCCCACCAGCCGGGTTCGGAATCGTCGGCGTGGGACCGCGCGTGCGACGAGGCGGAGATGCCGGCGCAGACGAAGACGGCGTTGTCCCGCCGGGCGTTGAGCCGCCCCCAGGATTCCCATGCGATGTCATGGAAGGGCAGTTCCCCGTGAAGCCGGAGGGCCAGGGGCCGGCTCTCCCTGAAGACCCGGAAGCCGCTCACGCGGGGGGTACCCGTTCCTCGATATCCCGCCGGGCGATATCCACGGCGAAGTCCCTGAGGGAGAGATCCGGGGATCGCAGGAGCGGCGACATGTCGAGGAGGACTTCGGCGAAGCGGATCGTCTCTTCGGCGTGGGTCTCGAGGAACACGGCGTCGGAGCGGTTCCGCGCGAGGGCCCCGTCGTCCCAGGCCTTGTAGTCGCACTGGGAGGCGTGGGCGCGGATGGCCCGGCGCTTCAGCTCGGCGACCGCCGTGATGTCGATGACGCGGACGGCCCCCCCGAGGATCGGCCCCCAGACTCCGTAACCCAGGAGAGACGGAGCCGACCCCGGCACCTCCCGGAGAGCGGCAAGCGCGAGACGCGTCGCGTGGACATGGGTGGCGTGGCGCTCGAAGGGGCTCGGCGTGGCGACGTCCCGGGGACCGAGGATCTCGAACACGCGACGGAGGTCGAGAGTCGGGCCGGCAGGCACCTCGCCGCGGAGCGCGGCGCTCTGAAGCCCGAGGAAGATCGCCCCCTCCGCACCCACGGCCACGAGGCCCGCCTCGGCCTCGCGACGCCGGGAAGCGACGAGATCGCCCTCGGAGGCGCCGGGACGGCGCACGCTCCCCCGGCCATCGGTCACGACGACGCTCCAGACGGGGCGACCCCGCTCGGCCTCGAGCGCGATGAAGCCCCCGAGCCCGATGACGTCGTCGTCGGGGTGCGGCGAGATGACGACGAGGGGCGGCTCGTCGCTCCGCGCGGGGGCGAGCGCGGCAACCCGTTCCCGCCCGAGGGCGGACACGAGCCTTGCGTGTCGGCTCTCTGCCATGGCTCCGGCGTTGTAGCTCCGGTCGCCACAGGAACAAGCGCGCGGCCGGGCCGCGCGCTTCGATCGCCCGTATCGCCCTCCAGAAACCTCGCGGGTTGACACCGGCCCATCCCGATCGGAACAATGTCCTTCCCGACCTTCCGGAGAGATGGCATGACCTCACGTCGAGCCCGGGTGATCGCTTGCTTCGTCCTCGCGGCGGCCGGTGCCGCCGGGGCCGTCGCCCAGACGCCTCCGGTGCCCGGCGCCCTCACGGGCCGCCGGATCGTCATCTCGCCGAGCCACGGCTACTACTGGCACTCGAGCCTCGGCTGGACGACCCAGCGCCCCCTCATCGACGGCCTCATCGAAGACATCCACTCGAACGAGATCTGCATCGACCACCTCTACCGCTATCTCGAGGGAGCGGGTGCGAAGGTCATCACCTGCCGCGACCGCTCCTACGTCACGACGGAGTTCATCGCGGACAACGACAACGGAGCCGGTGTCTACTCGGAGACCGGCGTCTGGAACCTCTCCGCGTCCCTCGGCTTCAACGGGCTCACCTACCGCTGGGCCACGGCCGCCGCGGTCGAAACGGCCACCGCGCGCTGGCAGAAGCCCATCGCCACCGCAGGGCTCTACCCGGTCTGGGTGTGGTACCGCCACGGGACCAACCGCGTCACGGATTCCACCTGGCGCATCACGCATGCCGGCGGCACGAGCGCCGTGCGCGTGAACCAGAAGATCGACGGGCTCCGCTGGAACTACATCGGCTCTTTCTGGTTCGAGGCGGGAAGCACGGCGGAGATAAGGCTCTCGAACGTCTCGGCGGAACCCGGAGTGATCGTCGCCGACGCCGTCCGGATCGGAGCCGGGATGGGCAGCATCGTCCGCAACGGGACGACGAGCGGCCAGCCGCGCTGGAAGGAGTGCTCCCGTTACTTCGCCGAGTACTCCGGCGCCGCTTCCACGATCTGGAACCCCTGTTCCACGGGCGAGGACAATTGCGACGACGTGACATGCCGCCCCTTCTTCGCCGAGTGGTGGGGTGCCGACGCCTACGTCTCCCTCCACACCAACGCCGGCGGCGGCACGGGAACGAGCACCTACATCTACAACGGAGGCGCCACTGCCGGGAGCGTGAATCTCCAGCTCCAGATCCACAACCGGCTCATCAACGACATCCGGACCTGGTGGGATCCGGCCTGGAACGACCACGGCATCCACCAGGCCAACTTCGGCGAGGTGCGGGAGCTCAGCACGATGCCGGGCGTCCTCATCGAGCTCGCCTTCCACGACAACCTGACGATCGACATCCCCTATCTGCACGATCCGGATTTCCGCCGGATCTCGGCCCGGGCCATCGCCCGCGGCATCGTCGATCATCTGAATCCCGGCGCGGCCCAGGTCCCCGATCCGCCCGCCGCCGTGGCGCTGACCAACGAGATCAACGGCGACCTTCGCGCCCGATGGACCGCCGTGCCGGGCGCCACGGGCTATGTCGTCTATCGATCCGCCGGAGGGCGCGGCTTCGACGACGGCACCGTCGTCGCCGGCGCGGCGACGACATCGTACGCCCTGCCATCCGTGTCCCCCGGCGACGTCGTGTACGCCCGCATCGCAGCGTTCAACGCAGGTGGAGTCGGCCCACCCGGCGAGGTCCTGGCCGCGCGGGCCGCCGCCGGCGCAGACGCCCCCATCCTCCTCGTGAGCGGATTCGACCGCTTCGATCGCTACGTTCGCGAGAAGGACAATACGCGCGATTTCGTCCGCCAGCATGCAGCGGCCATCGCCGCCGTCCCCGACGCCGGCTACGCCTTCGACGGCGCCTCCAACGAGGCCGTGGGCGTCCTCGTCTCCCTCGGCTCGTACGCCATGACGGACTGGATCCTCGGCGAGGAATCGACGGTGGACCAGACCTTCTCCGCCGCCGAACAGGCTGCGGTAATGGTCTACCTGGCCCAGGGCGGCCGGCTCTTCGCGAGCGGCGCCGAGATCGGCTGGGACCTCGACAACCTCGGGTCCGTGAACGACCGGGCCTTCTACGAGGTCGCGCTCGGGTGCAACTACGTCGCGGACGATGCCAACACCTACACGGTGGCGGCGCCGGCGCCCGGGTCTCTGTTCGCCGGTCTCCCCGCATTCACGTTCGACAACGGGACGTCGGGGACCTACAACGTCGACTACCCTGACGTCATCGCCGCCGCGGGAGCCGGCGGCCAGGTCGTCCTCCAGTACGCAACGGGCGGCGGCGCCGCCGTCCGCCATCAGAACGGCGCCGGGCGGGTCATCACGCTCGGGTTCCCCTTCGAGACCATCACGAGCGCCACGGTGCGCCGCGACCTCATGCGGGCCGTTCTCCTCGACCTCTGCCCGCTCGCCCTCCGGCCCGAAGCCCCGGTGGCCATCGGCACGTCCCGCACCCTCGCCCTCTCGTTCGCCGGTTCCGCCGGCCTCCCGTACGCTGTCACGGGGTCCCTCTCCACGGCGCCGGGCCTCCCCCTCGGCGACGGGCGTCACGTGCCGCTCACGCCGGACCCCCTCTTCGCGTTCCTGGCAACACCGGGGAACGGAATCCTCGACTTCGGTTCCGGCACCCTGTCCCTCCTCGGCGCGGCAGCCCCGGTATTGACGGTCCCCTTCGATCCGGCCATCTCCGGACTCGTCTTCTACCTCGCCGCAGCGTCCATCTCGGGCAGCGCCGTCAACGACATCTCCAACTGGATTCGGGTGAGCGTCCCCTGACCGGGCGTTTCCGGGCGGGCGCTTCCGTCGCCCGTAACGACACCCCGGGGGGCCGCAACCCGCGGGAAGTTTGACATCGGACAACTCCGCGGCAACAATGGCACAAGCCGGCCTTCGTGGCCGAGGCCAGAGCCGGCGCTGCCTGTGGCCGCGCCCCGCTTGCGCAGAAACGGGAGGGAGCGTCGAGGCGCCCTTCCGAAAAGGAAACCGAAGATGCGACGACCGACCACGGGCTTCGTTCCCGCCCTTGTCCTGCTCGCAACCCTCGCGGCAGCACCCCTCGCCGCCCAGCAGAGCCCCTGGCTCAACTTCGTGGACGAGACGTCGACGCGACTCGTGGCGGGACCCGGGCTCGGCGCCGACGACCCCGACGAGAAGGACTTCGGGTGGGGCGACCTCGATCAGGACGGCGACCTCGACGTGGTCAACGTCCGCAAGGGCCCCATCTACCAGCAGAACGGACCCCGCCCCCATGTCCTCTTCATGAACGAGAACGGGGTACTCACCGATCGCACGGCGCAGTACGCCCCGCAGTTCATCTCGCTCCCCACCGAAGGCCGGGTCGCCCTCGTCGCCCAGCTCCGCCCCACGGCCGTAAACCCTCAGAACCTCCTCGACGTCATCGTCGTGAACGCCAATCACTCGGGCCAGAACTACCAGCTCCAGTACTACGTGAACCAGGGCTTCAACGGCCAGGGCCAGTGGCAGGGACTCGTCCTGGACCCCGCCCGGCTCCCCGTCTACACGGCGCCCACGCCTCGATTCTGCGGCGCGGCTGCCGGCGACGTCACCGGCGACGGCGCCCTCGATCTCTACTTCAGCGACTACAACAACGATCTCGAGAGCCGCCTCCTCGTCAACGACGGCACCGGCCAGTTCACCGATCAGACGGCGACACGGATGCCCGTGGGCACCCAGAGCGGTTTCGCCCCGGAGTGCCAGATCGTCGACATGAACGGCGACGGCTGGAACGACATCGTCGAGACGGACAACGCCGTCGGCGTCGAGATCTACAAGAACAGCGGACCCCCGGCCTTCAACTTCACGATCAAGCAGACGCCGCCGGTGAACGCCTCGTACACGTTCACGACGGGAGACCTGAACGCCGACGGCAAGCGGGACATCTACGTGGGCCAGGATCCCCAGGACAAGGTTCTTCAGAACATCACGCCCGTCCCCTCCGGCGCCGATCCGAACCCGAATCCCATCTTCTCCTCGGTGGCCATCACCAGCCCCGGAACCACCAACTTCGCCGGAAACCCGTACCTCGTCGACATGGACGGCGACGCCGACCTCGACCTCGTCATGGCGGATGTCGACGCCGACGTCCCGGGCTGCGACCGTCACTCCGTCATGATGCGGAACGACACGGTCGGCGTCGGCGGAGCCATCGTGCTCAATGACCTCTACGGCAACATCCTGCCCGCCTGGCTCTCCACCTACGGAACCCACGAGATCATGCCGGAGGACATCGACGGCGACGGTGTGCGGGATCTCCTCATGGGGTTCTGCACGGGCATCCGCGTCTACCGGCAGATCCCGGATTTCAGGCTCACGGTCACCGAGCCCTCGCCTCAGGTCATCCAGATCCAGGTGACGAGCGGCGTGCCCAACACCGTGCTCTACAACTTCATCTCGCTCGCGCCTGCGGTGCCCGAGGGCAGCGGTCCGTTCCTCGGACTCCCGGTGGACGCCTTCGTGAACTGGGTGAACCTGCAGGTCCCGCCCATCGTGACGGTCACGAACGCCTCGGGCGGCTATCTCTGGAGCGTCCCGGGCATTCCGCCGGGCGTCGCCGTCCAGATGCGGTCCTTCCAGTTCCCGAACAACCTCTCGAACTTCCAGACCCGGACGTTCTGACCCCCGGCGTGAGGGGAGCCCGCCGCGCGTCCGAGCGCCCGGCCCCCTCCGCACCCGATTCGCGGCCCTCGTGGCGCCACGTGATAGGCTCCCCGGCCGAGGCCGAGGACGTGGAACGATGCACCGGACCGCCGCCGCAGCCCTGATCACCGCCGTTCTGGCTGCGCCCCTTTCCGCGCAGTCGCAACCGGCATCCGTCGCGAGCACGGTTCGGACGGGCCTCGACCTCCTCTTCGCCCGGCGCCTCGCCGACGTTCCGGAGCTCCGCCTCGCCGTCGTCTGCAACCACTCCGCCCGCGATGGTGCGGGCCGCCATCTCGTCGACCGGCTCATCGCCGAGTTCCCGGGACGTCTCCGCGCCATCCTGAGCCCCGAGCACGGTTTCACGGGCACGGCGGACGAGAAGATCGCCTCGAGCCGCCACCCCCGGACGGGCCTCCCGATCCACAGCCTCTACGGCGAGACGCGCCGGCCCGCCCCGGAGATGCTCGCCGAGATCGATGCTCTCGTGTTCGACATCCAGGATGCCGGCGCGCGGTTCTACACGTACATCACGACCCTCGCCTACTGCCTCGAGGCGGCGACGGAGCGCGGAATCCCCATCGTCGTCCTCGACCGTCCGAACCCCATCGGCGGCCACGTCGTCGAGGGGCCGGGCCTCGATGCCGGCATCCGGACGTTCATCGCGTGCCACGATCTCCCCGTCCGGCACGGACTCACCGTGGGCGAGCTCGCGCGCCTCTTCAACGAGGAGCGCCGGATCGGCGCGAAACTCCGGATCATCGCCATGGAGGGCTGGGGGCGCCGCGACTGGTTCGACGACACGGGCCTCCTCTGGGTCGACCCCTCGCCGAACCTCCGGAATCCCGCCGAAGCGACGCTCTACCCGGGCATCGGCTGCCTCGAATCCACCGACATCTCCGTCGGGCGGGGCACCGACACACCCTTCCTCGTCCTCGGCGCTCCCTGGATGGACGGACGCGCTCTGGCCGCCCGGCTCCGGGCTCGCGCGGTCCCGGGCGTCGGGTTCGTCCCCATCGAGTTCACACCCCGCTCGAGCCGCCATGCCGGGAAGCTCTGCCAAGGGGTCCACCTGAACCTCCTCGACCGGGAAGCGCTCCGACCCGTCCGTCTCGGCCTCGAGATCGCCTGCGCCCTCCACGCGCTCCACCCCGTCGAGTTCTCTTCCGACGCCTACGCGAAGATGCTCGGGTGCGCCGCCGTGGCCGGCCGGATCCGGGCGGGTGAGACGGCGGAGGCCATCGCCCGGAGCTTCGAGGCGAACGAGAAGGCCTTCCTCGCGCGGCGCCGCCCGTTCCTCCTCTATGAGTGACCAGGGCCACGCCGGCTCCTCGCCGCGGCTCGTCGCCGGCATCGACGGCGGCGGCACGCGGACGCGCGCCGCCATCGCCGATGCCGCAGGGCGGCTCCTCGGGCGCGGCGAGGCCGGTCCCGGCAATCCCGCCAAGGTGGGCCCCGGGGCGGCCCTTGCCGCCATCGCAGAGGCCCTCCGGGCGGCCGTCGCCGAGGCCCGCGCGGGCCGGCTGGCCGTCGTGGCCGCCTGCCTCGCCGGCGCCAGCCGCGCCCCCGCGGACTTCCTCGCGGACCTCCACGCGCGGATCGGCGTGCCCGTCCTCGACACGTTCCTCCGAACGGACCTCGAAGCGGCCTATGCCGGGGCGCTCGGGGCAAGGCCCGGCGTCGTCGTCATCGGCGGCACAGGCTCCTCGGCCCTGGCGCGGCGCGACGACGGCGCCTGAGATCGGAAGAGCACACGTCTGAACTCCA
>CAYQRN010000107.1:0-15385 GCA_964419995.1 uncultured Planctomycetia bacterium
GAGATCGCCGGCGAGCAGGCGGGCCCGGCCAAGCACGAGGCCGGAGATCCGCTTCCCGCCCGGCGTGGCGGACGCCCGCGCGGTGTCGAGGACGGTGACGGCCTCCGCGCTTCTCCCGTCCGCCACGAGGAGCCGCCCGAGGGCGACACGTGCGCGGTACAGACCGGGCTCCTTCTCGAGCGAGAGGCGCAGGGACGGCTCGGCGGCCTCCGGCACCCGGAGGCGCCGGAGCAGATCGCCGCGGGCGAAGTGGAGTTCCGCGCTCTCCGGGTGGAGCCGGATCGCATCCTCGAGGGTCCGGGCCTCATCATCATACCGGAGCGAGCGGCGGCAGACGTCGACGAGGCGCAGGAACACGCGCTCTTCCGTGAGCCCGTTCCGGATCATCCCCCCGTAGTGGGCCGCGAGGAGGTCATTCTCCTTCTCCGGCGCCCCTTCGAGAATGTCTGCGAGGGCCATCTGGGCAGTGACGTCGTCCGGCCGCGCCGCGACTCTCTCGAGGTGATAGCGGTTCTTCGGCGTGTCTGCGAAGACGATCGTCTGGATGTTGTTGTCCCCCGCGAGCTCGACTTCGGCGCCGAGGACGCCGTTCCGGTCCTCGCGGAAGCGGATGCGGATCTGCCGGAGCTGCTGCTGGATCTGCGCGGGATTCTGGGCCGAGGGCAGCGCCGCCACGAGGCGGTCGAGCTCGAGCTTCATGCGGTACTTCTCTTCGTCGCGGTTGACGATGAGGCCGTACACCTCCGCGCCCGTCCGGTACACGATCTTGTCGAGCCGGCGACGGCGCTCGATGAGGCTCTGGAGCGCCTTCTGGGCCTCCCGCTCCCTGCGGAGCTGCTCCTCGCGGCTCCTCCGGAGACCGGCGCCGACCCCGCTTCCGGCCCGATCCGCCGGAGGGCCCGTGACGTCGCCGCCGGCGGGAGCGGGCGCCGGGGGAGTCACCTCGTCGCCTCCCCCGGCCTCCGGTTCCTCGGGCTCGGTCTCCGGCTCGGGGTCGGGGAGGGCGAACGTCTCTGGAACGAAGACGTGGCGGAGCCCGTCGAGATGATGGATATCGGGGCCCGGCACGGTCACGGGCCCTGCCCACGGAAGCCGCGGGCGCTCCGGCGCCGGGACGGAAATGGGCGGCGCAGGCTTCTCCTCGCGCGGCGCCTCGAAGATGTTCCGGCCCGAGGGCGACCACGAGACGACCGCGTCCTCGAGGACGCGCCCCGTCACGCCGGCGATCTCCGGGCGGCTCCTCACCCGCGTCGCGGGCACGGTCTCGTCCACCGCTCCTTCCCCGCCCCCCGCGATGATGAGGATGGCGAGGCCGAGGGACAGGACGAAGATGACATGCTCCCGCTCGATCCCCCTCATCGCCGGCCCTCACCCGTCTCGGCGGCGCCGGGACGGGGCACCGCGAGCTCCACGCGGAATCTCGCCTCGACGCTCTGGGCGAGGCCCTGCCCGACGGCGCCCTGCGCGCTGTCGAGGCTCTGGACGGCCGCCTGCTGCACGAGCAGGCCGTTGGCATCGAAACCGCGGAGCAGCGCGGGGTCGAGGTCCCCGAGCCCCGAGGACGGCACGTCCGGAACGCCCCTCACGAGGGAATCCACGGTGGACGGATGCCCCCGGACGACGATCGTGATCCCCTGGGACTCGAAAGGCAGTTCCACGCCCCGCCCGTCCCGGCGCGTTTCCACGGGAGCCTCCACGTCGATGCGGACGACGGACTGGACTCCCGCGACGATGGCCAGGGTCACGATCCGTTCGACGGCATCGAGGGCCCGCAGATACCACTCGATCTCCCGGACGCCGCGGGGCGTGACGCGAGAGAGTCCGAGATCGCCGGCGACGCGGACGCCCTGCACCGCCGCCATGCGGCCCACACCCGCCTGGACCGCCTGGACACGCTCGTTGTAGAAGACGTCCGGATCGGTGCCCGACGCCGGGGGGACGAAGGCCGGCCGGGGCCGGAAGAGGATTCGCTCCCGGACGGCCATCAGCGCCGACGCCATGGTCTCGCGCCGTTCCTCGGCCCACCGCACATCCCGCTCATGGGGCCGTCCCGTGTTCGACAGCGTGCCCTGGAGCCCGTCGATGTCCGCCACGGCGGACGTCAGGCGCGCGCGGTAGCCGAACCCCGCGCCGAGGAGCGAATCCTCGGCTCCGAGCCAGACGAGGAGCAGACCGAGGGCTCCCGCCGACACGATCAGGATGAAGCGCTTGTGCGTCTGCCAGATCTCCTCGAAGTCCATCGCTCATCCTTCCGGGGGGTAGTCGATGAGGACCGTGAAGGGTCGCTCGTCGCCGGCCTGGGGCAGGTCCTTCGTCTCGACACGGGGCCGGGCGGGGTCGGCGCGCAGGGCCTTCAGGAACCGGTTGTAGACCTCCGCCGGGGCACTCTCCATTTGCCGCACCGTGCCCTTCACCGTGATCACGGGCCGGCGGACCTTCGGGGCGTCGCGGCCTTCGCCGGCGGCGATTTCGCGGTCCCCGAGCTCGATGGATGTGATCCAGATCTCCTCGGGTGCGGAGCGCTGGACGAGCCCCTGGGCGTGGGCAAGGGCGAAGCCGGCCTGGCCCCGCCCGGCGAGCAGCCGCGCCTCGTCGGCGGTCTCCCGGGCCGTGCGCAGCGCCGCCTGGTAGCTCCGCTCCCAGCGGCGCCGCTTCTGCGCCTCGGCCTGCAGGCGGTCCCGCGCGGCCTCGGCGGCCTCGGCCTGGTCGGAGAGCCGGACCACGTGCCACCCGACCGCGGCGAGAAGGACGACGGCGGAGGCCACGAGGAAGGACGTCCGCCGGAGCAGCATCCGCTTCCGCTGCACGGCCGCCGGCACGATGTCGAGGACGAAAGCGTCCGGATCGGCGCCCGCCCGGGCGAGGCCCACGGCCACGGCGAAGGCGCCGGGATCCTCCTCGAATAGGGCGCGGTCGGCGTCGGGAAGCCGTGAGACATCCACGGTGGCCGCAAGGTCGAGCCGCTCCACCGGGCACCCGAGGTTCGCGGAGAGATACGCGTCGATCCCCCGCAGGCGGGCGCCGCCCCCCGAGAGGAGCACGCGCCCGAGGCGGAGGTCGGCGATCTTCGTCTGGGCGCGGCAGAACGCCACCGACGACTGCGCCATGGCGGTGAACTGCCCCGCCACGGACACGAGCGCGTTGGCGACCTTCTCCTCCTTGCCGCTCGCGTGCGCCGCGAGCCCCCTCGCCGGCACGTTGCCGTACTTCCGCTTGATCTCATCCGCAGCGGCGTGGTCGGCATCGAAGGCCGCGGCGATGGCCTCCGTGAAGAGACGTCCCCCCGCTGCGATGTTCCGCGCGAAGAGCAGCTCGCCGTCGCGCTGGATCGCGATTTCGACGTTGCTCTCGCCGATGTCGAGCAGGAGCGTGACCTCGCCGTCCGGCGGCGCGCCTGTCCCGAGGAAGGCGTTGAAGAGCGCGAGGGAGTTGGGCATCGCCGAGCGGACGCCGATGCGGGACCGGCGCAGCGCGTCGAGGCGCGCCGAGAGGAAGCTCGTCTTCGCGAGGCCGACCATGACGGTCTCCTCGGACTCGGAGCCTCCCGGCAGCGTGAGGATGTTGTAGTCGGAGGACAGCTCGTCGCCGCTCGACCGGGCCATCTCGGCGACTTCGAAGTCCATGAGGAGCCGGAGCCGCCAGAGCGGCACTGGCGGCACGTGCGTGTACCGGATGATGACGTCCCGTCCCGTGAGCCCGAGCCGCGCCTCGCGGGAGCGGAGGCTCGAGGTTCCGAGACCGCCGAGGATGTCGAGGATCGCGGATTCCCGATCCTCCGCGGGAGGCGTCGGGATCCGAACGACCCTCTCGAGGACCAGTGTGGACCCCCGGAGGGTCCCGGACACGGCCTTCACCGCATAGGCGCCACCGTCGATGCCTGTCGCCCGGCTCACGTTCCGCTCCGGCACGCTGCCATGGGATCCGGCGCACCCGGGCGCCGGGATTCGGAATGCTGCACGTTCATTGTCCGAGGAGTTTCCGGGCCTCGCCGGCCCAGGTCGATGCGCCAGGACCGAGCGCGAGAACCTGGAGAAGCAGGAGCTTCCTCAGTTCCCGGGCCCCGGCCTCCGGCAGATCCCTCGCCCGGTTCACAAGGGACCGTGCGAGGGCTTCGTCCCGCTCCGCGGCGGCTCCGGTCAGCGCCGTCTCGAGGCGCTGGCGGACAGCGCCCGCGGCCGCGGCGATCTCCGTCCCCTGGAAGCCCGTCTCGAGGCGGCTGATCTCCCGGAGGAGGGGCGCCGCGGAGCCGGGATTGCGGTGGGCGGAAAAGAAGAGCAGGTCGTCGATCTCCGCCGTGAGGCGCTGCAGGGACTCCTGACCCTTGCGGAGGATCGCAGCCGCCGCGCGCTCCGCCTCGTCCGCCACCTCGGCGTCATGGGGATACGCGGAGAGGACCTTCCGGAGCGCCAGGACGGCTTCGCCGGAGCGCCCCTCGGACTCGAGGCGCCGCCCCGCGTCCCGGAGCTTCCGTGCCTCGATGTACTCGGGCTGGAGATCGAGGGCGATGTGGAAGCGCGCCGCTCCCGTTCCAGGTGCGGCCGCCATGGCGAGAAGCGGCGCCGTGCCCCGCGTCTCGAGAATGAACGTCGCGGGAGGACCCGCGCTGAACGCGAATCGGCGCCCCGTGCCGCCGGCGATGACGGCCGTGACGCCATCGACGCGGAAGGGTCCAGGAACGCGCCGGGCGCCCTCCGCGTCGAGCACCGTCAGGCCCTGGGCCGCCACGTCGGCTTCGACGAGGAAGCCGAAGACGACGGCGAGCCCCGGCGCGTCGGGAACGGGATCGAGGGAGGCCTCGATGTCGACTCCCCGTTCGGTTCGCGTGGCCCGGGTCCGCAGCGTCATGGCCGGGAGCGCGCCTGCGGCGGGAATCCGTCCCTCCGCCGCCAGGGTGTCGCCCTCGAGGCTCCCCGCTCCGTGCGCCAGCGCGTCGACGGGAACCACGACGCCGTCCGGGCCGAGGAGGTGGACGCCCACGGCCCGCGCCACGGGTTCCGAGATCCGCCCGATGCGGAGGCGCCCTGATGCATCGGGCAGGACCGCGGCGCCGTGGGCCTCGAGCTTCGCGACGTCGGCCGCCGTCCGCTCGAGGACCGCGAGGGCGTCCATCTGGACGGTGCCCGACCCGGCGATGAAGACGCCCGGAACCAGGGCCTCGGCGCCCCGTGGAGCGACGAGATCGGCAACGAAGCGTTCGAAATCCCCGGTCCGCGGCGCCGCGACGTACTCGAGACCGAGGACGGCCCCGCTCCCGGAACGCCACTCGGCCACGAGGCCGGCGCTTCCGCGGACATCCGCCGTCCGGAGCTGGGCCTCGACGCGCCAGCTTCCCGACGACGCCACGGAGAGCGGAGCTGCCAGAAGGGCACGGCCCACGCCCGGGACCGGACCACCACCTGAGTCGCGGCGCTTCACCTCGAGACAGGCGATCCCGTGGGCGGCGCGAGCCTCCGTGCGGGCGATGGACACCGAGTCATCGCCCTCGACCCACGTTTCGTCGAGGGCCCGGACGGACTCGAGACTCGAGGCGTCGGCACCCACGCGGTTGTCGCGGATCGGATCCGCCGGCGTCGCGGCCTTCCTGCCGCCGCGCCGGCCTCCGCCGAGGTCGCCGCCGAGGACCGCAAAGGCGACGAGGCCGCCCAGCAGCAGGAGCACGACGCCCGCGAGGATGGACGTGAGACGGTCGCGGGGCCGGATCCGGGCCTCGACGAGTTCGATCTCGCCGGTGCCCATCTCCCCCACGTCCATCATCGACGTCGTCGCGTCGTCCGCCGGCGCCGCGCCGTCCCGGCTCTTCCAGACGAACTCGCTCCTGCCGATGCGGATGCGGTCGCCGGCCTCGAGGACATGTTCCTCGACACGCTCCGTCCCGACCCACGTCCCGTTGGTGGAGCCGAGGTCCCGGAGGACGTGCCGGCCGTTCTCGGTCGTGATCTCGGCGTGCACCGACGACACGGCGTCGTCGTCGAGGGCGACGGCGTTCGTCTCGTTCCGCCCGAACGTCAGGCGTCCCGAGCCCACGGGGAGGCGATCGCCGGAGCGGGGTCCCGCCACCGCCAGGAGGTCCGCCTCCTCCTCGAGGCTGATCTCGAGCTCGGGGCCGGGGACCGGCGCCGGCCCGTCGCCGGCAGCCGCGAACCGGAGACGCAGCTTGCCGACAGTGATGATGTCGCCGTCCCGAAGCTCCGCCCGGGACACGAGGCGGTCATTGACCCGCGTTCCGTTGCTCGAACCGAGATCCTCGATGAAGTACGTGCCCTTCTCCCGTGTCACACGGAAGTGGCGTCGCGAGACCTCGGCGACGGGCACCACGATCGTGTTGCCGGCGACCCGGCCGAGCGTCGCCGGTGCGTCGCCGAGCACGTACTCGCCGGTCGTCTCGCCGTCCTCGATGATCAGTCTGGCCATGGTCCTGTCCCGGCCGGAGGCCCCGGGTGGAAACGTCGCGGAAGTCCGGGACGCGGAAATTAACCGAAACGGAGGCGAGGGGGAATCGACTGTACTTCCGAAGGATCGAACGAGTCAAGGCTTGGGCGCTTCGTTCGCGGCGCCAAGGGCCTTCCGGCCGCAGGCGCCGGGGCGGCGCTCCGTGCTATCGGCCGTCCCGCCGGGACTCCGAGGCGCCCGCCGAGGTGAGCATGGCCCGGACGGCGGCCGCCTCGAGGGCGAGGAACTCGCTCGGAGGCGCCCGGTCCACGCCGGCGAGAAACGTCTCGCCGACGGGGCGGGCCTCCGCGCGCCGGCCGCTCCGCACGAGGAGCGCGAAGAGGCCGCGCAGGGAGGGCAGATGGGCCGGATCGTGGCCGAGCGCCTCCCGGTAGGCCGCCTCGGCCTTCGGAGCCTCGCCCAACTCCTCGCAGGCCGTCGCGAGCTGGAAGTGCAGGTGCGGATCCGCCGGCTGGAATCGGAGCGCGTCGCGCACGATCGCGGCGGCCCCTTCGGGGTCGGAGGCCCCGAGACGGACCGCCGCCTCCGCGGAGATCTCGCGGGCGTAGAGGCCGAGCTCCCGCCGGATGAAGGCGACGTCCGGGTCCTCCGGCGAGAGGGACAGGGCCTCGAGGAAGCTCTCCATGGCCTCGCGGCGCATGGCCGCCTTCCAGCGGGCCGTACCGCCCTCCGGCTGGCTCGCCGGGGGCGCGGTCATCTCCCACTGGATCCCCTTGCCCCGGAGGATCAGGAACTTCGCCAGGGCTGCGCGGACGGCCGGGTCGCCGGGCGAGATCCGCCGGGCCCGGTCGAGGAGATCCCGCACGCGGCGCCACAGGGCATCCCTCTCCGCCGGACCGGCCGCCCCCGAGAGGGCCAGCGCCTCGAAGGTGGTCGCGGCCACGACAAGCACGGCGGGCTCGTCCCTCCCCCAGGACAAGGCCCGCTCGGCGGCCAGACGCGACCGATCGAGGTCGCCGAGATTGCGGTGGTGGACCGCGAAGCTCGCGTAGAGATCCGCGATGGACCGCCGGACCAGTTCCGCGTCCGGTTCCACGGCGGCCGCCGCCTCGAGGACGGTCAGGGCCTCGGCGGACTTCCCCGCGGACCGGAGAAGATCGGCGAGGAGGACCCGCGGTCCCACGGATCGCGGATCGAGTTCGATGGCCTTCCGGAGATCGAGGTCGGCGCGGGAAGCGTCGATCCCCGCGAGGAGCTGGGCGCGGAGGATGTAGCCCGCGGGCTCGGCCGGGTGCCGCGTCACGAGGTCGTCCACCGCGTTCTGGGCCTCGAGGAGGTGGTTCTTCCGCCAGTCGGCGCGCACGATGGCCTTCGCCCGTTCCGCGCGGGCCGCCGGGTGGTCCGGATGCTCCGCGAGGAGCGCCTCGAGGGCCGCGAGGCCCCGCTCCACTGCCTTCCGGCCCCCGGCGACGCCATCGCCTCCCGCATCCACCTCGGCGAAGCCGGCGACGAGGTCGAGTCCCGCCGAGAGGAGCCGGAGACCGGGGTCCCCCGGTCGCGCCGCCAACAGACGCTCGAGGGCGTCCCGGGCATCCTCATGCCGCCCGAGTCCCGTGAGGCACTGCGCGCGATTGGCGCGGACGAGCGTCGTTTCCGCCGCGGGGAGCACGGCGGCGTCTCCGCCGGCGAGAACGCGGTCATAGACGGCAAGAGCCTCGGCGTACTGTCCGAGGGCGAGGCGAGTGTCCGCAAGCTTGACACCGGCCTGAACCCGCTCCACGGGCGTACGGGCGAGGGCGAGAGCCCGGGCGAAGCTCCCTGCGGCGGCGGTGAAGCGCCGCCGGATCTCCGCCGCTCCGGCAGGAGTTCCGTCGCCCTCCCGTTCCGCCTCGCCGAGCTTCACGAGAGGCAGGAATGCGTGATCGTCCCGCGCGACGGCCGAGCCGAAGAGCGCGAGGCCCGATCGGAAGTCGCCGACCCGCGCCCGCGCCAGGAGCGCCTCGGGCGCGAGGAGGAGCCCGAAGGCCAGCGCGGCGACGGGCCATCGGGACGCCAGCGGCCGGAGGGCCGCCGCGGCGAGGATGGCTGCCCCCGCGAGGGGCACGGCCAGATACCGGTCCGCGAGCGCCACCGTCGTGGCCGGGAAGACTCCGTTGAAGGGCAGGAGTCCCGCGGCGACGACGAGAGCACCGAAGCCGGCGGGGCCCGGCCGGCGGACGAGGGACACGATGCCGGCCGCGAGGAGGGCTGCGACAGCGACGCCGGCGAATAGCTCCTGCGCCGGAACCGTCGCGCGGGGTCCGTAGTGGACGGAGAGGCCGACGGGGACGAGGACATGGGTCGCATAGCGCGCCAGGGCGCTCATGGCGCCGGGAATCCGCGCCGGGAGGCTCCCGCCGTCTCCGGCCACGGGTCCCTGCTCGATACCGATGGCGAGGTGCACGGCGGCCAGGGCGATCCCGAGAGCACCGTAGACCAGGAGCGCCGCGCCGGGCGGAGATGCCGCAGCGCCCTCCCCGGCGGCGCGGCGCCCGCGGTTCCGGAGATGGAGGCCGAGGGCGAGGATCGGAAAGACGACGACGCTCGCCTTGGCGAGGCACCCGAGCACGAAGAGGCCGCCGGCCACGGAGCGCCGGAGCGTCGTGCGCGGGGATCCGGCGAGGCTCCGGTGGAAAACGAGGAGCCCCGCGAGGAGGAAGAGGAGCGAGAGGAGGTCCTTGCGCCCCGAGATCCAGGCCGTGGATTCGACGAGGGCCGGGTGGAGCACGAAGGCGAGGGCGCCGAGGCCTGCGGGCAGAGCGGCGAGTCCGAGGCGGCGGAGGAGCACGAGGACGAGGAGGCCGTTCACTGCGAGCAGGAGCGCGTTCACGACCTTCATCCTGCCGGGGTGGAGATCGAGGAAGATCGCGTCCGGCACGTACGAGAGCAGCGTGACCGGCAGCCAGGCATGATGGCGGACCTCCGTGGCGAGGCGCAGCACGCCGGCCGCGGTCACCGTGCGGAGGTCCGGATTGTCCCTCACGAGTTCCGGGTCGTCGTAGTTGAGGAACCCGTGATCCACGACGGGGGCGTAGACCGCCGCCACGACGGCGACGAGAAGCACGGACGGGAAGAGAAACGACCTGCGCGTCATGCTCCGGCCGCCGCGGGGACGGCGGAAACAGCGCGGCGCCAGAGTTCGAGGCAGAGGAGCCCCCAGATGCCGCGGCCGGAGGCGGGGGGCGCATCGAGGAGGCGGCGGAGGGCACCGGCCTCGAGAAGATCTGCGGCGACGGATCCGGTCGCGGCAAGGGTGTCCGCGATGAAGCCGCGGAGCGGCCCGCGGGCCCATCGGTCGAAGGGGACGGGGAAACCGCGCTTGTCCGTCCGGCGGCGCACCTCCGGGGGAAGGAAGCCGCCGAGCTCGTCGAGGAACAGGGCCCTGAGCCGTCCCCCGCGGCACCGGGCGTCCGCGGGAAACGCCGCGACCCTCCCGGCGAAGACGGGATCGAGGAGCGGGAGGCGCGCCTCGATGCCGAAGGCGGACTGGGTCCGGTCCCCCACATGGATGAGTCCCGGAAGGACCGCGGTCCGCTCGTAGGACAGCGCCCGGTCGAGGACGCCGGCGCCCGGGGCCGAGCGCAGCCGATCGAGCTCCCGCGGCACGACGTCCCGTTCGATGCGGCGCCGGATCTCGGG
This sequence comes from uncultured Planctomycetia bacterium, assembly GCA_964419995.1. Taxonomy (GTDB): domain Bacteria; phylum Planctomycetota; family CAYQRN01; genus CAYQRN01. Next base: position 10,069 of record CAYQRN010000107.1, read on the forward strand.
CACGAGGTGCGGCAGGAGTTCGTCCGCGCGGAAGAGCGCGCCCAGGATCAGGGCCTCGTCCGGATCCCGGAACCTGCGCATCCGGGCCTCGAGGGGAGCATACGCCGCTGTCGCCGCGTCCCCCCTGAGGATCCTGTGGCGCTCATAGCCCGCGAAGAGCTCGTCCCCGCCCTGGCCGGAGTAGAGGATCCTGGCCGACCCCGCGGCCTCCCGGGCGACGAGGAATTCGCCCACGGCTCCGGGACCGGCCACCGGATGGTCGAGCGCGCGGAGCGTCGCGGGAAGCGCCGCGGCCCAGCGCTCCGCATCCACGGCCACCTCGCGAAGCGGCACGCCGAAGGCCAGCGCCGCCGCTCGGGCGTAGTGTCGCTCGTCGCAGGCCGGATCGCCGGGAACGAAGCCGCACACGGCGAAGTCCGGCGCCCGGCCGGCGGCATGGAGCCCCCCGAGGAGGGCCGTCGAGTCGAACCCCCCCGAGAGAAGAAGACCGGCGGGAGTCTCGCGCCGCCCCTGCAGGTCGCAGGCCCTGAGGAACTCATCCCGGAGGGGTCCGGGCGGCCCCTCCGCCCCGCGGTGACGGAAGGTCCCCCGCCGCTCGACGCAGCGTCCATCCTTCCATGTGACCGAGAGCCATGTGCCCGGAGGAAGGGTCTCGATCCCGCGCCAGAGCGTCCGGCCGGGGGGCGGAAACTGGAACGCGAGGTAGGTGGCCAGGGCCTCGTCGTCAACGGTGCGGGGAACGCCGGGCATGGCGAGGATCGCCTTGATCTCGCTCGCGAACGCGACGCCGCCCGCCACCCGCGCGACGCAGAGCGGCTTCACGCCCCATTCGTCCCGGGCGAGCGTCAGGGTCGTTCCCGCACGATCGACATGGGCCAGAGCGAAGGTCCCCCGGAGCTGCGCGAGGGCCTCCCCCGGAGACTCCTCGTCGAGCAGACGGAGCGCCGGCCGCAGGTCCGCGGCGCCCTCCTCGCCGTCCCGGGCCAGTTCGCGGAAGTTGAAGATCTCCCCGTTCCCGACGAGAAGTCCGCCGCCGGGCCGGCTCAGAGGTTGCTGCCCGGCCGCCCCTCCGGTCACCGCGAGGCGGCAGGCGAGAAGAACCGCCGCGCCGCGGGACTCATGCCCCTCGCCGTCGGGCCCGCGGTGCCGGAGCGCGGACAGGACGCGTCCGATCTCCCGGGGGCCCGGCCGCGACCCGGGGTCGCCCGCGTAACCGGCGATGCCGCACATCAGGAGCCGGCGGCTTCGGCGATGCCCGCCCCTGGAAGCGCCACGTCGAAATCCGACCGCAGGAGGGCCAGCAGGTCCCAGAAGTTGTAGATGACGAAGTCGGGGCGGGAGGCCCCCTCCTCCGAGAGATGGCGCCCTTCGCGGCGGTTCCAGACGGTCCACATGCCGACGGCGTGGGCCGGGTCGATGTCGTGGCGCGGGTGATCTCCGACGTACATGGCCTCGCGCGGCGCGATGCCCATGGACTCGCAGGCCCGGAGGTAGAGCTTCGGGTTCGGCTTGCTGATGCCGATCTGGTCCGAGATGAAGATGGCCTCGGGGTGGAAGTACGGGTACACGCGGAGGCGGATGAGCTTCTCCGCCTGCTTCACCGTGAGTCCGGCGGTGATGACACCAAGGAGGAGTCCCGATCCCGAAAGGATCCGGAGGACGTCGAGGACGTCGGGATAGGCCGTGAGCTCGCGGAACTTCGTTTCGTGGTAGGCCACGATCCCGGCGGCCACCAGGAGCGCCGGGTTGACGCCGCGACGCGTCTCGGCGGGCAGCCGGTGCAGGAGCTGATCGAAGTGGTGCTCGTAGTTCGACGAGAACTCCGAGATGACCTCGCGGAGCTCCCGGAGCACCGTCTCCCGGTCGGCGCTGAGACCCATCGCAATCATGGCGTCGACGCTGTTCTCCCGCGCCCGCTCCGCGAAACTCGACGTGGAGAAGAAAGTGTCGTCGATATCGAAGAAGACGGCCCTGAGGCGCCGCTTGCCCGGTTCGCTGCCCGTCGACGTCATCCCCCTACTCTACATCACCGCCCGGAAGGGCGGAACAGCGTCCCCCGGAAACGGCGCCGCCCGCTCTCCTCGGGGCAAAGACCCCGCGGAGGGAGCGGGCGGAGCGCCGGGGACGCCGGAGGGGCTCTACTTCATGAGGGTGTTTTCCTCGTGCGCCAGGTCGATGATGTTGACGTGGAGCACGATGATGAGATCGTCGATCTCGTCGGACCGGCCCTTCTTGCTGAAGAAGAAGGACAGGATCGGGATGTCCGACAGGATCGGCACCTCGCTCCTGCGATCCACCGTCGAGATGTTCTTGAGGCCTCCGATGACGATGTAGCCGCCGTCGGGGCAGCGCACCGTCGTCGCGGCGCTCGAGATCTGGATCTCGGGCAACTCGATGATGACCGGCGTCGTGAGGCCGGCGAGAGACGTCACGAACGTCGGGATCGGCCGGCCGAGGGTCGCCACCGTGGGCCGGAGTTCCAGCGTCACGTACTTGCGGTCATGGCTCACCGTGGGCCGCACGTCGAGCACGAGCCCGTCCTGGACGATGTCCACGAGGGGGTCGGCGATGAACGCCGTCTGGGCGACCTCGACGTCGTAGTCCTTCACGTAGGACACCTGGTTCACGATCGTCAGGTTGGCGCGCTGGTTGTTGTAGATCGTGAGCCTCGGCGCGGTGATGACGTTGGCCTGCGTCGTCTTCTCGATGGCGCGGAAGAGAGCCTGGACCTCGACGTCGTCGAGATACGTGAAGGCCACCGTCGCCCCGCCGGTGTTGGTCAGGAAGCCGCCGAGCAGGCGCGTGAAGATGTTCTCGGTGCGCCCGCGGATATCGCCGTTGCCGTGGCCGACGTTGTAGAACGCCCCGGCCGATGGGGAGAGCGATGTCGCGAACGGCATCCCCGGCCCGCTGTTGTCGAGTCCCGCCGAGGCGTTGTCGTCGGGGCCGTTGGTCACGTCATCGAGGAGCGCCAGCGTGCCGGGTCCCGTGCCGTCCAGGCCGCGCCAGTCGACGCCGAGCTCCGAGAGGAATCCCTGGCGGATCGAGACGAAGCGCGACTCGACGTGGACGATGATCTTGGTGAAGCGGCGCAGCTCGTTCAGGAAGTCCTCGATGGCCGCGTGGACCTCCGGCGTGGTCACGGCGACGAGGTTGCCCGCGTTGATGTTGATCGCGAAGCCCTCCATCTCCCACGTCTCGGGCGCGACGTTCTCGCGCACGAGCTCGACGAGCCGCTCCGGCAGGGTGTCCTGGCTCCGCTCCTTCTCCTCGCCCCAGATGGCCTTCGTGGCGGTCTCGCCCGCCGCTCCGGGCCGGAGCTTGAGCTGCGGCGCCTGGAAATTGGCGAGGGAGATCGTGAGGTCGCGGACTTCGTAGATGCGCGGCAGCGGCGTGCCGTGGGCCTTCTCCTTGGACGTGACCCAGAGGACGTCGTTCCGGAACGTGTAGACGAGGTCGAGACCGGCAAGGAGGGTCTTGAGCGCGCGGCCGAAAACCATCTCGCGGAGCTCGATGTTGATCTGCTCCTCGCCCTTCGTGCTCACGACTTCCGGGTCCACGACGATGTTGACGCCGCGCTGGTTGCGGATGTCCTGCATGACCTCGAGGAACGTCTTCGGCGTCTCGCCGCCGAACGTCCAGGAGACCGTCTCGTTGTCGAGCTTGTGGCGGATGTACCGGACCTGCTCGCTCTCGGTGAGGCTCAGCTCGGCTGCGTCGCTCCGCCGCCGCATGGTCGTGATTTCCTCCCAGCGCTCATGGGCAGGCCACTGGAGGAGGTCCGTGTAGGGAATCTGGTGCTCGCGGACGTCCTCCATCCACTGCCGGAACCGTTCGCGCTTCTCGGCGTAGTAGACGTCACGCCACTCGGCGTGCCGGGCGCGGCGGGACCACTCCACGAGCTCTCGGGCCTTGCCGAAGCCGGCGCGGATCCGGAGGACCTGGCGGGCGAGGAACTCCGACTGGTCGAAGTCCTTGCGGTCGAAGGCCTCGAAGGCCTCGTTCATGAGACCGCGGATCTTCTCCTCGTCCCGCGCGAGCCGCGTCATCTCCTCATCGCGGAGCTTCTGGTAGGCCGCCCGCATCTGCTCCTGCTCCTCGGAGCGGCGCTGGGTGTCGAGCTGCCGCGCCGTCTCGGAGAGCATCTGCATGACGTCGTTGCGGAGCGGTCCGAAGTCCGTCTGGTAGGGATCGAAGCGCATGATGAGCTCGGCGTTCTCGAGCTCGATCTTCGCGGCGGCGAAGTCGCCGCGGGCGTAGGCCTGGTTGGCCCGGGCGAAGTGGTCGTTGACGAGGGCCGTCTGCTGCTCCCGGATGAGCGACCGCTTGCTGACGACGAAGCGGTTCACGTCCTCCATGGACTCGAGCGGCGCCCCCTGGAGCGCCCGGGCCTTCCGGAGCATCTCGAGGGCGCCCTGGTGCTCGGGGCGGACCTGGAGGGCCCGGAGAGCGCTCTCCTCCGCCCGGGCGTAGTCGAGGCGCTCGAGGTACCGCTCGGCGGAGCGGAGATACTGATCGACGAGGAGGAGATCCCGCTCCTGCGCGAGGCTCCGATCCTGGCGGAGCCGCTCGAAGGTGGCGTCCGTGCCGCCTTCCTGGACGCCGGGAGCCGGCGCCATGACGGGAGGCGCGCCGTCCACGGGCCGCAGCGACTCCGGAGGAGCCGGCTGCTCGATCACGACCATCGCACCCGGATCGCTGGCGGTGGGTTCCGTCCCGGATGCCGCCTCATCCGAGGAACAGGCTCCGAGCACGACGAGTCCGAAAAGACCCGCCGCCATGCACACGCCGGAAACAAGCGATCTGAACGTCATCTCTCCACCTTTCCTTGTGAAGAAGGATCCGGTGAACCGCGCCGGATCGGGCGACCACGAGCGAGCGATGAAGAAGGAGAGATCCCTCGGCGGGCGTCGCACCCTCTTTCTCCAAGTCCTGCGACCGTGCCCACCCGCGGCCGTCGGCAGGGAGTACCGGCCGCAATGGGGCATTCCATCTCGTCTTAGAATGGGCGGGATTCTACCAACGGCGTTTTTCGCGAGTCAAGCGGCATCTTGGAGGACCTTCGGCCGAGCCCCCCCCTCCTCCCTAACCGCTCCCGGGGAAGGACTTGGGGGCCTCTATCTCGGACTCGCGGACCGGAGGGCCTGAAGTCGCGAGAGGTCCCCGGCGATCCGCGGATGCCCCGGGGCCAGCGCCCGCGCCTCGAAAAGGGCTTCCACGGCGCCGTCGAGATCGCCGGAGAGCTCGAGGGCCCGGCCGAGGAACACGAGGGTGAGCGCATCGGCGAAACCGAGGCGGCGCGCCTCCCGCCCCCGGG
>CAYQRN010000108.1:0-14827 GCA_964419995.1 uncultured Planctomycetia bacterium
ATGGATGTCGACGAAGCCCGGAACCACGACGCCTCCGCCGAGGTCCATCGTTCGCGCCCCGGCAGGGGGAACGAGATCGGCGCCCATCGCGACGATCCGGTCGCCTCGAACGTGGAGGCTGCCCCGCCGGATGATCTCCTCGCCCCGCATGGTGACGAGGGTGGCGTTCGTGAACACGACGTCCGTCGGGGGCACGTCCGCCGCCGCCGTGAACCCGAGGTCCCACGTCGATTCGGCCCGGGAGACGCCCTTCGGCGGATTCGGGCTCGGGAGCGCGCCGGGCTCCGGAAACAGCGCGTCGAGGCGAGCCTCCGAGAGTTCCTGCGCATGGTGCCATCGCACGCGGGTGCCGTCCGCCGAGAAGGACAGGAACTCCCCGGCATCGCCCGAGAGGCGCGCCACGGGAAGCGATTTCATGCCGGCCGACAGTGCGACATTCCGTCCCGAGGCGGGGAAGGGCACGACGTACGCGTGGAACAGTTCCCCGAAGGCGAGGTGCCGTTCGTCGGGTGAGAGGGCGTACTCGGTCACGTACCGGCCCGAGGCCAGCACGGTCTCCTTGCGGTCCTCGATGTCGATCGCGACGAACTCCGTTCCCTCGCCCGCGCCCCGCTGTACGAAGAGGCGCCGGCCGTCGGCGGAGAAGGTCGGACGGGCGCCGGACTCGGCAATGAGGCGGGGCACTCCGCCCGCCGCGGGCATGATCCAGATCCCGGCGCGCGCCGCGCGGCATGACCCGCGCACGTCGTCCCCGGTCGTCTCCCGCCAAGCAATCATCGTGCCGTCGGCCGAGAAAGTCGGTTCCGTGCAGTGGCCGCGGCCGGAGACGAGGACGCGCGCCTCCCCCGTGGCCGCCTCCACGATCTCCACCGCGCTCCCGGAGTCATCGTCCCACGTTGCCTGAACGATGGACCGCCCATCGGGATTGAAGCGCGGCGCGTACTCGAATCGTTCGACGGAAGTGAGCCGTCGCGGCGCTCCGGACGGCAGATCTCTGATCCAGGTGTGGCCGAGCGCCGTGAACGCAACCCGATCGCCGGACGGAGAGACGTCCGGCCACCGCGTCACCCGCACGCGAAACTCGGGATCGGCGATCCGGATCGGGAAGCGGAGCGTCTCCGCCACCTCGAGACTCACGTCCGCCCGGAAGGGGATGCGCTCCTCCTCGCCGGTCCGCGCGTCGAACCGGGAAAGCCCGCCGCGGGCCCAGACAACAAGAGCCGACCCGTCCGGCATCCAGCCGAAGCCCGGGTAGACGCCGAAGACCGCCCAGGTTTCCTGCTGGTCGGGGGAGAGGCTCTCGCAGAGCCGCCGGGCCCGCCCCGTCTCGAGGTCCATGACGCAAAGCGCCGTGGCGAAGCGAGCCCTGGCCACGAAGGCCAGGGTCCGGCCGTCGGGCGAGATCTGGGGCCGGGCGGCACCGCCCGGCCCCTCCGCGACTGTCCGGAGCCGGCCGTCGCGAAGGTCGAGCCGCCGGATGACGTAGATGCCCGCGTGGGGGTCCTTGTTGTACTCGAAGCTGCCCCCGGGCGTCATGTCCTCGCTGAAGTAGAGGTAGCGACCGTCGGGCGAGACGCAGGGCTCGCCAGCGTCCTTCTGCTCCGTCCGCTTCACCGTGAGCTGCACGCCGTCCCCGCCCGCGAGGTGGTACATCCACATCTCGCCGGCGCCGAGGGACCGTGTCGAGGTGAAGTGCTTGCGCGCGATGAGATAGCGCGAGTCGGGAGTCCACGCGGCGTTGTTGAGAAGGCGGAAGGACTCCTTCGTCACCTGGCGAGCCGCCCCGCCGTTCCGGTCCATCACCCAGATGTTGTCGCCGCCGCCCGCATCGCTCGTGAACGAGATGAGACGGCCGTCGGGGCTGTAGCGGGGCTGGACGTCGAAGGGAACGCCGCCTCTCAGGAGTCTTGCCTGCCCTCCCTCGATGGGAAGCGTGTAGAGATCGCCGAGGAGATCGAAGACGATCTCGCGGCCGTCGGGCGAGACATCGAGGTTCATCCACGTTCCCTGGGATGTGGAGAAGGCGACGTCCCGCACGGGCCCGTGGCGCGCGGCCACGTCCCAGGGACCGCTTTCGGGGGCCGGCCGGGTGTCCGCTGCGCCACGGGTTTCGGGAGCGCTCTCCTGGGACGCAGCGGCGGACGCGAGCGACAGCACGAGCAGGATCGCGAGACAACGGGCGTGCGACGATGTTCCGGCCATGGCGGCAGCTGGTCTCCGGGTTCTTCGAGGGAAGGCACGTTGACCCCGCGACCCCGCCGGATCAACCCGGGCGCCTCCGTTCAGCCCTCCGCAGGCTCCACGCCGGTTCGGAGGAACTCGAGGGCTGCCCCGTAGCAGGGGCGTTCATCCATGTAGCGGGCGAGCTCCGCGCGGAGATCCGCCCCGTCGCGATCCAGGTCCTTCGCGAGGCATGGGATGCAGCGGGGGGCGTCCCGGAATCCGAGGACCGACGACGCGAGGACATCGAATCCGGGGAGCTCGCCGCCGCACGCTCCGCAGACGCCGCCACGGAAGCGCCGCAGGTCCGCGATGAGACCCTGCGCCTTGCGCTGGTCCGCGGCGTTCACGCGCCCCGCCTTTCGAGGATGATGTCGTCGTGGTCTCCCGCCCGCGTGACGCGGATCGTGTAGTCGAACTGGCGCGCGAGGCGCTCGAGCTGCTCCCGCGATGCGGGATCGTCGACGAGGATGCGCAGAGTCGCCGCCCGGCGCCCGGCCAGGGCCCGATAGGCAAGATCGCTCGGCTCGGGGCAGGAGAGTCCCCGGGCGTCGATGGCGTCAGGCATGGCCGTGCTCCCCGGCGGATCGGGCTCGCATGGCGAGGCCGGCGCCGAGGCAGAAGACGATCGCCGCCACGATGGCGACCTTTCCAGCCCCCGGCACTCCGGAGGGGCTCGCGGCCAGGCCGAAGTTGTGAGCGAACGCCCCCCCGAGGATCATCCCGAGCAGCGTGACGGCAGCATCCCCATCCCCCTCGCCGGCCATGACCATCTGCCGGACGGGACAGCCGCCGGCAAGCGACGCAGCAAGTCCCACGAGGACCATGGCGAGGATGTTCCAGAGCGTCTCGGTGTGGGCGATGGGCTGCTGGTCCATTCCGGGATGGAACCGCCCGAAGGCGGCCGACGCCGCGCCATAGGCGACGATGATGCCCGCCGCCATCGCGAAGAGTCGCAGATCGCGGTGGAAGACGAGGCCGCGGAAGGCTCCGAGCGTACAGAAACGCAGGCGCTGGAGGAGAACACCCGCGATCGCCGCCGCCCCGAGCGAGAGGAGCCACGGCGCGTGCTGCGATCCCGGCCCTGTCCGGCTCGCCTGGAGAAGAGGCGACCCGATGGCAAGCGCCGCCACCGCCGCGGCAAGGAGCAGGGGCAGGAGGAATCCTGCCGCCCGGGGCTGCGACGACGACCTCCCCGACGAAGTCCCCGCACGGACGAGTGCGAGCGCGACGCCGATGCCGCCCACGAGCCCCGCGAGCCCGAAGACGGCGTTCAGGTCGCCACCACCGAGGCGCTGGAGCATGCGGAACGGACAGCCGAGGAAGACGAGGGCACCGATGGTGACGAAGGCCCCCATGATGAGCCTGAAGAAGGGCGCTGCGCCACCCCGGGATCGGAACTCTCGGGAGGCCAGAGCCGCGGCCAGGGCGCCCAGCACGACACCGGCCACCTCCGGCCGGAAGTACTGGACGGGCGCCGCACGGTGGAGTCCGAGCGCTCCCGCCGCATCCCGGAGGAAGCAGGCCCCGCAGATTCCCATGTGGCCCGGGTTCCCGCGATCCACGAGGAATGCCATGAGAAGGCCGATCACGACGCCGCCGAGGATGGAAGGAAGATTGGCCTTCACGCTGTCGTCTCTCGCGCCGCCAGGTGCTCTTCGACCCGCACTCTGGCCGGCGCGGGGGATTCTACCGCCCGCCCCCGCGGTTGAAACGGAACATCCTCGGTGAACTCGCGAGTCCCGCTGCCCAATCCTCGTCAGCCCGGCGTCGTCCGAGGGCGCATGACCGGTCGCGGGTTGCGGCTGATCATCGTCCGATCCTGTCGACATGCCGTGGAGGCGCCCCGTCGTACGGCCGGCGAGACCGCTGTCACGGTCGGGCCGCTCAGAGGATAGTGCTCTGCAGACTGCCGCCCCGCGAATCTGCGCGCGCCCCGCCGCTTCACGGGATTCATCGCCTTCCCCTCCGGAACCAGGGCGCGGCGTCAATCGGAGAATCTCTCCGGCGAGGGACAGGAGGATGCGCACATGAGCCGCTCGCATGCCGGGATGAGCCTCGTCATCGTCGCGGTCGTCGGATGGATCCTCGGAGCGCCGCTTCCGGCGCAGGTTCTTCAGTCCGGCGACCTCGGCATCGTGGGCTTCCAGACGAACAAGTTCTGGGTCCGGAAGGCCAACGGCGCGGTGAATGCCGTGACGATCACGAACGCGCCGTACTTCGGAAGCTACAGCAGCGCCACATCGCAGTCGATTCTCTGGGATCCCTCCTCTCCGAATTCGTTCATCATCGGAGGTTTCGGGTTCCTCGGGCGGGCCACGATGGTCACGGCCACGACAGCAACCTGGACTCCGTTCGTGCCCGCGTTCGGGATGTTCCCGGGCGAGATCGCCCAGATGTGCTGGGAGGGCACCGGCAGGATCCACATGTTCGACGCAGCCTCGGACGCGGTCCAGACCGTCGAACTTGCGTCCGGTGTCATGGCCTTCGCCACGCCGGCCTTCGCCGCCTGGGGATACACCTTGAACGCGGGAACCTACGATCCGCACACGCGAACTTGGTGGATCGGGAACGACGCCCAGGTCTTGAAGTACACGGCCGCGGGCGGAGTGGTCCCCGTCGCGACGTTCAGCTGGTACACGACGTCGATCATCCGGGATCCTCGCTCGACCTCACTCATCGCGGCGATCGGACCCAACAACCGCCTGGTGCGCATCAGCCCGTGCGGCACGATCGAGGATCTCACGCCGGCGGCCGCGATCCCCGTGCCCAACTCGGTCATCGCCGACCTCAACGGCGACTTCCTCGTCGGCGATTCGCCCGGAGGCACGTACTTCCGCGTCTGGCGCGTTCCCAACGCAGGCGGCGTGCCCGCGCTCGTTGCGACGGTCTCCACGAATCCATCGACGGGACAGAGCGCCGCCGGCCTCGCCCTCGTAGGACAGCCCCTTGCGCTCTCGATATCGACCACGCTCTCCGGCGACCGGGAGATCCGCCTCTCCGGCATTCCGGCCGGTACGACAGAGGGATGGCTGCTCGTTTCCACGACGACGACGTCTTGCGCGACCTACGGGCCGGTCTTCGGCATCCTGCCGGACCTCGTGACGTGGCAGATCCTCTTCGGCAATCCCGTGGCCTCTCCCGGAAACCCCCTTCACTGGGTGGCTGGCGTATCTTCACCGCTCTTCCCGGCCGAGCCCTTCGTCGTGCCCGCTGCGGTCGCTGGGGCCGTCGCCGGGCAAGCGTGGGACTTCAGCGCCATGACGATGGGCGCATCCGGAATCCCTGGCGCGTGGAACGTCCAGCGCTACGTCTGGTGAGATCCGGCGTCACGCACGGCCGATGTCGTCGAAGACAGAAGCAGGCAATACGACCCTGAGGCGACTCAGTGCGCGCCGGTAGCGCTGGGCGATGGTGTTCGGCGCGACGCCAAGCTCGGCACCCGCCTCGACGTTGGTCAGCCCCTCGACCACCCGCAGGACGATGACTTGGCGGTCCATCTCGGGAAGGGCGGCGATCGCCCGCTGCACGGCCAGCACCGTCTCGTTGCGCGCCGCCCGCGAGATGACGCTGGTCGCGTCGGCGAGGGTGAGTCCGAGGACGTCGTCGAAGCCACTGTGCTCCGCAGGACCCGGCTGGACGTCTCCCGACCGTCGCGCCTGCCGCGCGAGGCGCTGGAGGTGGCGGTTCACCGTGTTCAAGGCCGTCGACGCGAGGAACGCCAGCAGGACCGGGGTGAAGCGCCCGTTTCGCGGCCGCAGGTCGCCGAGTCGCGACAAGGTCACGAGCCACACTTCCGCGAGGACGTCGTCCACATCGACGCGTCGCGAGCCCACGGCCCCGAGACGAAACGAGATCTGCGCTGCGACCAGCGGCGAGAACCGTGTCACGATCCACTCGAGGTCGCGGGAGTCGCCCGCCAGCGCGCCACGGACACGCCTCGAGTCCTCGCCCCGCGCGCTCGGCCGCCGGCGCCGTACGCCGGAAGGTCCACCGTCCGCTCCGCGCCTGGCTCCGTCCTGTTCGGGCATGGGCTGATAGTACATAGGGAGCGAATAGGACGCAAACCCTCATGCAGTGGACGCTTGCGGTCATGCGCCGGCGCGCCGTGCCGGCCTGGCGTGCGCTGCCCAAACACCGCCCCCCGTGAAACGGCTGTCACGGTCGGGCCAATCGTGGAATGGGTTACCGGCGGAACCGTCCGCCGAATCGAGTCACGCGCCCACCGGCGCCGCGACGTCGCGGCACCGACGAACGTGCGGCGTTGCTGCATCGCCGTCCAGCAGGAGAGGAGTAGTCCCGAATGAACCGATCGACGTCCGCTGTTGCGATCGCCATCGTCGCCGTCGCGATGAGCGTCCTGATGCCCGCCCTCGTTGCCCAGGGATGCGGCAACCCCAACCCGGGCGTCATCCCGATCCACGCCCGGCCGGGTGGCCATTCGTACGGCTGGTGGAACGCCCGCTGGTGGCAGTGGGCCACGTCCTTCCCCGCCGACCCCGCTCTCAACCCCGTGATGGACCCCACGGGCGCCGCAGGCCACCTCGGCCAGTCGGGCCCGGTGTGGTTCCTGGCGGGAACCTACGGAGACCAGGTGACCCGCAACGTCACGATCCCGCGCGGCAAGAAGATCCTCGTGCCCGTCATGAATCAGGAGTGGGACAACGTCTACGGCTTCGATCCGCTCGGCTACGCCGCAGGATCGATGAGCTACCCCCAGCTGCTCCAGGTCTGCGACTACATCATCGATCAGGCAACGAACATGTCGGTCACGGTGGATGGCACGGCAATCCAGAACCTCGAGAGCTACCGCGCGCCATCGCCTCCGTTCGTGTGCGAGCTCGAACCGACGCTCGCCGCGCTCTGGGGCTATCCCACGGGTCCGATCTATCCCTGCGCCGCCGACGGGATCTACCTCATTCTCCGGCCTTTGACGCCCGGCCAGCACGTTATCCACATCCACTCGGAGAATCTGTTCTACCCCTGGTTCGTCCTTGACGTGACCTACAACATCACGATTCCCTGACCCCGACATCAGGCCTCAGCAACATCGGATCACCCGGCGCCGTCCTGCGGCTCCGGGTGATCTCGTTTCCGGATGTCGGCCGGAGTGCGCCGCCCCCCCCTCCACGGCCGCCCGCAACCGGCCTCTGTCCGTCGTTCGCGGCCCCCCGGAGCTCCGACGGCGCTCGGGCGATCTTGGCCCGAGGGTTGCTTGGACGGAATATGGACTGGAGCAGGACCCCCGGAAACCCCGGAACCCCCGCGTTCGCCGCGGAAAGCGTCGCGGCGGGGGTGGGGAGAATCCCACGGGTCGGCGTCCGCGAGCTGAGGAGTCATCGTGAGGCCGGCCCCGGAGAACACCCCCCGCACGCCCGCCTGGGTCCCCGGCTGGCTCATCGGGCCGGCGTTCCTCGTCCTCGCCGCATGTTTCGTCTTCGGGCCCGCCCTGACCACGGTTCCGCCGGCGCTCTCCCCTTCCGTCGCGGCGGCGGCCATCGACCCCGGCCCGCGCCGGGATCTCGCCTCGGATCCGCCCCGCGTGACCCTCGGCGGTTTCGACCGGACCTGCATGGACTGCCATCGCCTCTTCCAGAGCACCGACGACCGGCCACGAGTCCTCCAGCAGCACGGCGGTCTCGTCCTCGATCACGGCCCCAACGTCAAGTGCTCGACGTGCCACCACTGGACGGATCGCGATCAGCTCGCCCGGATCGATGGCACTCCGCTCCCCTACTCCGAGGGTGTCGCGCTCTGCGCCCAGTGCCACAGCAGCCGGCACCGGGACTGGGAAGCTGGCGTCCACGGTCGCGCCACGGGCACCTGGGACCCGCGGCGACCTGAACGGACGCGCCTGCGCTGCACCCAGTGCCACGACCCGCACGCTCCGCACCGCGGCGCCATGTCGCCCGTGGCGCCCCTTCCGGGCCCCAACACGCTTCGCATGGGCGGACCTTCGGAGCACGACCACGACGCGGGCACGCCGGATCCCCTCATGGAGGCCCTGCGCCGCTTCGCCGGCAGCCCGTCCGGCGCCGCCCCCCCGGATCATGGCCCGGAGACCCGACGATGAACGCCAATCGACGGCTCTCGCGACGGAGCTTCTTCCGGGCGTCTCTCGGCGCCGCCGGCGGGCTCGCCGCCTTCGCCGCCGCCCTCGAACCCCTCCGCCTCCTCGACTCCGGCGACTTCACCCTCGAGACGCTCCTCCAGAAGCACTACAAGGAGATGTCGCCCTCGGACATGGCCGGCGTCCTCCGCCGCATCTCCGCCGAGGTGGAGAAGCGCCACGGCCTCCGCCCCGAGATCCGGGACATCCGCCCGATGGACGGCGTCGAGTTCGTCTACGCCCTCAACCTCGGCGCCTGCATCGGCTGCCGCCGCTGCGTCCACGCCTGCGTCGCCGAGAACAACCAGAGCCGCGACCCCGAGATCCAGTACATCCGAGTCCTCGAGATGCCCCGCGGCACGCTCGACATCGAGAAGGGGAACCACCACTACGACCGCCCGACGGTGCCGGACGACAGGCACTACTACATGCCGGTGCAGTGCCACCAGTGCGCCAATCCGCCCTGCGTCAAGGTCTGCCCCGTCGAGGCGACCTGGCAGGAGCCCGACGGGATCACCGTCATCGACTACGACTGGTGCATCGGCTGCCGCTACTGCGCCGCCGCCTGCCCCTACTTCGCCCGGCGCTTCAACTTCGCCGAGCCGAAGGTGCCCTCGGAGAAGCTCAACCCGAGGATGAGCTACCTCTCGAACCGTCCTCGCCGGGCGGGGGTCATGGAGAAGTGCCACTTCTGCCTCCACCGCACGCGCGAGGGACGGATGCCGGCCTGTCTCGACGTCTGCCCCGTCGGCGCACGGAAGTTCGGGAACATCCGCGATCCGGAGAGCGAAGTCTCGCGGATCCTCGCCACGCGCCGCGTCTTCGTCCTCAAGCAGGAAGTGGGCACGCTTCCCCGCTTCTTCTACTACTTCGACGAGAAGGACCGTCCCGCGCAGGGAGGCTGACGGACACGGGAGAGGATGACCATGCGCGCCTACCTGCGCTTCCTCGGACGGTGCTTCGCGCTCTCCTTCATCGGGGACTGGCGCTATCGCGTCTGGATGCTGGCTCTCTCTGTCGTCGCGCTCCTCGGGCTCAACGCCTGGTGCCGCCAGCTCGCCGGAGGCCTGGCCCTCACGGGAATGACCGACCAGGTCTCCTGGGGCCTCTACATCGCCAACTTCACGTTCCTCGTGGGGCTCGCGGCCGCGGCCGCCATGATGGTCATCCCGGTGTACATCTACCGCCGGAAGGAACTCCACGACCTCGTCATCTTCGGCGAGCTCCTCGCCGTGGCGGCGGTCATCATGTGCCTCCTCTTCGTCACGGCGGATCTCGGCCGCCCGGACCGCTTCGTCCATCTCTTCCGCCGCTTCAACTTCCCGATCTCCATGCTGACGTGGGACGTCGTCGTCCTGAACGGCTACCTCCTCCTCAACCTCCACATCATCGGCTACCTCGTCTGGTGCGCCTATCGCCGCCGCCGCCCGGGCCGCCGTTTCTACATCCCCTTCGTGTTCATCGCGATCATCTGGGCCATCAGCATCCACACCGTGACGGCCTTCCTCTACGTGGGGCTCGGCGGTCGCCCCTTCTGGAACTCGGCCATCATCGCACCGCGCTTCCTCGCCTCGGCCTTCGCGGGCGGTCCGGCCTTCATGATCCTGACGCTCCAGATCATCCGCCGCTCCACGAGCTACGCCGTCCCCGACGGCGCCATCGATCTGCTCCGCCGCATCATGACGGTGGCCTTCACGATCAACGCCTTCCTCCTCGGCTGCGAGATCTTCACGGAGTTCTACGCCGGCTCGGCCCACGCCATCTCCACGCGCTATCTCTTCTTCGGCCTCCACGGCCACAGCGCGCTCGTCCCCTGGATCTGGAGCGCCCTCGCCCTCGACGTCTTCGCCCTCGCCGTCCTCTTCACGCCGGCCCACCGCCGCATCGCATGGCTCAACGCCGCCTGCGCCGCCATGGTCGCCGGAATCTGGATCGAGAAGGGCATGGGCCTCATCATCCCGGCGTTCGTTCCCTCGCCGCTCGGCGAGATCGTCGAGTACGGCCCCACCTGGAACGAGACCCTCGTCTGCCTCGGCATCTGGGCCTTCGGCCTCCTCCTCTACACGATCTTCGTGCGCGTCACCGTTCCCGTCCTGTCCGGTCAGCTGACGGAGGACCGGAAGTACCCCCTCGAACCGTTCGGCGGCGGACCCGCCGGCGGGATCTGAAAGGAGAGACGCACCATGCGACGTTCCACCGCGACAGGCATCCCCTCCGGCATCTCCGCCGCGCTGTCCGTCCTCTCGCTCCTCGCCGGGGCGACGGATCTCGCCGCCCAGGCCATCGGGCTCCCCGAGCTCTCGAAGGCGAGCCGCGAGTGCGTCGACTGCCACAAGAAGGAGAATCTCGGCATCTACCAGCAGTGGGGCGAGAGCAAGCACTACCGGGCCAACGTCGGCTGCTACGAGTGCCATGCCGCCGAGAAGAGCGATGCCGACGCCTATGAGCACTACGGCGCCACGATCTCCATGCTCGTGACCCCGAAGGACTGCGCCCGCTGCCACTCGAAGGAGGTCCAGGAGTTCGCGAGCTCGCACCACGCCAAGGGCGGCCGCATCCTCGGCTCCCTCGACAACACGCTCGCCGAGGTCGTCGAGGGCAATCGCGGCCTCGTGACCCCGGCCTTCCCTGGCGGGACATCCTCGGCCGCCGTGAACGGCTGCTGGCAGTGCCACGGGAGCGAGATCAGGATCCTCCCCGGCGGGAAGATCGACCCGGCCACCTACCCGAACAGCGGCATCGGCCGCATCAACCCGGACGGCTCCGAGGGCTCCTGCAACGCCTGTCACACGCGGCACGAGTTCTCGGCCGCCCAGGCGCGCCACCCCGATACCTGCGGCAAGTGCCACCTCGGGCCGGACCATCCGCAGAAGGAGATCTACGAGGAGTCGAAGCACGGCATCGCCTTCTTCTCCCACGTGGACAAGATGAACCTCGGGAGCGCCAAGTGGATCGTGGGCGAGGACTACTGGGCCGCTCCGACCTGCGCGACCTGCCACATGTCGGCGACGCGGACCCAGCCGGTC
The DNA here is from genome assembly GCA_964419995.1 of uncultured Planctomycetia bacterium. Classification (GTDB taxonomy): domain Bacteria; phylum Planctomycetota; family CAYQRN01; genus CAYQRN01. The sequence goes on from CAYQRN010000108.1 coordinate 11,356, forward strand.
ACGCACGACATCGGCCTCCGCATCAGCTGGAACAACCGCCCCGCCATCTCGGTCCGGCCCGAGGAGGCCGACGCGAAGATGGGACTCCCCGGGAAGGACGTCCCGTGGCAGGTAAGGCGGCAGAAGATGCAGGACGTCTGCACGGCCTGCCACAACAGCAAGTGGGTCGAGAACTTCTACGTTCAGTACGACTCCCTGATCGACCTCTACCACGACAAGTTCGCCAAGCCCGGCAAGGAACTCTACGAGCTCGCGAAGCCCCTCAAGGAGCACAAGGCCGAGTTCAGCCACGAGATCGACTGGATCTGGTTCGAGCTCTGGCACCACGAGGGCCGGCGCGCGCGCCACGCCGTGGCCATGCAGGCGCCGGACTACACGCACTGGCACGGCACGTACGAGATCGCCCGCAACTTCTACACGCACTACGTGCCGAAGCTCCGGGAGATGGCCGAGAAGGGCGCCGCGTCGGGCGACCCGGTCAGGGTGGAGGCTGCAAGGAAGCTCACGGCGCGCCTCGAGGAGATCCTCGGGTCCGAGAACCACCGCTGGTTCCTCGACAAGATGGATCCGGAGGAGCAGGCCGCGCGCCGCAAGGCCATCGAGGAGTTCGAGAAGCGGTACAGGAAGGACTGACCGCGGAACGGTGCCCATGACGGCAGACGCCCGGCAACCGACGGCGGAGGAGGCGACCCGCGCCTTCCACGACCATCTCCGGATGAAGGCCGAGGACGCGCGTCTCCGCCTTCCGGATCCCGCGTCGGAGGTCGGGCTCGCCGCGCTCCTCGCCGATCGCGAGATCGTCCGATACCCCGTGGAGATCCGATTCGGCGATCCCGATCTCGAGCCCGGCGAACCCGCAGCTCTCATCCCCCTCGGGGAACGGCCTTCCGAAGGCTTTCGCATCGCCCTCCACGAAGCGCTCCGGCGGGACATCGCCGCCGCCGCCCGGTTCGTCGCCTACCAGCTCGTCCGGGTCAACTGGGGCGAGATCGCATCGGAGACCGAGGCCGAGATCTTCGGCGCAGCCCTCTTCGCCGAGGATGTCGAGACCTACTACGGAACGCTCTGCCGCACGGCCGATCGCCTCGGCGGCTGACGAGAGCCCCTGCGCCACCCCCGGTCGAGCCGCTCGGCCGGAACGCCGTGACGGCCCTCCTCACCCGGACAGTTCACGAACGCCGAGCGCCCCCGCTCGTGTTCGTGGAGCATCCGGGTAGACTCGACCGGTCACCGCAGGTCCGTGGAACGGAGGTCGCCTCATGCCTGGACGCCGCCCGCACCGCCGGATTCCCGTCGCAGCCCTGCTCGGGCTGACCATGCTGGTCTCCCCCCTCGCGCGCGGCCAGGGAACGGCGTCGCTCTTCGTCACCGGGCGGCCGCAACCCGGGAAGCCCCTCACGTTCGAGGTCACGGCTCCGCCCGGCTCGCAGGTCTGGATCGGCGCCGACACCGTGCCCGGCCCTGCCACCGCCGGCGGCCTCACCGTCGGGCTCGGCCTCTCGCCCGCCTTCATCCTCCTCCAGCTCGGGGCCGGCGGCCCCGCGACTGCCGCGATCACCTTCGTCGTGCCGTCGGCGCCATCGCCGGTCGGACAGACCGTCCACGTCCAGGCCCTCGCCCTGACCGCCGGCGGCGTTCCACTTCTCACGAACACCGTCGCCGTGGGATTCGCCCCCCCGCAGCCCCTCGCCACCGTCGACGACTTCACGTACCAGCTCCAGGGCCCCGGCGGAGCCGACCTCGATCTCGCCCCTATCGCGGCCAGCGCCTTCGACCTCTGCGTCATCGATCACTCGCGGGACGGGCTCCTCGAGTTCACCGCGGCCGAGATCGCCGCTCTCCGGAGCCCCGCCGAACCCGGCCGCATCCGGCTCGCCTACATGTCCATCGGTGAAGCCGAGGACTATCGCTGGTACTGGGGCGCCATCTCGCCCTCGCTCCTCGCCTCGGCCAATCCCCAGTGGCCGGGCAACCACAAGGTCCGCTACTGGATGCCCGAGTGGAAGGAGGTCGTACTCTACGGGAACGCGGCCGTGGGAGTGTCGTATCTCGATCGCGTCCTCGCCCAAGGCTTCGACGGAGTCTGGCTCGACATCGTCGACGCCTTCGAGTTCTTCGGGCCCGCCGAGGAGGGGGGAACGAATGAGAAGCGCGACGCCGCGCGCGAGATGGTGCGCTTCCTCCTCGAGATCGCCTTCCACGCCCGGATCACCCGCGGGCGGCCCGACTTCCTCGTCCTCCCGCAGAACGGCTCCAACATCTTCGACGCCGCGTGGTACCCGGCCGACACGCTGGCGCCGGGCTTCGCCTCGCCGGCAGCACTCGCCGCCCACGAGAAGGCCCGAAGCTTCGCGACGCTCGACGGCATCGGCGCCGAAGACACCTTCTACTTCGGTCCGAACGCCATGAACAACGCGCTGAACCCCCAGACGGCCGTCCTCGCGGACCTCGGACAGTTCACGGCGGCGGGACTCCCCGTCTTCGCCGTCGAATACGTGAATCAGGTGGCCAAGGTGGCGAGCCTCTACACGAACCTGGCGCCGGCATACGGGTTCATCCCCTACGCCACCGTCCGGAGCCTCTCCGTCATGACCATCAACGCGGCGTTCCCTCCGAACTGATCTCCGCCCGGCCGAGGACGGCGATGCGCGGACGAACCGGCGGATGAGCAGGTGCGGATCGGGGGGCCGCCGGCCCTCCCCGGCGCGCCGGCTTCGAGGTCATCGCTCTTCCTTCTCGCCGCCGTGAAGATGCCGAAACCTCTTCTTGTCGCCGGGGGTCAGGTTCGAAAACACGGAATCGCGCGCTTCCCGACCGGCGGGCGGTTCAGAGGGTGAACGTCACGAAGGCGGGTCCCGAGATCCAGAAGGTGCCGTTCGGCGCCTGGGAATCCACGATGTACGCCTCGGCGACGATCGTGATGCCCGCGGCGCCGAGGGGAATCGGATAGGAGAGGTTGCGCTGGCCGGAGGGCAGGAGGAAGCCGGCGGGCGTGGGTCCGGGCGTGAACAGCCCGAGACCGTCCTCGAGGGCGACGAAACTCGGCAGGAGCCCGAGGCTGGTGGCGGCCGTGCCGTAGGGCGGGATGGGATGGACGCCGAGAGGGAAGGCCGGCGGACCGAGGGGCAGATCCGCGGCGAGAATGAACGGCGAGAGGGCAAAGGGGCGGCCGCTCACGGTGGCGACCAGGACGCCGCCCTGGGGGAAGGACGCCGGCGCGCTCAGGCTTCCGAGCGGCCAGGGCGTGGCTCCCTGCGTGATCCGGACGACGGAGGCGCCGGTGGCGAGGAGAAGTCCGCCTGCGCCATCCTCGTTCATGCCGAAGTCGCCGGGCAATGGGAGCTGGGTGTCGCTGGCGAGGATGAAGGTGCCGCCCGGACCGACGTACTCCACGATGCCGGTGGCCGCGGCCGCACCAGCAGCCGTCTCGACGACGCTCAGAAGGAAGCCGGGACCAAAGGGATTGCGGAGG
>CAYQRN010000109.1:0-14603 GCA_964419995.1 uncultured Planctomycetia bacterium
GGAGTCGATGGGGATCGTGCTGGTGCTGCTTCCCGGCGGGAGCTTCCTGATGGGGACGCAGAAGGAGGATCCCGGGAAGCCGAACTACGACCCCGTCGGGAGCAACAACGAGGGACCGGTGCACGAGGTAGTCCTCGCACCGTTCTTCCTGTCGAAGTACGAGATGACGCAGGGTCAGTGGGTCCGGACGCAAGGGCGGAATCCGAGCACCTACGGCCCCGGGACCAAGTTCGGGGGGACTGCCACGGACCTTCGTCATCCGGTGGAGCAGGTGAACTGGGAAATGTGCCGGGAGGCGATGTACCGCCTCGGTCTCGAGGTTCCGACCGAGGCCCAGTGGGAGTATGGCGCACGAGGCGGGACGCCGACTCCATGGTGGACGGGGTCGGAGAAGGAGACGCTCCGGGGGGCTGCGAACCTCGCGGACGCCTTCTGCAAGAAGAACGGCGGCCCGGCGGGCTGGACCTACGAGCTGTGGCTCGATGACGGGTACACCGTGCACGCTCCCGTCGGAAGATTCCGGGCGAATGCCTTCGGGCTCCATGACCTGTACGGAAACGTGTGGGAGTGGTGCCGGGACGGCCATGGGCGCTACGAGGAGCTTCGGCCGCGAGCTGGAGATGGCCTGCGGACCATCTCCTTCCCTCGCAGCCGCGTGGACCGCGGCGGCGGCTTCGGTGCCCTCGCCTCCTCCGCGCGGTCAGGCAACCGCTACGCGTACACGCCCGAGAGCCAGAGCCACAGTCTCGGGCTCCGCCCCGCCAGGTCGTGTCACTGACCCTCTTCTGCCGCCGTCACGCCGTAGCGGCCTCCCGCTCCATCCCTCTCCCCGTCCGCACGTGCAACAGCCGAGCGGCCCCGTGGGCCACCCCCGCCGGCAGGTCCGCGGCGCTTCCCGTGACCCGGAGCCCCGAGGCCTCCGCCGGCTCGGTCACGAGCAGCGTCAGGGCGCCGCATCGAAGCGCCTCGTAGAGCAGCTCCATGAGCCGGACCTGCGGAGCGTGGATCTCGTCGATGAAGATCATCGATCCACGGCTGACCGGGATTGCGCGAGCCTGCGGGAGGGACGCGATCGCTCTCAGAACTGGATCGAGAAGCTCGCCGTGGTGGCGAAGCCAGGTCCGCCCGGGCATGCGGGCGCGGTGTCGAAGACGACTCCCTGGACGTTCAGGACCATTCCGCTCATCCCGGATGGAACCGCCAGCGACTGGAGACTCGTGCCGCTGACCCCGGTGCGGAAGAAGGGGCCGAGAACAGGATCATAGGGGTTGAAGACCACGACGAGCCCGCCCAGGGAAAGATCGACCACCACGGGTCCGAGGATCTGTCCGACCAGCATGGTGGGCGAGGAGAACAGAGCCAGCTGCTGGTTGACCGGGCCGATCCAGTCGAAGCTGAGGATGGAGCCCGCGGGCGCCGCGACGGAGAAGGGGCCGCACCCGCCGGCTCCCGTGCCGTTGACGATGAGAGACGCGCAGGGCGTGTTGCAGGCGCCGGCCGGCGTCGGGCACGGAAGCGGCAACCCGACGTTGGTCCATCCCGGGTCGTCCGGCCCGACCGCGGTCGTGGCGCCCAGCGTCCCGTCGGCGGCGGCGCCCGTCGCAAGCGCGGAGTTCGCGGCGACCTGCCCCCACGAATCGTTGAAGCGCCAGTACCCGACGAGCCCCGGTTCCAGACCCGTGAGCTCGCCGTTCATCGAAGAGACGATCTGTGCGTCCGTGCGCCCGATGTTCCAGATCCGCACGTCGTCGATGAGTCCGTTCGCAGCCGCCCCAACCATGTCACCACCGATGACGACTGGAACCGTGGGATTCGAGCCGAGGGGCACGTTGTAGCTGGCCGAGTTGACGGCGGTCCCGTCGACGTAGAGCTTCACCGTGGCGCCAAGGCGCGTGGCGGCGATGTGATGCCAGGCCCCGAACGGAATCACGGCCGGCGCATACATGGAGAACGGGGAGTTCGGGGGGTGCAGGTGATTCAGGTAGATCCGGGGGCGCCATCCGTTTGCGTCGATCTGGTCCGTGCCGAGGTGGTAGCTCCTGGGCGCCGTCGAGTTCGCCTTACCGATGATCGTGAGGAATGTCGTCACGCCCATCGGCTTCACCCAGGCCTCGAGGGTGAAGTCGCCGAAGGCGTCGAGGCTCGCGTGGGGCGGAACGCGGACGAAGTCCGAGGTCGCATCGAACACGAGCGCGGCGCACGGCTGCTGCGCGGTGCCCCCCGCGAGAAGGAGAGGCAGAAGCAGCACGGCGGCCGAACCTGACCGAACCGCGGTGACGCACCGGGAGATCCTTCGACGAACGGCATGCATGGAAGGGCTCCGTGGGATGGCATCCCGCGACGATTCTCGACGCCGAGCATCGTAGGCGAAACGCGAATCGCCTGCAAAGGACGCACCAGCAAGGTTTTGTGCGCACCTTCAAGGCGGTCCCGGGGTGGAGCCGAGGAACAAGGCCGTGCAATCGGGGTTCAAGAGCGACGCAGGGATCCGCAAGCCGGCGCTGCCCGGCGCGCCGGAAACCGGCGCCCGGCTCGAAGGAGGAGTCTCATGGCGATGACAGGTGTCGTTCATCCGCTCGTCGTGCTCGTGGCGCTGATGCAGGGCGCGGAGCCGCGGCCCTCGGGACCGGGGGACGCGGAGAGCCTCGCCCGAAGCCTCAAGTCGCTCCGCGGCACGTCAGACCCCGCGCCCAAGGCGGAGGCCCTGGCGGCGGCCGTGTCGGTGGACGATGCCCGCGTCGCCGATGCCGTCGCGCCGTTCCTCCGGGACGGCGACGGCGGCGTCCGCAGTGCTGCCGTACGCGCCCTCCGGTACGTGAAGAACGAGAAGGCTCTCCAGCGCCTGATGGACGTCGAGAAGGACCGCGACGTCCGCAAGGACGAGGATCTCCTCGCCGAGATCGTCTACGCCATCGGGCAGCACGGATCGCCGAAGGGGCTCCCGGCCCTCATCGACGGAGTCTGGTCCGGGACGGTCGACAAGTCCCTCCTGGCCCGGTTCCTCGCCATCGCTCACATCCGCGATCGCGCCTCCATCGAGACGCTCATCAAGCTCCTCGATCAGGGGGTGGCGAAGGGCGGGCCGCGGAACAGCCACGCCGGGCCGGTCTTCCGCGCTCTCAAGCTCCTCACCGGCCGCGACCTCGGCGACGACGTCCAGGCCTGGAAGGCCTGGTGGCGCGCGGCGGGGAACACCTTCGAGGTTCCGGCCGAACCCGTGGGACTCGACGAGAAGGAAGCGAAGGCCTGGCAGCGCCTCTGGGCACCCCCCTCCGCGCGCGTCGCCGGATCGCCCGGTGGAGCGAAGGGGAAGCGGGATCCGCGGAGGGGCGGGAACCCCTGATCCTCCGGCAGCGCCGGCTCCGCCCCGATCCGGCGCGGCACCCCGGCGCTCCTCCGACGACTGCCATCCGCCCGTTTCCGACCTGATGCTCCGGCATCCCGCGCGTCTTACACTCCGGAGCCCCCATGCAGGACCCGGACACAACCGGACGCCGGACCGCCGGCCGGACGGAAGCCCCCTTCGATCCCGAACCGTGGCGCGAGGAGATCCTGGCCTTCGTCCGCCGCCTCGGCGCGGGACCCGACGCCGAGGACATCGTCCAGGAGACCTTCCTCCGGGCAATCACGGCGCCTCCCTCCGATCGGCCCCGCGCATGGCTCCACCGGGTCGCCCTCAACGTACTCCGGGACCTCGGCCGCCGGCGCCGGACCGCCGCGAGGGAGCTCCCGGGCCTCCTCCGGCTCGCCCGGCGCCCGAAACCGGCCGACCCCGCCACGGTGGCCGAAACCCGCAACCTCGCAGAGCGCACCGCACGGATCCTTGCCACCCTTCCGGACGGGCAGCGCGCGGTCCTCTACCTGCGCCTCATCCGGCACATGGACTACGACGAGATCGCCCTCGTCCTCGACAGCACGGTCCCCGCGGCGCGGCAGCAGTTCCACGTCGGGCTCCGCGCCGTGCGCGACCGTCTCCTCAGGGCCGAAGACCATGGATGATCCCCGGAACGGCTGCCCCGACTTCGACGAACGTCTCGTCCAGTCCCTCTTCGCGCCATCGCCCGACGCGGGACTCGACCGGCACGTCGCCGCCTGCGCGCGCTGCCGGAGCGCCCGTGCCGCCTATCTGGAGACGGGAGATGCCATCGTGGCAGCCTTCGGCCTCGCCGGCACTGCCGCCGCACCGCGAACCCGCTCCTTCGTGCCGTGGGCGGCGGCCGCGGCTCTCGTGGCCACAGCGGGTCTCGTCGCCGCCCTTCTGCTCCGGCGCGACGCGCCTCTTCCATCCGGACCCACAACCCTTGCCACAGCCCACCGAATCCGGTTCCGGCCCGGCGAGCGCCTCGCCCTCCCGCCCGGAGTCGCGCAGATCATCGACGGCATCGCCACGGTCGATCTCGATGCCGGCGCCGCGCTCACGCTCTCCGCTCTGCCGGAACCGCACTTCGATCTCGCGGCCGGCCATGTCCGACTCACGGCCGCCGTGCCCGTCAGCCTGACCGCGGGCGATGCCACGATCCGGGCGGCCGCCGGCGCTGATCTCGACATCGAACTCGTTTCAGAAGGAGGATCAGTCATGAACAGGGAGTGGCTTCTGCCCGGCACCGTCGGCGCTTTGGGCGCGGCGGCGGCGACCGCCGCCGTCTTTCTCCTCGTGAACCGCGGGGACGTCACCGTGGCCCTGCCGGGACAGGATCGCCCCGAGCGCGCCGCGCCGGGCGCGGTCCAGATCATCGAACGACCCGTCGAGACGATGCCAGCGGAGAAGATCCTCGCCATGGCGCGGCTCGAAGCCGAGGTGGCACGGCTCCGTTCCGATCTCGAGGCGGCGCGAGGCGCCGCGGAGACAGCCGGAGCCGACATCCGGAGAATCTCGGAGGAGAATCGCCAGCTCCGGGAGTCGGCGGCGCACCACGAAACGGCCCGCGCGGGCACGGTGGACCGCGTCCTCAAGGCCATCGATGAGCTCAAGGACCAGGGGCTCGCGACCTTCGTCCGTCCCGGCGCCACGGCCCAGCTCGTGGCGGATCTCAAGGCTCTCGGCGCCGAGGGCGTGAAGGCGCTCCTCCCCCTCCTCAAGGCCGACGAGGACAACACGCGGCTCCTCGCCGCCAAGCTCCTCGAAGACCTGGCCGACCCCGCATCCATTTCCGCCCTCGAGGAAACGGCGCTCAAGGACGACGTGGAACTCGTGGCCAACATGTCCTCCCACGCCCTCGCTCTCATGGACAGCACGGACACCAACCCCGCTCTTCACCGGATCGTGGCGGAATGCAAGCACGAGGGCGCAAAGGTGAACGCGCTCTTCGGCCTTGCGAAGAACGGCGACGCCCGGGGGCTCGAGCTGACCGCCGCCTATCTGCGGGACCAGAAGAACTCCGCCGGAATGCGCACCGCGCTCGGCGCGGGACTCCTCATGGTGCCGAACCCGAAGCTGTTCCCGATCGCCACGGAGTTCGTGGACGGTCACCGCGACGAACCGCGGATCATGGGCCTCGCCGTCGAGTTCTACCGCCGGCTCGGAAGCCCGGAGGCCCTGGGCCGGCTGCGGGCCATCGCGGAGGATTCGACCCAGTCGAACGAGGTCCGCGCCGCAGCCCGGAAGGCCCTCGGCTCCTGACGGAGCCGCCGCGGGCCCCCCTCAGGAATCCACGCCGACGATGGTCCCGTCGGGCCGGAGATCGATGCTCTCGGCGTGGGGGTGCCGCGGCAGGCCCGGCATCGTGAGGATCGACCCCGTAAGGGGGACCAGGAACCCCGCGCCAGCGGCGATCCTCACCTCCCGCACCGTCATCTCGAAGTCCTTCGGCCGTCCGATGAGCTTCTCGTCGTCCGAGAGCGAAAGATGGGTCTTCGCGATGCACACCGGCAGGTTCCCGAATCCGAAGGCAGCGGCACGCTCGAGTTCCTTGCGCGCCGCCACCGTGAAGTCCACGCTCGACGCCCCGTAGACGGCCCGGGCCACCTTCTCGATCTTTGCGGCCGGCGTCTCGTCGAGCCCGTAGAGGAACCGGGGAGAAGGCGTCGCGCGCCGCGCCCGGTCCACGATGAGCTCGGCGAGGGCCGCCGCCCCGGCGCCGCCGCGGCGGTAGACGTCGGCCGTCCCGCACGCCACGCCGTCGGCGCGGAGCTGCGCCTGCACCGTCTCGATCTCGGCGGCCGGATCGCCGTCCCGGACGTTGATGGCCACCACGGGCTCGAGCCCGAAGATGCGCACGCTCTCGAGGTGCTTCTCGAGGTTCGCCATGCCGCGTACGAGGGCCGCGGGATCCGGCTCGGAGGACCGCGCGAGCCCCGATCCCCCGTGGAACCGCAGCGATCGCAGCGTCACGACCAGGACGACGACACGGGGCCAGAACCCGCCCGCGCGGCACTTGATGTCGAGGAACTTCTCGGCGCCGAGATCGAATCCGAAGCCCGCCTCCGTGAAGACGACATCCGCCCGGCGCAGAGCGAGCCGCGTGGCGAGGAGACTGTTGCATCCGTGCGCGATGTTCCCGAAGGGGCCGCCATGGACGAGCGCCGGCGCGCCCTCCGTCGTCTGGACGAGATTCGGCAGGAGGGCGTCGGCGAGGAGGGCCGCCATGGCGCCCTCGGCCCGCAGGTCCGAGGCGAAGACCGGCCGGTCGTCCCTCGACCAGCCGACGAGGATCCGCCCGAGCCGGCTCTTCAGGTCGGCGAAGTCGCGCGACAGGCAGAGGATCGCCATGACCTCGCTGGCCGCCGTGATGTCGAACCCGTCCTCCCGCGGCACGCCGGACGTCCTTCCGCCGAGACCGATGACCGTGCGGCGGAGCGCGCGGTCGTTCATGTCGAGGACGCGGCGGAACACGACCTGCCGGGGATCGAGGCTCGACGGCACGCGAAAGTACACGTCGTTGTCGCAGAGGGCCGCGAGGAGGTTGTGCGCGGAGGTGACGGCGTGGATATCGCCCGTGAAATGGAGGTTGATGCGGCTCGAGGGCTCGACGCGGGACCGGCCACCGCCGGTGCCGCCGCCCTTCTGACCGAAGACGGGCCCGAGAGACGGCTCCCGGAGCGCGCAGGCCGCGCGGATCCCGAGGGCGCGCGCCGCCTGGGTGAGGCCGATCGTGCAGGTCGTCTTTCCCTCCCCCGCCGGCGTCGGACTGATGGCCGACACGAGGACGAGGCGGGCCGCCTGCGGCTCCTCCCGGAAGAGGGCATCCGCGCGGATCTTGACGATGCCCGGACCCGCCGGCTCGATGTCGGACGGGAGGAAACCGAGATCGGCCGCCACGTCGCGGATGTCGCGCAGCATCCACGGATCATAGCAGCGGCGGCCGGCGCCGCGGATCAGCGCAGCGCGTTGAGGAGGCCGAAGGCGACGGCCAGACCGAGGCTCGCGGCGATGGCCGCGATGAGGATACGCATGCAGCGTGGCTCGAGAGCCACGACGCGCACCGCTCCGCTCCGGACGGCGGCCCGCTCGTCCAGGAACTCCTGGAGCGCCCGCGCCAGCTCCCCGGCCGACTGCCAGCGCCCCTCGCGATCGGGGCGGATGGCCTTCTCGATGATCCGGCAGAGCATGAGCGGCGCATCGGGCCGGTGGTCGCAGAGGGGCGTCGATCGGCCCGAGAGCACGCGCTCCCGGAGGTTGCCGAAAGGACCCCCGCCGAAGGGCCACGCGCCGGTGACGAGGAGGTAGAGAACGACGCCGGCGCCGAAGGTATCGGTGAGAGGCGTCACGTTCTGCCCGAGAAACTGCTCAGGCGCCATGGTGAGAGGCGTCCCGGCCAGCGAGGCCTCCTCCGCCGCCGCATCGCTCGCGCGGGCGATGCCGAAGTCGAGCAGCACGATGCGGCCGTTGCGGCACCGCATGATGTTGGCGGGCTTCACGTCGCGGTGGACGAGGCCGCGCTTGTGAAGAGCCGCCAGAGCCCGGCAGATCTCGATCCCGATGCGGGCCGTCTCCTCGAAGGAGAAGGGGCCTTCGTCGCAGAGGATCCGGTCGAGCGTGCGCCCGTCGATGTGTTCGAGGGCAAGCCGGATGCGCCCGCCGATGTCGTCGATGCCGTGGATCCGGACCACGTTCGGATGATCGAGGGACGCGAGGAGGCGGGCCTCGTCGATGAAGCGCGTGCGGGTCTCGGCCGAGGGTGCGGCCTCTTCCGAGATGATCTTGAGGGCGACGGTCCGGCCGAGCCCCTTGTCGCGCGCCCGGTACACCCGGCTCACGGCTCCCCGGCCGATCTCCTCCACGATCTCGAACCCCGTGTCGAGGTCGTGGGCGTCCCGAACGTCCACCGGCGCCAGGGTGGCCGACGTCGCGGGCAGGGAACCCCGGAAGGCGCTGAGGATGTCGAGAAGGCGGAACTCACCCGTCGTGATCTGACCGGCCTGGCGGAGCCCGCCGAGGTCGATCAACTGACCGCAGACGACCTGCGCGGCCACGGCTGCTATCTGGTCGCGGTCCATGTCCGATCCTCCGTCCCGCATCACGTCCCGGCGCGGGCCGTGCGAGGGGGCGAGCGCTCGCCCCTCGGGCGAGTCCGCGCCGATGGCGAGGCGCGGAATCCGCGACGGGGGCGGCGGTCTTCGAATCCGCCATCTCCGTCCCGCACGAGAGGTATGCCCGGGATGCGCGGCTTCTGACATCCTGACGGAGGTCAGGATCGCGCGGCGGAGGGCACGGCGGGCGGATCGGCCGCGCCGCGAACCTGTTCGAGACGTTCGAGGTCCACGCCGCGGAAGACGAGGCGACCCGCGAGGGGCTGTCCTCTCAGGTAGACCCGGAACTCGAGCGATTCACCGGCCTCGCCGTGGCTGAAGGCCACGGGATACCGGCCGCCGCTCTCCGGCAGGGCCGCGACCTCCCGGGAGCCGAGTGAGACGCGGCGGAGCATCTGTCCGCCGCCGCGCGCGATCTCGAGCAGGATCTGACCGCGTTCCGGTCGGATTCCTCCCTCGATCTCGAGACGGAACCTCGCGACGCAGGAGCCGGGCCGGAGCTTCACGTAGGGTCCGTAGACGACATGGCAATCCGCGAGCGAATCGGCGGCCACGATGGCGCCCTCCTCCGTCTCTCCTCCCTGGGTCCGGAAGCGCTCCGCCGGAAACCGCAGGACGGGGCGCCGGTCGGGCAGCGCCGGCAGCGACGTGAAGGGGAGGATCGCGTCGATCGACCGCCCGAGGGCTCCGGCGTCCGCGGCTCCCGCCTTCTCGACGATGGCGACGATGTGGCGGCCCTCCGTCCGCTCGTCGATGATCTTACCTTCGTCCTGGCCGAGAAGCCGGAAGGAGGCCACGCCGGACAGCCCCTCGATGAGCCTCCGGACACCGAGTCGGCTCAGGTGCCGGACGTGGAACGGGTGATCGCCGAGGGGTACGCGGTCGGCGTCCGGAACGGAGAAGATGAGGATGCCTCCCGGCCCAAGGGCTCCGAAGGCCCGCCGCAGGAGCGAGGCGCCGTCGGCCACATGTTCCACCGTCTCGAGGGAGATGACGGCGTCGAAGGCGCCCTCCGGAAACTCGCCGCTTCCGGCCGAGCCGGCGACGAAGGTGATCGCCGGATCGTCCCACGTCGCCCGGGCGAACTCCACGGCCTCGCGGCATCCGTCCATCGCCGTGACACGGAGCGCGCCGCTCCCCGCGAGAAGCCAGGAGCCGTAGCCCGTTCCGCAGGCGAAGTCCAGGACGCGCCGGCCGGAGACGAGAGCCGCCGCCAGCCCGTAGCGGAGAAGATGGTCCGGCGCGACAGAGTCGATCTCCACGGCGACCTGGCGCTCCCCGCTCTCGAGGGCCGGGGCCCCGATCTCGATCCGCTGCACGAGCCCCGGCGGAAGGTCCCGGCGGGTCCGAAGCGCCTCGATGATCTCGTCCTCCATGAAGTTCCGTCGCGCGAGATCCCCCCAGGCGGACGCGAGATCGACGAAATCCTGGAATCGCGGCGGCACGTCGCGGAGGAACGGCGCCCGGCTCCCTCCGGCGGGCGGACGGTGACGTTGCGCCTCCTCGAGACGCTGCCGCAGGGCAGCCGCGTCCCCTTCGTCGATGAGGTAGTCGAAGAGGACATGATGGATGAAGCGGGCGCGGAGGTCCGGATCGGGCCGGAAGGAGGGCGCGCGCTCGAGCATCGGCCCGAGGTCCGCACGCCACTCCACGTCGAGCGTGAGGCCGCGGCGGGCGTAGTGCGGCCGCCCTCCCACGACGACCGGCTTTCCCGCCATGAGCGCTTCGAAGCCCACGTTCGAGGAGAAGGTGCAGACGGCGGAGCAGGTCTGAAAGAGCCGGTGGATGCTCACGTCCCGTACGACGAAGACGTCGGGCGACGCGGGACCCGTCCTGGCCTCGGCGGCGGCGGGATTCCGGGGATGGATCTTCGACACGAGGCCGAAACCCTCGGGCAGGGCCGCGACGGCCGTGTCCGCGAAGTCCCGGAAGGACTCGAAGGCCTGCAGGCCGTTCAGGACGTTGGCGTCCCACGGAAGCTGGTCGGGCAGGAAGACGAGGCCGCGGCGGCCCGCGGCGAAGGCCTCGAGCCGGGCCACCTCGGCGGGATCCTCGCGCTGCGCATACTTGGAGAGGCCCCGCTCACGGACGCCGGCGAGGAATGTCTCGAGCCGGCGCGCTGCGACGGGATCGAGACGATGCTCGGCCACCGAACGCCACCGACCCTCGATGCGGTTCTCGCCCGGGTAGAAGTGCATCCCCTCGCTGTCGAGGAGAATCGTTCCCGGGACGAAGCTGCTTTCGAGAAGCGCGAGCGGGATGCCGAGGCTCCGGCACACTGCCACCACGAGGCGCGACACCGGCTCGCTCCCCTGCTGGACGATGGCGACGTCGGGAGCCATCGCGCGGAGGAGGCACTCGATCCGCCAGGCGAATCCCCGCCAGCGCTGATGGCGCGACGACTCGGGATCGAGCGTCGCCCGCGTGAGCGGGAGGCCTTCGGTCATCAGGCCGTGGAACTGGCAGCCGAGGATGTCGATGCCGCCGCCGCCAAGCCCGGCGTACTGAGTCTCGGAGAGGCGAGGGATCGTATCGAAGGCGCCGTCCGTGATGGGAAGACATGGCACGCCGAGTTCGGCGAGTTCGTCCACGGGAACGAGGTCCTTCGTCCAGTGCTGGACGAGCACCGGCGACGCGCCGATCCGCCGGAGGAGCCCGATCACGGGCCGGACGAGGGCCACGGACTCGGGCGTGTCCATGGCAAAGACCGCGATTCTCATGTCCGCTCCGAGGCCGCGAGGGCCAGGCCGCCCCCGGGGCGCCGGACGGGACCGCCGGCAGCGCGGAGCGGACGGGTCGGGAGCGCGGCACCCTTCCCTCCGGAGGCCGCGCGGAACGTCCGGTGGATCGGGCAGAAGGCCCCCGCGACTTGAGCGGAGGTTCCGGGAGAGGTCTCAGGAGAGCCTGAGGATGTCGGGGCGCGTCCCGACGAGCGGCCATCCGGGGCTCGCCGTCAGGACCTCCCCGCCGGCGAGGATTGTATCCTCGGATTTCGTTCCGGAGATCGAGGGGTTCCAGCCCACCATCTGGGACGGCGCGACGGTGCCCCGGGTCGCGGGTGTGACGCGGAAGTCGCGGCACTCGTAGCCCATGGGACCGCCCTGGTGGTGGAGGCGCCACTCATCGGCAAAGCCGCCGTCGCGGTAGGCCTTGATTCCCGTCTCGAGGATGTCGCGCCACGTCGCCCCCGGATGCGTCGCCGCGTGGAGCGCTGCGTCCACCGCCGTCACGGCCTCGTGACGCCTCCGCAGGTCCGCAGGCACGGGGCCGAAGTGGATGACACGGGTGAGGCACACGACGAGACCCCGGCGCTCGGCGCAGACGGACAGAACGAGATGCCGCGAGATCTTCCGCGTCGTGGGGATCGGATGGCGGTAGAGCGATGCGCGCCGATCGGCGGCGGCGAGGAGCACGCGCGTGAAGATGCCGGCGCGGAGGAGCGAGCCCGTCACGGCGGCGGCGGCCTGCCATTCGGTGGCGCCCCGCCGGACGGTCCGAAGCGCCGCGGCGACGAGGTCGCCCGTTTCGGCGCCGAGGGTCCGCGCCCGGCGGACCTCGGCCGGCGTCAGGGAGGCCCGGAGCGGAGCGATGGGGTCGATGCGCGCATCGGAGAGGAAGCGGCCGGAGGGCCGGCGCTCCCGCTCCCACCAGGGTCGCTCCCGGACCTCCCAGTCCTCGCCGAACTCCTCGTCCCGGAGCCGGCGCGCCTCGATGACGTCCGTGAGGACGATACGGCGGCGGGGGGTCCAGATCACCGTGGCGATCCCCGATGGCAGGCCGCGATCGACGTGCGTGTCGGCGCCGTCCGTGAGCCATGCGATGTTGGCGCGGCGGACGAGGACAGCGCCTTCGCATCCCCGTTTCCGGCAGAGGTCGGCGAGCCGTCGTTCCTTCTCGTTCATGCCCGTGATCTCTCCGTGACGAAATCCGAGGAGGCTACCGAACTTCCGGCGATCGGCGAAGATCGTGTCGCCTTCCGGCGCCGCCGTGCCGGCTCTCGCCGCGAGGGGTCGGCCAGGAGGAACGATGAGAACGCTGCGATGGATACTCGTGTCGCTGGTGGCGACAGGGCTCTGCCGGGCGCAGGCGCCCTCCGGCGATGGACAGCCGTCGTCGCGGGCGGCGCTCGTCGGCCCCGCGGCCGACCTGTTCAGGAAGGCGCAGCAAGGGAAGTGGTTCGTCAAGGCGCAGCAGTTGCAGCCGGAGATCGTGCCGACGTCCGATGGCCGGAGCTTCCTGGTCGTGTGGCGGCCGTCGGCGGACACCGGGCGCTGGATCGTCTCCCTTCACGGCACATCCGGATTCGCGACCGATGACCTCGCCATCTGGCACCCCTCCGTGAAGGGTCTGGGCGTGGGCCTGGTTTGCGTGCAGTGGTGGCTTGGCGAAGGCGACGACAGGAAGTCCTATCTGACTCCCGAGCAGATCTACCGGGAGGTCGACGTGGCAGCGCGGAAGCTCGGGATCCGGCCCGGCGCGGCGATGCTCCATGGGTTCAGTCGCGGCGCGGCCAACTCGTATGCGGTCATGGCGCTGGATGCCGGGCGGGGGCGCCGCTACTTCTCGCTGGCGGTCGCCAGCTCGGGCGGCGTGGCGATCGACTACCTGCCCACTCGCTCGATCGTCAGCGGGACGTACGGCGAGAGCCCGTTGCGGGGCACGCGCTGGGTGACGTGCGCCGGCGACCGCGACGGCAACCCGGACCGTGACGGGTTTCCCGGAATGAGGCGCACCGCGGCGTGGTTGAGGGAACAGGGCGCGATCGTGGTCGAGAGCATCGAGGATCCTCGCGAGGGCCATGGCGCGTTGCATCGGAATCCCGACAACGCTCGGCGCGTCCTCGGCCTCTTTCTCTC
Organism: uncultured Planctomycetia bacterium; assembly: GCA_964419995.1. Lineage (GTDB taxonomy): Bacteria > Planctomycetota > CAYQRN01 > CAYQRN01. The sequence goes on from CAYQRN010000109.1 coordinate 13,326, forward strand.
GGGCAACACAGGACCGCGTCCGGGGCAGGAACCCCGAGGGGCGCCGGAAACGCGCGGCCGGTGACGCAACGGCGTGAAGCCGGAGAACTTCCCGCCGGTCGCGAAGATCGCGTCACATTCCGGTCCCGCCGGGGAAGAAGCGGTGGAGGCGGGATTCCGGCCCGTGCGCGCCCGGCGCGAGCACCGTGGTACGATCCCGTGCGCCTCCAGAAAGGTGGTCCCCATGCCGCGCCTCCTCCTCGCTCTCGCCGCCGCCGGCGCCCTTGCCGCTCCCGCCTCCGCCCAGTTCGTCATCACCGAGGTGTTCACGGGAACGCCGGACTACGTCGAGATCTGCAACATCTCCGCCGTGCCCCAGCCGGTCTTCGGCCTCGGGATCATGACGGCCAACTCGACGGTCTGTCCGGCCTGGTCCGCCGCCGACCCGCTCCTCGGGACGGCCCAGATGAACGGACCCTACGTGAGCACGAGCGGCGCCGTCGTCCCCCCCGGCGGCCACTACGTCTTCGCGGAGCTCGGAGTCGCCGGCGCGCCGACAGCCGGCTATCCCGGAGAGACGACGGGATTCGCGATCACCTGGGCCGGGGGCTCCGCCGTGGAGGTTGCCCTCTACGCCTCCGCAACGATTCTCGCCGGCGTCATCGACGGCGTGCCCCTCGACTACATCTGCTTCCAGACCGTGTCGTCCGCGAGCTACGTCACGGGCTACGGCCCGAACGCAATCACCGTCCCCCTCGCCTTCCCGGTCCTCGACGGCTGGCGCTACAACCCGCCGTTCGTGCCCGGCCTGTGGCTGAGCCTCCCGTTCCGGCGCCTGAGCGCCGCCGACGACGTCTACAGGAAGGCCCCCTATGCGGATACCCAGGCCGACGCGGACTGGTCCGCGGCGGCGGCTGGGACGCCCGGTCTCGCCAACGCCGCGGGACCGGCCGTGCTGCCCACGCCCGGCATCGATCTCGAGATCACCATCCCGGCTCCGGGAGCCTTCTCCCTCGTCGTCGTGACGGGGAATCCGCCTCTTCCCGGCCAGCAGCTCTACAACCTCATCTCCCTCACGCCCACCTTCTGCGCCGGTTCGGGGCCGATCTTCGGCCTCGCCATCGACGTGCTGCCGGAGCTCACGCTCCCGGCGGGGATGGCGCCGTTCCATGTCCTCCTCGACGCGGCAGGGAGCTACACCTTCGCGCTGCCCGCGGGGACCGTGCCGCCCGGCATCGCCTTCGAGGCCGTCTCCGTGGCCCTGGATCCCCTCCCCGGCGGCATCATCGAGGGCTATCG
>CAYQRN010000110.1:0-14434 GCA_964419995.1 uncultured Planctomycetia bacterium
TCCCCACCGTCGTGTCGCCGCCCGGCTCCTCGTCGAGACCCGCCGCGAGTCCGAGATCGCAGAGCTTCACCGTGTTGTCCGAAGTGAGCAGGATGTTGCCGGGCTTCACGTCCCGGTGCACGATCCCGGCCCCGTGCATGGCGTCGAGCGCCTTCGCCGCCTGGACGATGATGTAGAGCGCCGCGTCCTCGTGGAAGCGGAATCCCCGGTCGAGGAGATCGAGGAGATTCTCGCCTGGCACGAGTTCCATGGCGAACCAGCGAAGTCCGTCGGACTCTCCCTCCGCGATCCCCTTCACGATACCTGGGTGTTCGAGTCGGATGAGGAGGCGCGCCTCGTTGACGAAGCGCTGGCGGGCCCGCTCGCTCCGCGCGACGCCGGGCTTCAGGATCTTGAGCGCAACGCGGCTTCCGTCCGGTGCGCGACGCGCGGAGAAGACGAAGCTCATGCCGCCCTCGCCGAGCGTCCCGTCGATGGCGTGGCCCGGGATGAGGTCCCGGAGGTCTGCCGCGTCGCCGCGGACCAGCGCGCACTGGCTCCGCGTTGCGAAGCCCTTGCGCACGACGATCTCCTCGGCGGGGAGCGCTCGCCCCGCCGCCGCGAGCTCGCGGACCTTGTCCAGGATGCGGCGGGCCAGATCCGCCGGGATGATGCCCTGGTGAGCGAGCTGCGCGAGCAGCATCACGTCGCGTGGATCGTCGGCCATTCTCCCGTCCGGATCCGCCGGGACCGGACGACAGGGGGGCGCACGTCCGGTCCGCCGAGAGGTCCCGCCCGCCTGCGCGGTCGCGGGGCCCGTCCATCCTAACCCGGCGGGGTACGCCCGACGAGGAACCGCCCACGAGGCCCCGGAGGACCGCCGCCCCTTGGCGTCTTTCCCGCCCGCCGTAAGAATCCCTTTTTGCCCCTTCCCCCGGAAAGACCCGCCGTGTCCGACTCCGACTCCAACGACCGTGTCGAATTCGTGCGTACTCTCCTCGCCGCCGACCCCGCCCTCACGCGCCGCGACCTCGTCGCTCGGGGCACGGCCTTCGGCATGAGGATCGTGCCCACGGACATCTGGAAGGCCCGCATCGCTCTCGGCCTGCAGACCGCGCCGCCGCGGCCCACGCAGGAGGAGCCTCCTGAGGATCGGGACGAGACGCCGGCCGGCGCGGAGGAGATGGAAGCTCCGGAAACTGCCCCGGAGGAGAGCGGTTCCGCCGAGGGCGGCGACACCCGGGAGAACCGCGTGGCCTTCGTCGTCCGGCAGCTCGAGGCCGATCCCGAGGTCTCTCTCGAGGATCTCCGGGAGCGCGCGGCCCCCCTCGGACTCACGATCAACCCCCAGACGCTCGGGGCGGCGCGGCGCGCGGCGCAGACATCCGCGCCCGGCGGCGCGCGCCGGCGGCCCCGCACCGCCGGGACGGCCGGCGACCTCCCCGCGTCGGCCCGCACGCTCCTCGATCTCGCCCGCGACTTCGAGTCGCTCCGGGCCGAGGCCGAGCGCCTCCGGACGGCCATCGCGCGCATCCGATCCGTCCTCGCCGATATCTGACGATCTCGGCGCCGTCGCACTAACTCCGTGACATCACGGGGCTCCCGTCCGGGGTCGGGCATCCCCGCGCCCGAACAGACAGGATTCCGCCGCCGGTGCTTCGGTTCCACCGGCGTTCCGTCCGATCTTTCCTGCGTGAACCGCCGGGGACCACGGCGGATCGAGGAGTCGGCACGGACGTGACGCGGGGTCGGTCGTGATGGCGGGCGGTTTTCCGGAGCGATCAGAATCCACGGCGCGTCAAGCCGGACGTCGTGCGGCGTCGATGATACGGGACGGGGCGGAGGGCGGTCAGGGCGTCGGCCCTTCGCAGGCTTTCGGGAGGGAGTGCACTCCATGATGCACACCGAGTTCAACCTCGTACTCAAGTACTGCGAGGCGCTCGATGAGTTCGTGAAGATCCGCGTCTTCTCCGAGGAGGACGCGCGGGAGGTTCTGCGGGAAGCCGCCGGCGCCGACAAGTCGGCTTTCCAGGGCCACGTCATCCGGGCCTGCCTCCAGGACTACAACGAGGGGATCGAGGAGCGGATCCGCGCGGCGCGCGGCGCCGGCGCGGCCCAGGACATCCCGGACGTCCTCTATCTCCTCTGCGTCGAGGTCAACCCCGCTCTCGAGATCCACCACGTCTCCATCCCCCTCACGTGCGGCCCGACGGACGCCGCCGCGGATCCCGCCCTCCGGGATCAGCTCCGCCGCCGTTCGCGGAGGAATCTCGCACGCATCATCGCCATGGAGAAGGAACTTCGCCGGCGGGTCATCGGACAGGACCGCGCCGTCGAGATCGTGACGCGGGCCATCAAGAAGGCCACCGTGGGTCTCCGCGATCCTCGCAGGCCCATCGGCGCGTTCCTCTTCGTCGGCCAGGTGGGTGTCGGCAAGACCGAGCTCGCCAAGGCCATCTCCGAGTATCTCTACGGCTCCCAGTCCCGCCTGATCCGCGTGGATTGCTCGGAGTACGCCCTTCCCCACGAATACGCCAAGCTCATCGGGTCCCCGCCCGGGTACATAGGCCACAACGAGGGCGGCTACCTCACCGAGGCCGCAAAGCAGATGGACGAGTTCATCGTCCTCTTCGATGAGATCGAGAAGGCGCACTCGAAGATGCACAACATCCTGCTCCAGCTCCTCGATGAGGGGATGGTGACGGACAGCAAGGGGTTCAAGGTGTCGTTCCGCAACGCCCTCATCCTCATGACGAGCAATCTCGGCGTGCGGGAGGTGGAGGCCCTTCGCGGCGGCATCGGGTTCGACTACGACCGGCGCCAGGAGTCGTCCTTCGAACAGATGTCCGACGAGATCCACCGCGCCCTGCGCAAGACATTCCGCCCCGAGTTCCTGAACCGGCTCGACGAGATCCTCGTCTTCAACACGCTCTCGGTCCGGGACTCCATCCGCATCGTGGATCTCATGCTCTCGGAGCTCCGGGGCATCGCGGCGCGGACCGGCATCGAACTCGTGTTCCAGCCGCCCCTCAAGCGCTACCTCGCGGAGGAGGGCTGGAAGCGGGAGTTCGGAGCCCGTGAGCTCCGCAGAACCATCAAGCGCCTGATCGAGGCCCCCCTCACCGACATGATCCTCTCCGGCTCCGCAACGGAGGGATCGGTGATCCGCATCGGCGTCCGGGACCGGCAGGTCGTCCTCGACGAGGTCGGGGAGGCAGATCTCTCCGGCGTCGAGTCGCCGGACGAGCTCGAACCCGCCACGGCGGACGAGGCCGCCCGCCGGTGAGACGCGCCGCCGGCCCCGTCCCGGGGCCCCCGGCTCAGGGGTAGATCCGGTAGAGCATGCGCGGGAAGGGAATGCACTCCCGCACGTGCTCCGCCCCGGTGATCCAGGCGACGAAGCGCTCGATCCCGAGGCCGAAGCCTCCGTGCCGCACCGTGCCGTAGCGGCGCAGGTCGAGATACCACTCGAAGGCGTCCTTGGGCAGGCCGTGAGCGGCGATCTGCGACTCGAGATACTCGAGGCTCTCGGCGCGCTCGCCCCCGCCGATGATCTCGCCGTAGCCATCGGGAGCGATGAAGTCCACGCCGAGGGCGTAGCGCGGGTCGGCGGGATCGGGCCGCATGTAGAAGGCCTTCACCTCTCTCGGCCAGCGATGGACGAGCAGGGGCCGGTCGAGGCCCTTCGACACCGCATCCTCGTCCGGCGCGCCGAAGTCAGCGCCCCACGTGAAGGGGAGGCCGGCGGCCCGGATACGCTCCGCGGCCTCGTCGTAGGTGATGCGCGGGAAGGGGCGCTGCACCGCGGCGAGACGGGCCGGGTCGCGGCCGAGGGCGGCCAGCTCGGGGCCGCACCGGGAGAGCACCTCGCCGACGACGTGGACGATGAGATCCTCGCCGAGGTCCATGACGTCCTCGAGCGTGCCGAAGGCGATCTCGGGCTCGAGCATCCAGAACTCGGTGAGGTGCTTGCGCGTCTTGGACTTCTCCGCGCGGAAGACGGGCCCGAGGCAGTAGACGCGGCCATGCGCCATGGCCGCTGCCTCCATGTAGAGCTGGCCGCTCTGGGAGAGGTACGCCTTGTCGTCGTCGAAGTACTTGACTTCGAAGAGCGTCGTCGTCCCCTCGCACGCGGCAGGCGTGAAGATCGGCGCATCGACGCAGATGTACCCCCTGGCGTCGAGGAAGTCCCGGATGGCCTTGATGACCCGGCTCCGCACCCGGAGGATCGCGTGCTGCATCCTCGAGCGCAGCCAGAGGTGCCGCTGCTCCATGAGGAACCCGACGCCGTGGGCCTGGTTGGCAATGGGGTATTCGGCCGCGGGCAGGGCGACGACGTCCACGGCGCGGAGCGAGAGCTCGAAGCCCCCCGGCGCCCGCGCGTCGGCGCGCACGATGCCGCGGGCCCTCACGGAGGCCTCGTGGGGGACCTTCCCGGCGGCCTCGAAGGCCGCGGGCGACTCCGCATCCCCGATGGCCATGACGGCCTGGACGAAGCCTGTCCCGTCCCGGAGGATCAGGAAGTGGATCTTCCCCTTCGAGCGGATGTTGTGGAGCCATCCCCGGACGATGACCTCCTGCCCGACGTGGTCCCGGAAGTCCTCGATGTAGGTCTCTCGCATGGTGTCGTCACCGGTTTTCCGGAGGCCGGGGGCCTCCTCAGGGGAACATGCGCGTCGCGGGAGTGATCCGCACGTCCGAGAGAACGCCGCCCCGGAACGTCACGGCTCCGTTCACGGGCATCCCTCCCTCCCGGGCCGAAATACGCGCGCGGACCTCGTCATCGGATTCCTCGACGCCGAGGATCGTCACCGCGGAGCATCCGCGGCCGGCCAGGGCCGCGGCGACGGCTTCCTCGAGCGTCGCCCGGCGCTCCGGCGGCTCCGGGGGCGGGGCGGGCGGCCGCAGCAAGGCTTCGGAAAGGGCGTCGAGCCGCCCGATCGCGTCGGCGCCGAGGCGGTCGAGCCCCTCGGAGACGGCCTGGCCGGTCCCGATCACCTGCTCGAGGCCCGCACGGAGCTCCGCGAGCGCCGTTTCCAGGGCTCTCAGCCGTTCCGCGGACTCCTTCGGCGCCGCGGCCGGCGGCGGCGGAGCCGCGACGATCTTCGACGCGAGGATCGAGGCTTCCCGGAGGAGGCCGATTTCCTGGGCGAGGGCGCGGTTCTGGAGGAAGAGGAAGACGAACCCGAGCAGGTTGATGGCAAGGAGGATCTGGAAGACGTAATCGGGCATGGGTCCGTCTCCGGCGCGTCGGCGCCTTCTTGCGCCCCTTCCGGGCGCGGCCATCTATAATGCCGCCCATGACGACCCTCAAGGACAGGACCCTCGCCGTCCTCGGCGCGGGCAGCATGGGCGCCGCGCTCATCCGGGGCATCCTCCGGGCCTCGAAGATCGCGCCGGGGGCCATCCTCGCCACGTCGAGGTCCCCCGCGCGTCTCCAGACGCTGCGTACGGAACTCGGCATCGGCACGACGCATGACAACGCCGAGGCCGTGCGCCGGGCGGATGTCGTGCTCCTCTGCGTGAAGCCTCAGGGGCTCGCCGCCGTGGCGCCGGCGATCCGGGACAGCCTGAAGCCCGGCCAGCCGCTCCTCAGCATCCTGGCAGGCGTCACGACGGCCCGCCTCGAGAAGATGCTCCGTCCCGACCTGCCGGTGGTGAGGATCATGCCCAACATCCCGGCCATGGTGGACGCCGCTGCCAGCGCCTGGGCCCTCGGCCGGCATGCCCGGCCCGAGCACGGGGCTCTCGCGGCCGAGATCTTCGGATCGGTCGGTGACGTCATCGAGGTCAATGAAGCCCATCTCGACGCCGTCACGGGGCTCTCCGGGAGCGGCCCGGCCTACATCTACATGATCATCGAGGCTCTGACGGACGGAGGCGTGAAAATGGGGCTCCCGCGCGACGTCGCCATCCGCCTCGCCACGCAGACCGTACTGGGTTCCGCCAAGCTCGTGAAGGAAACGGGGCTCCACCCCGCCGTCCTCCGCGACCAGGTGACGACGCCGGGAGGAACCGCCATCGCCGCGATCCACGACCTCGAGACCCACGGACTCCGCCCGATGCTCATCTCCGCGGTCGTGACGGCGACGCAGCGCTCCGCCGAGCTCAACGCACTGGCCGGCGGGGAGGCCGCCGAGCGCGGCGGAGACAGGGGGGAATCATGATGCACCGCGGAGGATTCCGGCTTGCGGCCGCCATGGCGGCGATCGCCGCCGCCTGCACGGCGACGCGGGAGGGCGGCACCGGCGGCGGAAACGGGAGGACGGTGGAGATGCGGCAGAGCTACCCCGAGGCGCGGCGGGCGGACGTCGTGGAGACCCTCCACGGCGTCGCCGTGGCGGATCCGTGGCGCTGGCTCGAGGATCCCGACTCGGACGAGACGAGGCGCTGGGTCGACGCGCAGAACACCCTCACGGAGTCCTTCCTCGCGGCCTCGCCGGTCCGGGAGAGGATCCGCGGGCGACTCACGCGGCTCTGGGACTTCGATCAGCAGGGCGTCCCCTTCCGGGAGGGGGGCCGGTGGTTCTGGTTCCGCCGGTCGGGACTCCAGAACCAGGCCGTGCTCTACACCGCCGATCGCCTCGACGGCGAACCTCGGGTCCTCCTCGATCCCAACACCCTCTCCGAGGACGGAACGGTCTCGCTCACGAGCGCCCACGTCTCTCCCGACGGCCGCCTCCTCGCCTTCGGCGTGTCGAGCGGAGGTTCGGACTGGCAGGAGTTCCGCGTCCGGGATGTGGCCACGGGGCACGATCTCGGGGACCGCCTGCGGTTCATCAAGTTCTCCGGAGCCTCCTTCACGGCCGACAGCCGGGGCTTCTACTACAGCCGCTATCCGGAACCCGCTCCAGGTCGCTCCCTTGAAGAGGCCAACTTCAATCAGCGCCTCCACTTCCACCGGATCGGCGACTCCCAGGAGCAGGACGAACTCATCCTCGAGGACCCGGCGCACCGGGAGTGGTTCTTCGCGGGCCGCGTCACCGACGACGGCCGCTGGCTCGTCGTCACCGTGTCCCGGGGCACGGGCCCGAAGAACCGCGTCCTGATCCGCGATCTCACGAAGCCCGGCGCTCCCATCGTTCCGCTCGTGCCGGAGTTCGAGGCCGAGTACGACCTCATCGACAGCGACGGCGCGACCCTCTACTTCCGGAGCGACCTCGGGGCGCCGCGGGGACGCATCATCGCCCTCGATGCGGCGGCGCCGGGCGCTCCGCGTCCGAGGGAGATCGTCGCCGAGTCGCGGCACAAGCTCGAGGCCGCCGATCTCGTGGGCGACCGGTTCTTCTGCACCTACCTCGAGGATGCCCGGAGCCGGGTCTCCGTCCACGACATGAACGGCGCGCCCATCCACGACGTGGACCTGCCCGGCATCGGCACGGTGACGGGATTCTCGGGCCGCCGCGAGGATCGCGAGACCTGCTTCCTCATCACGGGGTTCACGGAGCCCGGCTCCGTCTGGAGGTTCGACGTCGACGCGCGGACGCGCACGCCGGTGTTCCGCCCCGCGGTCGCCTTCGATGCGTCCCGCTTCGCGACCCGCCAGGTCTTCGTGACGAGCCGGGACGGCACGCGCTTCCCGATGTTCCTCACCCACCGCACGGACCTCGTCCGCGACGGAACGAACCCCGTGATCCTCTACGGGTATGGCGGATTCTCCATCTCGCTCACGCCCGCTTTCAGCCCGGCGGTCATTGCGTGGCTCGAGGGCGGCGGCGTCTACGTCCAGGCGAATCTCCGCGGCGGCGGCGAGTACGGCGAGGCCTGGCACGAGGCCGGCATGCTCGAGAAGAAGGAAAACGTCTTCGACGACTTCATCGCCGCCGCCGAGTGGCTCATCGCGGAGAAGGTCACGTCGCCCGCCCGCCTCGCCATCTCGGGACGCAGCAACGGCGGCCTCCTCGTGGGGGCGGCCATGACCCGGCGGCCGGACCTCTTCGGTGCCGCCCTCCCTGCCGTGGGCGTCCACGACATGCTGCGCTTCCACCGCTTCACGATCGGATGGGCCTGGGTGGACGACTACGGTTCCCCGGACGATCCCGCCATGTTCCCGGTCCTCCTCCGCTACTCCCCGCTCCACAATGTCCGGCCCGGCACGGCCTATCCGGCCACGCTCGTCACGACGGCCGACCACGACGACCGCGTCGTCCCGGCCCACAGCTACAAGTTCACGGCGGCGCTGCAGGCCGCTCAGGCGGGGTCCGCGCCCATTTTCATCCGCATCGACACCCGCGCCGGCCACGGCGCCGGCACGCCCACGACGAAGCTGATCGCCGAAGCCACGGACCGCTGGACCTTCCTGGCCCGAGTCCTCGACCTCCCGGACGACTTCTTCCCGGCACCCTGACCTTCGCTCGGCCCCTCGCCGACGGCGTCAGAAGGCACGCGTCCGCGCGAGGATCGCCGCCGCGATGAGGCCAAGAGCGAGGGCGGCGGCGGCGCCTCGGAGGCAGAGGGAACCCTGCGCGGCACGCCGGGGGGCGCCGTCCCCCTCACGCCGGACAGGAGCGGCGAACCGCGGGCCAAGCGTCTCCTCCCGTGACAGGGTCGCAAGAGAGAACACGCGGGAGCCGAGAGGCCCATCGACGCGCCAGAGTCCGGCGCGGAGCGGGGCCACGGGGGAATCTCCCGTCCCGACAGCGAGAGCGAGCCTGGAACCGCCGGGGCCGTGGACCAACGCCGGAAGCCCCGTCCGCCGTGCCGGATCCGGGAGGGGGTGGCCGACCCGGAGCACGACCGGATCGGGACCGGCCGCCGATCGCGCATCCGCCTCCTCCGCGATGCGCGCGAAGAAGATCGGGAAGCTCGCGTGGGACGGCCAGTCCGACTCGGAGGGCAGGAACCCGATCTCGATCGTCCGCCCCCGCCGGACGATGAGGTCCATGCCGCCGGCCGAGAGGAGCGTCTCGCCGCCGGGAGCGGCCGGCCGCCCGTGTCGGATGCGCACGCGAGCCATGTCGAGGCCATCGAAGAGCGCCCCCGAGGTCGTGGCGGGACCCTCGACATCCCGCGGCGGCTCCGTGGTCAGGAAGACGACGGCGGTCCCCCCGCCGGGTATCTCCTCGCGATCCGTGACGACGGTGATGTCCCCGGAGATCCCGCTCCCGATTTCGACGACCGTGCCGAAGGCAGCGCCGAAGGCCCGGGCCACATCCTGGAAGCCAGGCCGGACGGCGACCCGGAGCGCCGGCGGATCCGGCAGCAGCGTGACGGAGTCGTCGGAGGGAATGTCGTCCCGGAGATCATCGAGCGTCGCGACGATGCCTCCCGCTCCGCCGGCGCCCACGTCGAGGAGGACGGCCACTTCGCTCCCGGCGGGAAGGTGGAGCGCGCGATCGTCGAGGACAGCGCCCGCCGGTGTGCCGATCCGGAGCACCGCGCTCCGAGACCGGGTCGAGGCCGCAACGACGCGGAGGAGCCCGCCGCGGAGCCCGGCCACCACGAGGCCGGCGTTGTCCGCTCCGCCGCCCGTCGCGAGAACTCCCACATCGGCGGGAAGGCCCTCCGGGACGTGGTCCGAGACAACGATGACGCGATCCGAGACGAGGCGCGCCGCCAGCGCGGCCTCGACGATCGCGTCATCCGTGACGGCCGCGTCGGTTCCCGGGATGGGGCCGGGATCGTCGGGCCGCCCGGGCGCGCCGGGTTCCGGCGGAAGGAGCACGAGCCGGCTCTCCCGGACCGGGGCCGCCTCGTGGGAGCGGATGGCCTCGAGCGCCTGCCGGAGCCGCCCCCCGGCGCTCGCGCTTGCGGACCGGTCGAGGATGAAGACCGCCGAAGCGGGGCCACCTGAGCGGAGGAGTTCCGGACCCGCCCATCCGACGATCGCCGCGAGGAGCGCCGCCGCCTCGAAGGCCGCGGCCAGGGGCGGTCGTCGCCGCCCCGGCCTCCCGCGGGGGCGCTCCTCCAGGAGCCGCCGGAGGAGGAAGAGCACCGATGTCTCCACGGTGCTCCGGATCCGGCGCGATCCGGAAAGCCACCACCAGAGCGGAACGAGAGGAAGAAGGATGAGGACGGCCGGCGTCTCGAACGTCATCCGAGCACACCTCCGGCGCGAAGCAGGGCGAGGACCTCGTCCTCGAGCCGGTGGTCCGTGCCGAGAAGCACGTGGATCATGCCGCGCTTCTCCGCGAAGCCCCTGAGGGCCGCGATGTGGGCCTCGAGCCGGCGCGGGAAGGCCTCCCGGAAGCCCGCGTCGAGATCGACGTCGAGTCGCTCCCCCGTCTCCGCGTCGACGAACCGCATGGCGTTCCCGGCGGGCAGTTGCCATTCGGCCGGATGGAGGACCTGGATCAGGACCACCTCGCCGCTCCGGCCCCCGAGGCCCTCGAGCGCGCGGAATCCCGTCTCCGGCACGAGGAAGTCCGAGAGGATCGCAACCATCCTCCGGGCGGCGCCGGAGCCGCGCGGCGGCGGCGCCGGAAGGACCGGCTCGCGGCCGTCGGGCGCCGGCAGGGCCGCGAGGCGTTCGAGGAGTTCCTCCACGCGGTTGCCGCCACGGAGCGCCCTTCCCCCGCCCCTCCCCTCCGGCAGGGCCAATCGTACGGCATGCCCCCCCGCCAGCGCCACGACGCCGAGAACGGCCGCCACGCGCCGCCCGAAGACGTCCTTGTCGCCGGCCATGGACCGGCTGAGATCGGGCACGAGGAGAAGTTCGCCCTGCCGTTCCGCCGTGAACTCGCGGACGAAGAACTCGGAGAACCGCCCGTAGACGTTCCAGTCGATGCGGCGGAAGTCATCCCCCGGCGCGAAGGGCCGGGAACCGCGGTAGTCGAGACGCCCCCCAGCGGCGCGGCCGCGCCGGCCGCCGTCCTGCGGGCCGGCGAGAAGCCTCGACACCCGCAGGACCAGGGCGCGGAGCCGCCGGAGGAATGCCTCGTCGAATGGCGACGCCGGAGGCACGACGGAGGATAGCACGTCCTCCGGTCAGGCCGTCTCCTGATGCTCCGCCGTCCGAACCGCGCTCTTTCGCTCCGCGAGACGTTCGCGGAAGAAACGCATGAGGCCCGTCGGGTCGAGGCCGAGTTCCCGGAGCATCTCGGAACGGGTCCCGTGCTCCACGAAGCGGTCGGGGATAGCCACCGGCACGATGACGTCCGCAGGCAGCCCAGCCGACGCCAGGGCCTCGAGGCAGGCGCCTGCGAAGCCTCCCTGGATCGTATGCTCCTCCGCCGTGAACACCGTCCGGTACCGGCGCGCGAGGGCGCCGAGGGTGTCGAGATCGACGGGGCGCGCGAAGCGCGCATTGACGACCGTGAGGTCGATCCCCTCGGCGGCGAGCTTCTCCGCCGCCTCCATGGCCGGGTAGACCATGGATCCGTAGGCGAAGACGGCGGCGTCCCGGCCCTGCCGGAGCGTCTCCGCCCGGCCGGGCAGCATCTCGCGGCGGCGCGGGTACTCGCGCTCCGGATTGGGCGCAAACGTCCGCGGATAGCGGATCGCCGACGGCTGATCGAGACGCAGGGCCATCTCCATCATCTCGCCGAGTTCCGTCGCGTCGCGCGGCGCCATGACGACGATGCCCGGCAGGGCCCGGACGAATGCGATGTCGAAGCAGCCGTTGTGGGTGGCGCCGTCCGGTCCCACGATCCCGGCGCGGTCCATGCAGAAGAGCACGGGCTGCCGGTTGAGCGCGATCTCCTGGAAGAGCTGGTCGAAGGCGCGCTGGAGGAACGTCGAGAAGATGGCGCACACCGGCCGCTTGCCGCCCCGCGCGAGCCCGGCGGCGAACGCGACGCCGTGCTGCTCGCAGATGCCCACGTCGAACGTCCGCTCCGGGAAGGCCTTCTGAAACGTCGTGATGCACGTGTTGTCCGGCATGGCCGCCGTGATGCCGATGACGGCGGGATTCTCCCGGCCGAGCCGGAGCAGCGCGTCGCCGAAGACCTGCGAGTAGGTCGTCTCGCCCTGGCGCTCGAACTCGAGATCCGGCGGCGTCGCGGGCGGGAGCTTCGGTGAAACGCCGTGCCACTTGATCGGGTCCGCAACGGCCTTCGGAAGCCCCATCCCCTTCTTCGTGACGACGTGGAGGAAGATGAAGCCCTTCATCGCCCGGAGATCCGTGAGGATCTTCACGAGGAGCGGGATGTTGTGGCCGTCGATGGGGCCGAAGTACCGGGGGCCGAAGGCGTCGAAGACGTGCCCCGGCACCGCGATGTTCGAGAGGATGTCCTTGGCCTGGACCAGGGCCTGATCGAGGCGCTCCCCGATGAGCGGGATAGCCTGGAGGGCGCGGTGGAAGTCCTTCTTGATCTCGTTCCAGAGGGATCCGGCCCGGATCCGCTGGAGATGCTCCGAGAGCGCGCCGACGGAGCGGCTGATGGACATCTCGTTGTCGTTGAGGATGACGAGGACGTCGCGGCCCGTCTGCTCCACGTTGTTGAGGGCCTCGATGGCATTCCCGGAGGCGATGGAGGCGTCGCCGATGACGGCGACGGTGCGGCTCCCGTCGTCGGGGGCCGCCACGGCGAGACCGAGGGCCGTGGAGATGCTCGTCCCGGCGTGGGCGAACATGAAGTGGTCATAGGGGCTCTCGGCGGGATTGGTGTAGCCCGAGAGGCCGTGGCGCAGCCGGATCGTCTCGAAGGCCTCGCGCCGCCCCGTGAGGATCTTGTGCGGGTAGCACTGGTGGGAGACGTCGAAGATGATGCGGTCGAAGAGGAAGTCGTAGACGTAGTGGAGCGCGATCGTGAGATCCACGACTCCGAGCCCCGACGCGAGGTGGCCACCGTTGCGCTCGAGGACCGTCGTGATGAGCTCGCGGATCTCGGCGGCGACCACGGGCAGCCTGTCGAGGGACAGCGCCTTCAGGTCCCTCGGACCGTCGATGGACTGCAGGATGCGGCTCATCTTCTCAGCTCCTTCTCGTGACGACGAATGAGGCGTAGGCCTGCAGCAGGCCGTCGCCGTCGAAGGGACGCACCGTCGCCACGGCGCGCTCCGCGAAGTCCTCCGCCATGCGGAGACTCTCCGTCACCCCGTAGCAGGCCGGATAGGTCATCTTGTTCTGGGCGGCGTCCTTCCCCCGGCTCTTGCCCGTGTCCTTCGGATCGCCGACGACGTCGATGACGTCGTCCACGATCTGGAAGGCGAGGCCGAGAGCCTCGCCGTAGCGCGCGAGGGCCGCGAGGGTGTCGGCGCCGGCGCGAGCCGCGATCCCGCCCATGACGACCGAGGCCCGGATCAGCGCCGCGGTCTTGCGGCGGTGGATGTCCTCGACGAGGGCCCGGTCCGGCGCGAGATTCTCCGCCTGGATGTCGAGGACCTGCCCTCCGATCATGCCGTCCGTCCCCGACGCGCCGGCGAGCTCGCGGATCATGGCCCGGCCGAGGGTGGGATCGGCGACGCGTTCCGCCAGGGTCAGGAACGCCAGATTGGAGAGGGCGTCGCCGGCGAGGATGGCGATGGCCTCGTCGAACTTCCTGTGACAGCTCGGCCGGCCGCGGCGCCAGTCGTCGTCGTCCATGGCGGGAAGGTCGTCATGGATGAGGGAATACGTGTGGATCATCTCCACGGCAGCGGCGGCGGGCACGCTGTCCTCCCGGGGCGCATCGAAGAGGTCGGCCGCGGCAAGGACCAGCGCCGGCCGGAACCGCTTGCCGCCGGCGAAGATCGACCAGCGCATGGCCTCGTGAGCCACCATCCGGCCCGTGCCCGCCGGCGGCAGGAAGATCTCGAGGGCCGCATCCACGACGTCCCGGGAGGACTCGAGATGCCGGAGGACGCGGGCATCGGCACCCACATCGCCGGTCAAGGGGAGGCCTCGTCGCTGCCCGGCCCCGGACGGCGCCGCACCGGTCCGCGGGCGGACGCCTCGGCGGCGGCGTCGGGCCGCGGTTCGAAGGCGACGAGCTCGCCTTCGCGGGTCAGGGCCTCGATCCGCTGCTCCATGGCACCGAGCTCGGAATAGAGACCGGCCAGGAGACCGCGAGCTTCCTCGAAGCGCTCAAGCGCCTCCTCGAGGGGCGTGTCGTCGCTTTCGAGAGAGCGGACGATGGCGTCCACGCGCCGGACGCGCTCCTCGAAGGGGACGCGGGGGGATGCGTCCCCGGACTCTCTCAAGGCCTTCTCGAGCTCGGTCATGAAGCCGGAACTATAGCCCTTGTCGAGGCGGGGGCCAATCTCAGGGCCGCGGCGGATCTCCGGCCGGCGGCTCCGTCGATTCGACCGTCGAGATGACGGTTCCCCGGTGCAGGTGCGTGAGGAGGCGGGTCCCGCGGGCGAGGCCGGCGGCATCCCGGAGGGGCGCCCCGGCGCCCTCGACCCGGGTGATGGAGTAGCCGCGGGCGAGGATCGAGAGCGGGTTCGACGCGGCGCTGCGATCGGACAGGGCCGAGAGCCTCTCCCGGGCTGCCCGGAGCCGCGCTGCGAGGAGGCGCGGCAGTGCGGCCTCCCGCTCGGCAAGACGGCCCCGGAGCTCCCGGAGGCGCCGGCGGAGCGGCGCCATGGAGGTCCG
>CAYQRN010000111.1:0-14401 GCA_964419995.1 uncultured Planctomycetia bacterium
CGACCTCCTCTCCGGCCACCAGGTCGTTCTCGAGTCCGGCGACATCCACCAGGCCGTCCGCGGGAGCTCGGCCCTCCCCGGCGTCTTCCCCCCCGTGGCCCACGATGGCCGACTCCTCTGCGACATCGGAGTCCTCTGCGCCCTCCCGATCCGGGCCGCCCTCTACTACCAGCCCAAGGTCCTCATCGCCGTGGACCTCGCCCCCCGACTCACGCCGCGGGACAACTTCACCTCCGCCCTCGAGGTCATCCTCCGGATGCAGGACGTGGCCGCCCACCTCTTCAAGGAGCACCTCGGAGACCTCGCCGACGTCGTCATCCGCCCCGAGACATCCCACATCGACTGGGCCGACTTCACCCGCGTCGACGAGACCATCGAACGCGGCGCCGAGGCGGCTCGCGCCGCCCTGGACCTGATCCGCCAGCGCCTCGCCGCATAGCCGCGGCGACGGCTCCGCCGGCCCCCACCCCAACGGACTGTACGCCCGCCTGCCGGCACCACAATGACGCGCCTGTCACTGCGACGGCCCACAGCGACACGCACAATGCACTGCACAATGATCACTTGACGGGAAGGCGCCTCCCGGTCTATGATCGAACCGTCCTGGGCGAGGGACACGGTTCGGATCCTGTCGGCACGAGAGGGCGGCTCCATGGTCTTCCGGAGGCTTGCGGCGTTCCTGGCATTGTCCGTCGTTTCCTGCGTCCTCGCGGCCGCCTTGCTGCTCCTGACGAGCGACCGCGACGCGACATCGCCGCGGCGATCCGAGACGCCCCCGGGATCCCTCCGGGCCTTCGCTCCCCCCGAGGGCCCGCCGCTCTCCATCGCCTTCACCCGCCCCATGGTCGAACCCGGCGCGATCGGCACACCGGCGCCGCTTCACGCCGATACGCCGGGCCGCGCCTCCTGGATAGGCGTGAACCGCGCGGTCTTCCTGCCGGACGTCCCCTTCGCTGAGCTCGACACCGTGACCGTCCGCGTGGAGACGGCCACGGCCCTCGACGGCACCAGGCTCGCCGAGCCCTTCGAGCGCACGCATGAGCCCCCGACCCTCCATATCTGGTGGGACCTGCCCTCCGTGACGGGCCGGCGACCCCGCCTGTCGCCGAGCTTCGCGTGCTCCGTGGATGCAGCGGAGGTCGCCGAACATGCCATCTTCGCCTCCGGCGCCGGCATCGTCCCGGCGGTGGCCACGCGCCGGCCCGACTGCCCGGACGACGCCGGCCGCCGCCCCGCCCGGCTCGCCGCGCTGGCCATCCACATCGCCTTCCCCGGGAATCCGGCGACGCTGCTCGGCGCGTGCGCCCTTGCCGCAACGCCCGCCGGCGATCCTTCCCCGGCAACGCCCAGGCTCGTCGACCGCATCGAACCCGCCGCCGACCTCGCTCCGGGCAGGGTCTGGGACTTCATCCTCTTCCCGGGCCTGCGCGCCAAGGACGGCTCGCGCCTCGTGGCGCCTTGGCGCCATCGCTTCAACGTCGTGCCGGCGTTCATGCTCGAAGACGCCGAGGGCGGCGTGAGCACGAAGGCCGACAACGCCATCACGCTCAGGTTCAGTTCCGCCGTGAACACCGCGTCGCTGCGGCGGGGAATCCGCATCGTCCCCGAGACGCCGTTCACCGTTCGCGCCGGGTCGAACTTCGCGCACCTCTCGGGGTCCTTCGCCCCGGGCCGGACCTACTGGATCACCGTCGGCGACAACGTGCGCGACCGCCTCGGCACCCGCGCCGAACCGAGGACCCTGTCCGTGGTCATGCCGGCCTACTCCGCCGATCTCGCCTTCGTCGATGACGGCCAGTTCCTCGATCGCCACGGCCTCGTCGCCCTGCGCCTCCGCACCGCCAACGTCCCCCGCGCCGACCTCACGATCCGCCGCCTTCCCCCCGACCCGTGGATTCCCGCCGCCGGGGACCGGAGCGATGTCGTCGCCGAGAGCCGTCTTTCCGCAAACCCTGTCCCGGACGAGATCTTCACCCACGGGATCTCCCTGCCGGGACCGGGCCGGTGGCTCGTTCAGGCCTCCGCGCCGGAGGTCGGCCGCTCGACGGAGGCCTCCTGTACGGTCACGGATCTCGGCCTCTCGCTGAAGCTCGGGCGATCCTCCTCCATCGCCATCGCCACATCCCTCCGCACGGGCCTGCCGCTCTCCGGCGTCCGTATCACCCTGAACGCCCGGAACGGGGGCACTCTCTGCCACGCGACCACCGGTCCCGACGGCCTCGCGACGCTGCCGGGATGGCACGGCTTCACCGAGGCACCCCGGTGGCTCTGCGGGCGCCTCGACGACGACAACGCCCATCTCGACCTCCTTCTCCACGAGCTCCGGACGTGGAACCTCCCCGTCGCCCGCCGCATGACTTCGGGCAGGGACGACCGGGCCGTCCACCTCCACACGGATCGCCCCATCTACCGGGCCGGCGAGACGGTCCACCTGAAGGGCTGGTTCCGCCGCCCGCCCCCGGGCCTCTCGGCGAGACTCCTCTGGCTCGACTGGAGGGGCGACGAGATCGCCGCGGAGGACGTCGCCGTATCCCCCGAAGGCGGCTTCCACGGCCATGTCGTTCTCCCCGTCGCGGCATCGCCCGGATCCTGGAGCGCCAGGGTCGAGTTCGTGGGCACGGCCGGCGAGTCCGGCGCGGCCAGTCTCGACTTCGAGGTTGGAGCGTACAGCCCCCCGGCCTTTGCCGTCTCGCTCGAGGGCCCCGAGAGGCCCGTCTTCGCCGGCGAGACCCTCGCGGTCATGGTCCGGGCGGCCACGTTCTTCGGAACGCCCCTCGCCGACCGGCCCGTGGCCTGGTGGATGAGCCTCGACGAGGCCACAGACTACCGCCGCGGCGAGGGCCGGACGGGGCCCGACGGCCGCCTCCAGGTCCTGATCCCCCTTTCGGACCGCCGCCCGCCGTCGGACGACGCCGGCATCCGCTGCTACAGAGGCAGCCCCGCAAGCCTCCACTTCGAAGCTACGATCACGGACGAGGCCGGCCGGTCCATCTCGGCCGGCGACATGATCCCGATCCACGGCGCGGACCTGGTCCTCGGAGTGACGCCGGCCCGATACGTTTCGCAGGCCGGGGAGCCCATTCCGGTCGAAGTGACGGCAAACCGTTCCGATGGATCGCCCTTCGCCGGGCCGGTCCACGCGCAGCTCATCCGCCGGGCCCGTTCCTCGATCCTCGAAACCGTCAACGGCGGGTGGCGCCGCGCCACCGGCTCCACGCGCGAGAACGTCGTGGCCGAGGCCCCCGTCGAGGCGGGCCGCGTCGTCTTCGCGCCGCGCGAGGCCGGTCTCCACGTCATCCGCATCCTCGGGCAGGATGCCGAAGGCCGGCAGGCCGTGGCGGAGTCCCTCGTCCACGTGACCGGCCGACCGGCGGACTCCTGGTTCGGCGCCGTCGGTTCCGACCTCGCCGTCATCCCCGATCGCTCCTCCTGGCGCCCGGGGGAGACGGCCCGTCTCCTCGTCCTCGGGGCGCGCCGGGGCGGCCGACTCCTCCTCACGGTCGAACGCGACGGGGTGGAATCCGCACGCTGGATCGACGCCGCCGCGGACGATCTCGTCATCGAGATCCCGATCGCGACGGACATGGCGCCCAACATCTTCGCGGGCCTCCTCTACATCCCCGCCCCCGGCGCGGGGGATCCCGGCGGCGAACCGCGCGCCGTGCGCTACGGCTGCGTCGAGCTCGAGGTGCAGGCCCCCGCGGCGGCGATCCCCACGGCGGTCGACGCCCCCGAGAACTGTCGCCCGGGCGACGAGGTCACGGTGACCGTGCGGACGGAGCCGGACGCCGAGGTCACCCTCGGCGTCGTGGACGCCGCCATCCTGGCGCTCCTCGATCACCCCCCTGCGGACCCCGCGGCCTTCTTCGCACGGCCCCGACCCCTCGCCGTGCGCAGTTTCGACACCCACGCCGACGTCATCGAGCCCGCCCCCATGAACTTCGCCGGGAAGAAGGGGCGGCCGGGGGGCGGCGGCGGCGGCCCCGCCCTGCGGCGCGACTTCCGCGGCACGGCCCACTGGCAGCCGCTGCTCCGTGCCGGCGCCGACGGCGTCGTCCGGGCGACCTTCCGCCTTCCCGACAACCTCACGACCTGGCGCATCGAGGCCACGGCGGTCCGGGCCGGCCGCTTCGGCACGGCCACGCGGAAACTCGTCGTGAAGAAGCCGTTCATGGTCACCCCGGCGCTGCCCCGCTTCGCCCGGGCCGGAGACGCATTCGAGGGCCGGTTCCTCCTCCACAACCGCTCGGGCGGAGCCGGCCTCGCCCGGATCACGGGCGCGGACGCGACCCGGGACCTTCCCCTCGAGGACCGATCCGTCACGCCGGTGGATGTGCCCTTCTCCGCCGGCGGCGATCAGCGCCGGATCGCCGCCGCCCTGTCGGTCACCCTCGGCGAACATCAGGACGGTCTCGAAGTCACGATGCCGGTTCATGCGCCCACGCCCGTCGAATCCGCCGTCCTTTCGGGCGAGATCCGCGGCCGGGGCACCGTGGAGCCGCCGTCCTTCTCGCCCATCCTCGACATGCGCCTCACGCTCGGCGTCACGGGAGCCGTCGAGCTCGACGGAGAACTCCGGCGTCTTCTCGAGTACCCCTGGGGATGCGTCGAGCAGACCGCCTCGAAGACGCTTCCCCTCATCGCCCTCTGCGAGCTCGAGGTCGAGGGCGCCGACCGCCTCATCGAGGTCGGAGTCCAGCGGATCCTCTCGATGCAGACAGGCGACGGCGGTCTCGCGTACTGGCCGGGTCTCCACGAGTCCAACCGCCACGGAACCCTCGCCGGCGCCCACGCCCTCGCCCTCGCGGGACGGCAGGGCTTCCATGTCCCCGGGGCGGCCATGGCCCGCCTCCTCGGATACATCGAAAACCTCGTCCGTTTCGGCGAAGGCCCGACGCGCACCTACGCCCTCTACGTCCTCGCGCTCTCCGGGCGCGCCGGCGTGTCCTGGCTCGAGTCCCTTCCCCCGGACCCGCTCCTCGCCCTCTCGGCCCTCGAGATGAACGAGCCGACGCGTGCCCGCGCGCTCCTCGCCGCCACCCGCATCGCGCCCCGCATCGCCCCGGAAGGCGACTTCCTCGCCCCCGCCCGCCTCCGGGCCGTGGACTTGATGGCGCAGGCGCGCCTCGGGCTGCCCCTCGACACGGACCCCGCCGACCTCCTGCGTCGCGCGCTCCTCACCTACGAGAGGTGCTGGTCGCTCCTCGCCCTCGGCACGGTCATACGGGCCCACGAAGCCCCCGCCGGCGCCGCGACCCACGCCCGCGTCCGCGCCGCGGACGGAACGGTGACGGACGTGGACGTCACCCGCCTCGCCCGTCTCGATCTTCCCCCGGGCCCCGTGACCATCGAAGCCGACGGCATCGTCCGCTGGTCCCTGCGGGTTCGTGGCCACGGCGCCGGAGGGCCACCGGAGGATCGCGGACTGTGGGTCCGGCAGTTCTTCCGGCCGCCGGGCGGCGGGCCTCCGGTCGACTCGTTCCGCGCCGGGGATCTCGTCGAGGGCACGGTCATCGTGGCGTGCACGGCGGCCCGGGCCTACGTGGCCGTTGAGGCTCCCCTACCCGCGGGCCTCGAGCCCGTGAACCTTCGCTTCCGCACGGAATCGTCGGCCATCGCCGACAAGACCGACCGCCGCTGGCACATCGAGCGCTTCGACGACCGCATCTTCGCCTCCGTCACGTACCTGCCCCCCGGCGTCCACGAGTTCTCCTTCCTCGCCCGCGCCACGACGCCCGGCTCCTACGCGGCGCCAGCCCCCTTCGCCGTGGAAATGTACGCCCCCGACGTGGCCGGGCGCGGGGGGAGCGGCCGCATCGTGATCCGGCGATGAGACCCCGCATCCGCCGGCTCCGCCGGCTCCGCCGCGCCGCCCTCGTCGCCGGCCTCGTCGGCGCGGCGGCCGTCGCGATCATCTACGCGGTCCCTTTTCCCGAGGAGTTGCTCGACAGCGGAGCCGTGTCGCCGGTCACGATCCTCGACCGCGAGGGACGGCTCATCCGCGAGACCCTGGCGCCGGCGGGTACGCGGGGACGGTGGATTCCCCTCGCGGCCATGTCGGAACGCCTCGTACCCGCCGTGCTCGCCGCGGAGGACCGCGCCTTCCGAATGCACCCGGGCGTGGACCCGCGCGCCGTCCTCCGCGCAGCCGTCCAGAACCTCCTCCGCGGCCGCCGGGTGTCCGGCGCCTCCACGATCACGATGCAGCTCATCCGCCTCCTCGACTCGGCTGCGGCCCTCCGTGCCGGAGGGTCGCCGCCCCGCCGCACCATCGGCCGCAAGCTCCGGGAGGCCGTCCTCGCTCTCCGACTCGAAGCGTCTCACGGAAAGGACGAGATCCTCGAGGCCTGGCTCAACCGGGCTCCCTTCGGCGGCAACGCCGCCGGCGTCGAGGCAGGCGCATGGCGCACCTTCGGGAAGCCCGCGCGGGACCTGAGCCTCGCGGAGGCGGCGCTCCTCGCCGGTCTCCCCCAGTCCCCGGCGCGTCTCGACCCGCTCCGCCATCCCTGTCGCGCCCGGGCGCGACAGCGCGCCGTCCTCGACGCCATGGTCGCTGCCGGCTCCATCGACGGGACGACCCGGGATCGCGCCGCGGCGGAGCCTCTCCGCTTCGCCCGCGTCGACCCCGGCGCCGAAGCCGCCACCTTCGCCGACTTCGTCCTCGCGCGGGAGTCCCCGTCCCGACGCGGGGAGAGCCGCTCCATCGCCACCACCCTCGACCTGCCCCTGCAGAAGGACGTGGAGGGTATTCTCGCCTCCCTCCGCCCCCATCTCGCCGCGATCGGCGCCTCGGAGACCGCCGTCGTCGTTCTCGACAACGCCGGTGCGAAGATCCGCGCCTTCGCCGGCCCCGCGACGCGCCGGCGCTCGCCGGGGTCGACGCTCAAGCCCTTCATCTACGCCCTCGCCCTCGAGGACGGCGCCACGGCCGCCACCTTCTACGACGACCGCCCCATCGACCTTCCGACGCCCACGGGCGTCTGGCGCCCCCGCAACTACGACGGCGCCCATCACGGCCGCGTCACGCTCCGCCAGGCCCTTGCCAACTCGCTCAACGTCCCCGCCGTCCTCGCGCTCCGCGACGCCGGCGTGGATCGGGCCGTGGACTGCCTCTCCCGCCTCGGGATCGCCCGCGACGACGAGGGTCCCCCGCCGGGACTGGGTTTCGCGCTGGGAGATGCCCGGGTCTCGCCCCTCGAGCTTTCCGGCGCCTACGCCGCCCTCGCCCGCGGCGGCATCTTCCTCCCGCCCACGGCCGTGCCGCGGGTCGCCGCGCCGGAGCAGGTCCTCGCGCCGGGAACTGCCGCCATCCTCACGTCCATCCTCGCCGAACGCGGCCCGCGGGCCCTTGCGTTCGGCATCGACACGGAGCTCGACCTCGGCATCCCCCTCGCCGTCAAGACCGGAACCAGCGCCGAGCACCGCGACAACTGGGTCGCCGGGTACACGGCCGCCTTCACGGTGGTCGTCTGGGCCGGAAACGGAGACGGCCGGCCCCTCCGCGCGAGCAGCGGCCTCGACGGCGCGGGCCCGGTCTTCCGCGCCGTCGTCCAGCGACTCGCGCGGGACCGCGAGCCCGAGCTTCCGCCGCGTCCGCCGGGGCTCGTGGAGGCGGACATCTGCCTCGAGTCCGGCCTGCTCGGGGCTCCGGGGTGCCGGCGCGTGCACCGGGAGATCTTCGCCGCCGCCCTCGCGCCCCGCCGGTACTGCGCACCCGCGACCGATGCGCCGGACATCCTCTCGCCGGCGCCGGACCACGTGTTCCACCTCGAGGCGGATGCCCCGGACGAAACGCGCTTCCTGCGCTTCCGGGCCCGGGCTCCGGAGGGATCGCACCTCGCCTGGTACCTCGACGGCGCCCTCATCGCCACGACTCCGCCCGAGGAGGACGATCCCGAGAGCCATTCCCTCCTCTGGGCGGCGGTGCCGGGGACATTCCGCCTCGCCGTGCGCCTCCCCTCCGGCGAGGACAGAGCCGTCTTCCACGTCCGCGCCGGCGCCCGCTGAAGAACTCTGCGGTCGCGTTGCTACGATGGCGCGATGGCGGGAAAGGTGACGGAAGACCGGCCGGCATCGGCCCTCGCCCTCGCACGGGGCGAGGACGACATTCTCGTCCTCACGCTCGGACAGGAGGGCGGCGGTCCCTTCATCCTCGACGTCTCCGCCATCCGCAGGATCCACGATCTCGCGGCGGAGATCGGAGAAGACCGGAACGCGCGGGGCCTCATCATCGCGGGCGGCAGCCGGACGATGTTCTGCGCCGGGGCCAGCGTCGACGCCATCGCGGCTGTGTCGACTCCGGCCGAGGGCCGCGGGCTCGCGCGCCTTGGTCAGCAGGCCTTCGACGGCATCGCGCGCCTCCCGTTTCCCACGGCCGCCGCCGTCTCGGGACCCTGCCTCGGCGGGGGGCTCGAGCTCGCCCTCTCCTGCCGGGCGATCTTCGTGAGCGACGACCCCTCGACGCGCCTCGGCGTGCCGGAGATCCGCCTCGGGATCATCCCCGGCTTCGGCGGTACGGCGCGGCTTCCGGCGCGGACGGGCCTCTCGACGGCCCTCGACCTCATCCTCACGGGTCGGAGCCTCGACGCGCGCCGCGCCGAGAGGTCGGGCCTTGCCGACACGGCCGTACCGTTCGAGAGCCTGCTCGGGCACGCGCGGCGCTGGATCCTCGACGGCGCCCCGCGGCTCCGGCGCCGCCGTTCGGGCGGACTCCCGCTCTTCTTCCTCGAACGGACTCCGCCGGGCCGCCGCCTCCTCTTCGCCACGGCCCGCCGCCGCGTCCTCGCGGAGACCGGCGGCCACTACCCGGCGCCGCTTCGCGCCATCCAGGTCCTCCGGGAGACGCGCCGCCAGCCCTTCGCCATGAAGCTCGAGCGAGAGGCGGAGGCCGTGGGCGAGCTCGTCGCCGGACCCGTCTCGAAGAACCTCGCATCCCTCTTCCTGCGCTCCCGCGCCTCGGCCCGCGGCCCCGACTACCGCCCGCCCGCCGATGCCCGGCCCGTCCGGGCCGCGGCCATCATCGGCGGCGGCGTCATGGGCACGGGACTCGCGGCCCTCCTCCTCCGGAAGGGGCTGCGCGTCCGCCTCACGGATCCCGTGCCCGAG
This sequence comes from uncultured Planctomycetia bacterium, assembly GCA_964419995.1. GTDB lineage: Bacteria > Planctomycetota > CAYQRN01 > CAYQRN01. The sequence continues at coordinate 9,106 of CAYQRN010000111.1, forward strand.
GCCCTCTCCCGGGCGGCTCGCACGATCCGTGAGGGGATCGAGACGGCGGGCCGGCGGCGGAGTCTCACCCCGGCGGAGGTCCGTGCGGCCCTCGCGCGCCTCTCCTTCTCCCGGGAGATCGGCGACATCCGGGGCGCCGACATCGTCATCGAGGCCGTGCCCGAGTCGCTGCCCCTCAAGGAGAAGGTCCTCGGCGCCGTGGCGGCGGGCACGCCCGCCTCGACCCTCGTCGTCTCCAACACATCGAGCCTCTCCATCGCGGCCCTCTCGGCGGCCTTCGGCGACGGGAGTCGCTTCCTCGGCCTCCACTTCTTCAACCCGCCGGACCGGATGCCCCTCGTGGAGGTCATCCGCGGCCCGGCCGCTTCGGACGAGGCCGTGGGGCGCGCCCTCGCGTTCGCGGCGGCCATCGGCAGGACGCCGGTCCACGTGGCCGACGAGCCCGGGTTCCTCGTGAACCGCCTCTTCGCTCCCTACATCGACGAGGCGCTGCGCGCCCTCGACGAAGGTCACGACATCGCGGCGGTGGACGAGGCGCTGCGCCGCTTCGGGATGCCCATGGGCCCCTTCGAGATCATGGATCACGTGGGCCTCGACATCTGCCTCGAGGTGGCGAAGTACCTGGCGGGCTTCCCCGCGATCGGCCTCTCCGTCCACCCCGTCCTCGCCGCCGCGGTGGAGGCGGGCCTCCGCGGGAAGAAGGCCGGCGGCGGGTTCTACCTGGCGGGACGGCGCGGTCGCCGGCCGAACCCCGTGATGGTCCGCATCCTCGCCGGCACGGGCCGCCGCGCCGGGTCCGCGCCCCCGGGCCGGGAAGGGCTCGCCGACCGTCTCGTCGGGCGCCTCGTCGCGGAAGCCCGGATCTGCCTCGCCCGGGGCATCGTGCGCTCGGAGGACGACGTCGACCTCGCAACGATCATGGGCATGGGCTTCCCTCCCTTCCGCGGCGGCCTCATGACCCACGCCCGGACCGCGGGGGCAGGAACGACGCCGTGAGCGGGCGCCTCGCCATCCTCGCCGGGATCCGCACGCCCTTCGCGCGGGCGGGCGGCGCGCTCGCCGCGTTCCACGCCGAGGAGCTCGGCGCCCTCGCCGCGGGCGAGCTCCTTCTCCGGACGGGCTTCGATCCCGCCCTCATCGACGAGGTGATCCTCGGCTCCGTCGGGCAGGGATCCCGGGCGCCCAACCTCGCCCGTGTCGTGGCCCTCCTGGCCGGCGTCCCCGAGTCCGTGCCCGCCGTGACCGTGAACCGGAACTGCGGTTCGGGCTTTCAGGCCCTGACCACGGCCATGGACCGGATGCTCGCGGGCCGCGGCGAGATCTTCCTCGTGGGCGGCGCCGAGTCCATGAGCAACTATCCCCTCGAGTACGGCCCCGGGATGCGGCGCCTCTTCCTCCGGCTCATGAAGGCCCGCTCGCTCCCCGCCCGCCTCCGAGCCCTCCTCGGCTTCCGTCTCCGCCACCTGCGACCACGAGTCGCCCTCGAGGAGGGGCTCCGCGATCCCGTCGCCGGCCTCTCCATGGGCGAGACGGCGGAGGTCCTGGCACGGGAGTTCCGGATCTCGCGGGAGTCCCAGGACGATCTGGCCCTCGAGAGCCACCGGCGCGCCGCCGCCGCCGCCGCGAAGCTCCGGGAGGAGACCTTCGACCTCGTTCCGCCCGACGGCGGGGGCGGCACCCCCGTGGTCCGGGACGACACGGGCGTCCGCCCCGGGCAGTCGATAGAGGCCCTCGCGAAGCTCCGCCCGTACTTCGACCGGCGGCACGGCTCCGTGACCGTAGGGAATTCGTGCCAGGTGACGGACGGCGCCGTCGCCTGCCTCGTGGCGTCCGAAGAGCGGGCCGCGGCCCTCGGGCTCAAGCCCCTCGGCTTCCTCGCGGACCACGCCTGGGCCGGGCTCTCGCCCCGGCGCATGGGCCTCGGTCCCGTGCTCGCCATGGCGCGACTTCTCGCCCGGGGCGGGCTCACGGTCGGCGACATCGATCTCTTCGAGATCAACGAGGCCTTCGCGGCCCAGGTGCTCGCCTGCCTCGCGGCGGCGGCGAGCCCCGCGTTCTGCACGACCGAGGCGGACCTCGCGGCGCCCCTCGGACGGATCCCCCGCGACCGCCTCAACGTCAACGGGGGCGCCATCGCGCTCGGCCACCCCGTCGGAGCCTCGGGAGCACGACTCGTCCTCACGCTGCTCCACGAGCTGGCGCGGCGGGGCCTGCGCTCGGGGGTGGCGGCGCTCTGCGTCGGCGGCGGCCAGGGAGGCGCCCTCCGCCTCGATCGAACCTGATTCCCGGAGATTCCGATGGCGACACTGGAAGAATGGGCGACCCGCTACGACGCAGCTCTCATCGCGGCCTACGAGCTGCACGAGCAGGGGCGCGAACCGGAGTCCATCGCGGCACGCCTCCGGATCTGGTCGGAGCTCGAGCCGCTCCTGCCCGAGGGCGCGGACCTCGACGACATCGCGGCGCTCGAACCCCTCTCGCGCCTCGGCGAGTCCATCATGCGATTCCTCCAGTCGATCCACGACGACGCCCTCGCGTCCATCGGCAAGCTCGACCCCCCCCGCCTCCGGGAGGCCGCGGCCTTCGCGGAGGGGCTCCGGCCCCGCATCTCGGAGGATTTCGCGGACAGCGACATCGCCACGTCCGCCCTTGCCCTCAAGGGCGCCGCCGCGGTGCGCCTCGGAGAGCTCGACGTCATGGAGAAGGCCGTCGCCGAGCTCCTCTCCCTCCCCGCCGGCGCGGAAGCGTGCCTCGAAGTGGCCGAGGTCCTCGCGGCCACGGGGGCCACCGGCCACGCCCGGGCCTGCGAGATCTGCAGGCGGGTGTTCGCGGCCTACCCGCGGATCCGCCTCTCCCTCTTCCGATTCGAGAGCCGGTTCGCGCGCATCCTCGCATCCGCCGGCGAGGCGGCCGAGGCGGAGCGGTGGCGCCTCGAAAGCGTGATCATGGCCGATCTTCTCAGCGACGCCCTGCCGCCCGGACAGGACGACGATGAGTTCGAGGACGAGGACGACGATTCAGCGCATCACTGCAGGCATCACGACTGACGTGCATGGCCATCGTTCGGAAGCTGTTCGACGCTCGGCGCATCCTTCCGACGGGGCCGCTGCACCTGTTTCTCCGGGCGAACCGGCCGGGCTCCAAGCCGTCTCAGGGGGAGGTCCGCGCCTCGGCGACACAGAGATTCCAGAGGCGGACCGCGTAGTGGATCGGGGCGTGATCGGAGAGGGCGTTCCCGAGGAGCATGCGCGAGAGGAGCGGCCGCCAGAAGCGACCGCCTCCGTCGGGCGGCTCCGCCACGCGGCTCTGGAACCGGTCCTTGAGCCGCTCCCATGAGGACGCTGCCCGGGAGAGCCGCCCGTCGTTGAGGAGCACGAAGGGCTGGCCGACGTGCCGGTAGCCAAGGGGCGGCGGGAGGAAGGTCACGAGATCCCCGTCGTTCACGATGCGCCAGGGGCGCGGCGTCACGGACTCCCGGAAGGCCTCGTCGCCGACGCGGGGCGCGCCGAAGGTGCAGATGCCCCGGGCGCGCCCGTGCCGTCGAGCGGCCAGAACGGCGAGAGCGGCCCCGAGGCTGTGCCCCGTGAACCAGACGGGAAGGCCCTCCGGCAGGCGATCGAGAGCGCGGGCGAGGCGCGGCCATACGGCGTCGAGAGCCCGGCGGAAGCCCCTGTGCACGCGGCCGGCGCCCGGCTCCTCGGAGAAGAGGAAGCGGACGTCGGCGAGGAGGTTCTGGGTCTCCGTCACGTCGGTTCCCCGGAACACGACGGAGGAGAAGGTCTTCGCCTCCGCGATGAAGGCCGACGTACCCGAGTCCTCGAAGAAGCGAACGTCGGAGAAGCCCGCCCGCAGGAGCGCCCGCGTGATGAAGCGATGGGTCTTCACGTAGGCGAGGAATGACATCTCCGCCATCCACCATGCGTTACGGAGATGGAACCCGCCGGCCGCCGCGTCGAAGGGCAGGCGATCGGCCCCCGCGAGGTAGTGGTAGCGGAGGTTCGGGACGAGGAGATCCGAGATCGAGGAGGGGTCCGGCCTTGGCCGGAGAGTCGACGTCATGGGGGATCCTCCGCCCGCCTGTGTATAAGTGGTCCTCCCATGCCGCAAGATCCCGACATGCGCGCGCGCCGCGGATCGCCCCCCGGAGGCAACCTCGGGACGCCGCATGCGGCCCGCGCCTCCGGCAACGGAGACGGTCTCTCCGACGACACGATCCTCGTCTCCGGGACCGGCGCCACCGCGTGCCCGGGCGGCGGGGCCGCCGCCGAGCCCGAGGGCCGGCTCGGCCCCTTCGTCCTCGAGAAGGAGATCGGCCGGGGAGGCCAGGGCGTCGTCTACGTGGCCCTCGACACCCGCCTCTCCCGGCGCGTGGCCCTCAAGGTCCTGCCCGCCGCCTTCACGGCGGACGCGCGGCAGAAGCTCCGCTTCGAACGGGAGGCCGGACTGGCGGCGCGGCTCCACCACCCCGGCATCTGCACGGTCTACGAGGCCGGCACCATCGACGGCGTCCCGTGCATCGCCATGCGTCTCCTCGAGGGCGAGACCCTCGCGGAGCGGATCCGCCGCTGGCGGGACGAGGCCACGGCCGCGGGCGAGCCCCTGCCGGACGCCCTCCGGAACCGCAGCGACCTCCTCGCCGCCACCGACATGGTCCGCCAGGCGGCCACGGCCCTCCACGTGGCCCACGGGGCCGGGCTCATCCACCGCGACATCAAGCCCGGCAACATCATGATCGAGCCCCCGGCCCACGCCGTGATCCTCGACTTCGGCCTCGCGCGGGAACGGACATCGGACGACGTCTCCCTCACCGGCACGGGCACGTTCCTCGGCACGCCGGCCTACGCCTCGCCCGAGCAGGCGGCGGCCGCGGCGGACATCGACCACCGCACCGACATCTGGTCCCTCGGCGTCACCCTCTACGAACTCTGCACGGGCCGGCGCCCCTTCCAGGGGAACACGCTCGAAGCCCTCCTGCGCGCCATCCGCACCGCCGAGCCCGAGGACCCGCGCCGGATCAACCCCGCCATCCCCCGCGACCTCGCCGCCGTCATCCTCATGGCCATCGAGAAGGACCGCGGCCGGCGCTACCAGGACGCGGGACTCCTCGCAGCCGACCTCGAGAGCGTCCGGACGCGCCGCCCCGTCTCGGCCCGGCGAATCACCGCATTCCGGCGCTTCGCCCGGGCCGCCGCGCGCAACCCGGTGGTGACCGCGAGCGTCGCCCTCGCGCTCCTTGGTCTGTCCGTATCGGATTTATTCGGGGACGAGGACGATTTATTGGGTGTTCCCCAAACGG
>CAYQRN010000112.1:0-14352 GCA_964419995.1 uncultured Planctomycetia bacterium
ATCCCGGGCGGAGGAGGCGGTCATGCTCGGACGCGTGAGGCGAACGATCTCGAACATCGTGAGCTGGTTCCTGGACTGGTAGGGGCGCCCGGACGCGGGACGCAAGGTGAGAAGGAGCGGGTCGTGGATCTCCTGAAGCTGCTCGATCTGGCGAAGATCCGGAAGACGGACGGCGTGGCGCCCGTGGCCGTGCGCGGCGTGACCTGCGATTCGCGGCGGGTCCGCCCTGGCGATCTTTTCGTGGCCGTGCCGGGGGCGCGGGCCGACGGCGGAGTCTTCGCCGGCGAAGCCGTGGCCGCCGGGGCCGTGGCCGTGATCTGCGAGGCGCCCCTCGCCCTGCCGCGGGACGTGCCCGTCATCACGGTCTCCGACGCGCGCCGGGCGCTGGCCCGCCTGGCCGCCGCCGCGGAGGGGCAGCCGGCCCGGGCACTCACGATGATCGGCGTCACGGGAACCAACGGGAAGACGACGACGACCCATCTCGTCGAGGGCGCGCTGCGCGCGCACGGTGGCCGCCCGGGGGTCATCGGAACCATCGCGCATCGCTTCGGATCCACGGTCCGGGAGGCCGGCAACACGACTCCGGGACCGGAGGAACTGCACGGCCTCCTCCGGGAGATGGTCGAGAACGGAGCCACGGCCGCGGTCATGGAAGTGAGCTCCCATGCTCTGGCCCAGGGGCGCGTCGACGGGATCCGTTTCGACGCCGCCGTCTTCACGAACCTCACGCGGGATCATCTCGACTACCACGTCACGGAGGCGCGCTACCTCGACGCGAAGGCCGAGCTCTTCCGCATGCTGCCCGCCTCCGGCGTGGCCGTCCTGAATCGCGACGATGACGCCTCCGAGATCCTGGCCGCGGAGACCCGGGGCCACGTCCTCTGGTACGGACTGCGCCGCGGCGGCGACCTCAGCGGCGAGATCCAGCGCGCGGATGAGAGCGGCATGACGCTTCTCGTCCGGACGCCGATGGACCGCGTCCTCCTGCGGACGCGGCTCGTCGGCGCCCACAACGCCAGCAACATCCTCGGCGCCCTCGGTGCGGCCCTCGCCGTGGGCGTTCCCCTCGAAACGGCGGCCCGCGGCATCGCCGGCATCGAGCGCGTGTCGGGGCGCCTCGAGCGCGTGGAGCTTCCGGCACCCTTCTCGGTCTTCGTGGACTACGCCCACACGGAGGATGCCCTCTCCCGCGTCCTCACGCACCTCCGGGCGGTCACCGCCGGGCGCCTCGTCGTCGTCTTCGGCTGCGGCGGGGACCGCGACCGCGGGAAGCGGCCCCGCATGGCCGCGGTGGCCGAGTGCCTGGCCGACCGCGTCGTCGTGACCAGCGACAATCCGCGGTCGGAGGATCCCCTGGCCATCATCGGCGAGATCCTCGGGGGCATCTCCCGCCGGGACAGCGTCCTCGTGGAGCCCGACCGGAGGATGGCCATCGCACGGGCCCTCGCGCTCCTCGAGCCCGGGGACACCCTTCTCATCGCGGGCAAGGGCCACGAGAACTGCCAGATCGTCGGGACGGAGAGGCTGCCCTTCGATGATCGCCGCATCGCGGCAGAGGCCTTCGGATCCGCGGAGACGGGCGCGTGAGACCGCGTCGCCTGAGCGAGATCGCCCGCGACCTCGGGGTGTCCGATCGCCCGGGCATGGGGGACGTCCTCGTCACCGGCGTGACGACGGACACCCGCGAGCTCGCGCCCGGGCAGATCTACGTCGCCCTCCGCGGCCCCCGGTTCGACGGCGGGGACTTCATCGACGAGGCGCTGCGGGCAGGAGCGGTGGCCGCCGTGTCCGACCGCACCCGCCCCGGACCGGTCTTCACCGTTCCCGACCCTCTCGCGGCGCTCCTCCGGCTCGCGGACGTCGAGCGCCGGGCCTTCCGCGGCCCCGTGGTCGCCATCACGGGAAGTGCCGGCAAGACGACGACGAAGGACCTTGCCGCCGCCGTGCTCTCCGCCCGCTTCCGCGTCCATGCGTCGAGGGACAGCTTCAACAACCGGATCGGGGTTTCGCGGACGATCCTCGACGCGCCGCCCGACGCCGAAGTCCTGGTCCTCGAGATAGGGACCAACGCCCGGGGCGAGATCGCGGAGCTCGCTCGCCTCTGCCGGCCCACTCATGCCGTCCTGACGAACGTCGGCCCGTCGCACCTCCTCGGGCTCGGAAGCGTCGAGGGCGTCCTCGCCGAGAAGCTCGACCTCGCCGACGGCGTCCGGCCCGGGGGCGCGGTGCTGCTCAACCGGGATGATTCCCTGCTCTCGCGGGCCGTCCTGCCCGAGGGTCTCCGGCGCGTCACGTACGGATTCCATCCCGAGTCGGACATCCGGGGCGTCGAGCGGCTCGTCACGGACCGGTCCGTAGGATTCCGCTTCGCCGACGGCGGCATGGGCATCGCGGCGGCGCTCATCGGGGCCCACAACGCCTCGAACCTCCTGGCGGCGGCGGCGACGGGGCGCCTCCTCGGGCTCTCCGACGCGGAAATCCGAGCCGGCGCGGCCGAGGTCGCGGGCCGCGCCCTGCGCATGGAGGAAGTCGACGCAGAGGGCGCCGTGCTCCTCGCCGACTGCTACAACGCCAACCCCCTCTCCGTAGGCGCGGCTCTCGACGAACTCGCCCGGCGCCGGCCCCGGGGGCGCCGCGTGTTCATCTTCGGCGACATGCTGGAACTCGGCGAGGAGGCCGGAAACCGCCACGTCGACGTGGGCCGCCGCGTGGCCTCGTCGGAGATCGACCTCTTCGTCTGCGTGGGCCCCCTCGCGGCCATCGCAGGGCGCGAGGCCGTGAAGGCCGGCATGGACCCTGCCGCCATCCGGCAGTTCCCCGACGCGTCCGCCGCACGGGACGCCGGGATCCTCCCGGCCCGGCGGGGCGACGTCGTCCTCATCAAGGGGTCGCGGGGCATGGGCCTCGAGAGGATCCTCGGGGCATCGCGGAACGGCGCCGCCGCGGCGGCGGTCAGGGCGGGCCAGGCGGCGCCATGATTTCCGGAGCACGATCGGCCCGCGAGCCTTCGACGACATTCGCCCTGGCGGCGGTCCTCCTCTCCTGCGGCATCCTCACGCTCCTCGGGCTTGTCGTCATCTTCTCCGTCACGGCCCTCCCCGGCGCGGGAGACGGCGCTCCGGCGATGTTTCGCCGCCAGGTCGCCTGGGTCGCGGTCTCGGCGGTGGCGGCCCTGGCGCTCGCACGCTGCGATTATCGAAAGGTCGTCCGCGCCGCTCCCGTCGTCCTCCTCGTCACCTGGGCGCTCCTCGTCCTCGCGCTGGCCTCTCCGGCGAGGCTCGGAGCCGCACGCTGGATCTCCGCGGGTTCCGTGAGCTTCCAGCCGTCGGAGCTCGCGCGGCTGGCGCTTCTCCTGTGGATCTGCCGTCATCTCGACCGCAACGAGGGCCATCACGCGTCGTTTCGCCGCGTCGCGGGGCCCGCGCTCGGCGTCGTCCTCGTCACCGTCGGCCTCGTCGTCGCGGCGCCGGACTACGGGACGAGCCTCTTCCTCTTCGCGCTCTCAGGGACCCTGCTGGCCGTGGGAGGCGTGGGCCTCCGGCACCTCGTCCCCGTGGCGGCGGTGGCGCTTCCGCTCATGCTTCTCGCCGTGCTCGTCAAGTTCGATCACGTCGCGCGCCGCCTCAGCGAGTACGTCGCGCCCGTGCGCGGCAGCCACGTCGACCTCGCCATCTCGACCCTGGCGATCGGGGGGCTCGCGGGGCGCGGCCTCGGGGAGGGGCGTTCTCACCTCGGCTTCCTGCCCATGGTGCACAACGACTTCATCATGGCCGCCGTGGGGGAGCAGTTCGGCTTCATCGGCGCCGTGGCCGTGATCCTCCTCTACGTCACGATCTTCCGGCAGGGGCTCCGCCTCGCCGGTCGCGCCCCGGACCGTGCGGGCTTCCTGCTCGTCTTCGGCGTCGTCTTCATGATCGCGCTCCAGGCCGCCGTGAACCTGGCGGTCGTGACGGGGACGGCTCCCGCCAAGGGTATCAGTCTGCCCTTCCTCTCCGCGGGAGGATCCTCCCTGCTCGTCATCGGTCTCGGTCTCGGACTCGTGGCGTCGGTGGCCCGGCGCTCGTCTTCCGGGGCCTTCGCGGAGGAGGCGGGCCTCATGGAAGCCGCCTCCGCGACGGGGCCGCCCGCGCGGGCGGTCCGGCATGACACAACCCTCGGAGATCCGGGCGGTCGGGTCCCGCCTCAACCAGCTCAACCAGCTCAACCAGCGCTCGAAAGCCGACAGACGATCCGTTTTCGACCCACCAGACGCCATCCGCCCGGCCGCCCGGATCTCCGTGGTTCTCCTTCCCTGACTGCGATTACGAAGGGTCAACTGCCATGAGCGTCGAGAAGATCGCCGTGCTCGTGCTCACCGGACTCATCGCCGTGCTGCTCGCCGTCGCCATCGTCAACGGCGAGGATCGCCGGGACGCCCGCGGACCGGGCCGGACCGGGGGCATCGTGGATGCCCGGCTCCCGGTGCGAACGGGGGGGGCCGGGAACGGGACGGAAACGGAGGGCGCGGCGACCCGGCAGACCGTCTTCGACGAGATGCGCAAGGGGACCTTCTCGACACCGAAGATCGAGGCGGTCGCGAAGCCGCCCGTCGCCGATGATGCGCCGGCCTTCGAGAGCGTCACCGTGAAGCGCGGCGACACCCTCGAGCGCATCGCGCGGCGCGTCTGGGGCAACGGCGCCCTCTGGACACGCCTCCGGGACGCGAATCCGGGAGTCGACGCGCGGCGCATCCAGGAAGGCATGGTCCTTCGGGCGCCGGTCGCGAAGCCCCGCGGGGGGGCGGCACGGAACGAATCGACGACCGGCCCGCAGACCGGCACCCGGAACGGAACGGAGAAGGACGCGAAGGACGACCGCTCCGGCCCCGGTGGGCGTACCCACCGCGTGCGGCGGGGCGAGACCCTCTCGCGCATCGCGCAGAAGCACCTCGGGCGCGACGAGGCCTGGAAGGAGATCCTCGCCGCCAACTCCGACGTCCTCACGGATCCGCGGCGCCTCCGGGAAGGCATGGTGCTGCGGATTCCCCGATGAGGGACGCAGGCCGGCAGGGAGCATGAACTCACGAGGAGACGGGCCATGGTCATCGATCTCACGACGCGACATCCGGCGGCCGGGGTTCAGGCGCGGGGCTCCGAGACGGACCGGAGATCGCTCCACTTCCGAGGGGTGAGCGAGAGGATCGAGCGCGGGGCCGACCGCGCCCGACTCCGGGCCCTTGCGGGCGATCCGTATCGCTGCCGGCCCATCCTCCGCGTGGAGAATCCGGACTCGGAGCTCTGGACCTATCTCCATCCCGGTCTGGCGGGCGTGCGGCTCCAGGTGCTCCTCGAAGGAGGACGCGTCGCCGAGGCGCGTTTCGTCTCCGACGAGGGACCGGGGGCGGCGCCGCGCGTCGAGGAAGTCGAGGGCTTCTGGCGCCGCGTGGACGGCGACCGCCCGACCGGGCGCGCCACGGCCCCGGAGGCGCTTCGCGCGCGGGGCATCGCCTGTTAGATTCGCTGCGGGCCGCCGGGCCGAAGTCGAGGAGGCCGTCTCCGAACTCATGTCCGTGCATTTCGTCGGCATCGGCGGCATCGGCATGTCCGCGGCGGCGCGCATCCTGCTCTCCCGCGGGGAGCGGGTGACGGGAACCGACCTCCGCGAGAGCGACGTCGTCGCCATGCTCCGGGAGCGCGGCGCCACGATCACGGTAGGGCGCCGCGCGCGGCGCGTCCCGCGGGAAACCTCCCGTATCGTCTACACGGCCGCGGCGCCCGCGGCGCACCCGGAGATCCTCGATGCGCGCGAGCGCGGCATCCCCGCCGTGCGCTACGCGGAACTTCTCGGCGAGCTCATGGAGGACCGGACGGGCATCGCGGTGGCGGGCGTCCACGGGAAGACCACGACCACCGCCATGGTGGCCCTGATCCTCCGCGAGGCAGGACTCGATCCCGGGGCGGTCGTGGGCGGGCTCGTGCCGGAGTTCGCGGGCAACGCCCTCGAGGGGCTGGGCCGGCCGTTCGTCGCGGAAGCCTGCGAGTACACGCGGTCGTTCCTCTGTCTAAGGCCCCATGCCGCCGTCATCACGAACGTGGAGGCGGAGCATCTCGACTACTACAGGGACCAGGGCGACGTCGAAAGCGCGTTCCGGGAGTTCGCCGGTCGGATCCGGTCGGAGGGGACCCTCGTGACGACAGAGACCGTCCGTGGGATTCTCGAAGGCGCCATGGATCCCTCCGTCACCGTCATCACCGTGGGTGGCAGATCGGCTGACGCCTCCTGCGAGCGGCTCCCCGCCGGCTCCGGTGGGGCGCTGAACCGCTTCAAAGTGACGCTGCGGGGGGGGGCGCCCCAGATCTTCGACCTTCGCGTCCCCGGAGCCCACAACGCGCTCAACGCCGCCATGGCCGCGGTCCTCGTCCGGCGGGTGTTCGATGTGCCGCTCTACGTCTCGGCGCGGAGCCTCGGCGCGTTCCGCGGCGTCCGGAGGCGTTTCGAGTGCATCCTCGACGGCCCCCGCGTCCGCGTCTTCGATGACTATGGCCACCACCCTACGGAGATCGCCGCTACTCTGGCGGCGGCGCGGGAGGCCTGCCCCGGATCCCGGCTCCTCCTCGTCTTCCAACCCCACCAGAGGAGCCGGACGCGCCACCTCCTCGATGGATTCGTTGAGGCCCTGGCGGGAGCCGACATCGTCTTCCTGCCGCCCACGTACCGCGTCGCCGGCCGCGAGGTCGAGGAGGGGCCCGATTCCGATGTCCTGGCCGACCGTCTTGCCAGAGCCGGTCGGGCGGCGAGCTGGCATCCGGACTTCGCCGCGCTTGCCGACGCAGTCGAGGCGGCCTGCCGCCCGGGAGACATGATCCTCACGATGGGCGCAGGCGATGTCCACGAGGTGGCTCTTGAGCTGGCGCGACGCCTTCGCTGAGATCCTCGAAAGCGGCGTGGATCTCGCCGCGCTCACGTCGCTGCGCGTCGGGGGACGGGCCGCTGTCCTCGCGCGGCCGCGATCCGGAGCGGAGGTCGCGCGACTGCTCGTCGCTTTCTCCGGCGCCGGCCTCCCCTGGAGGGTTCTCGGCGGCGGAACCAACCTTCTCGTCGAGGACGGAGTCCACGCCGTTCCGGTGATCCGCCTCGATGCCCTTTCGGATCTGTCCGTCGCCGGTGCAGAAGCCATTGTAGGGGCAGGGGTTCCGCTCCAGACCCTCGTGAACGCGACCGTGCGCGAGGGAATGGCCGGACTCGAACCGGTGACGGGGATTCCGGGCACCGTGGGCGGGGCCGTGGCCATGAACGCCGGAGGGCGTCATGGCGACATCGCCGGCGCCGTCTCGTGGATCCGCGTGGCCCTTCCCGACGGCTCGATCACGCGGCTCTCCCCCGATGAGATCGGGTTTCGCTACCGGGGCAACGATCTGCCCTCCGGTGCTGTCGTCCTCGAAGCGGCGTTCCGAGTCCGGTCGGACGATCCCGCCGCGGTCCGGGCACGGGCCGCGGCCATCCAGAAGGCCAAGGCGGCGACCCAGCCCGTGAAGACATGGAATGCGGGGTGTGTCTTCCGGAACCCCGAGGGCGGGAGCGCGGGGCGCCTCATCGATGAAGCCGGCCTCAAGGGGCTGCGGCGGGGAGGGGCGGTCGTCTCGGACGTACACGCCAACTTCATCGTGAACGAGGGCAGGGCCACGGCTGCGGACGTCCTCGGACTCATCGCGGAAGTCCGGCGCAGGGTGGCCGAGGCCTCCGGGGTCGAGCTCCGATGCGAGATCCGGATCTGGAACACGGACGGATCCGGATGCTGCGACCCACAGGATGATGGGGCGTCCGGCGGAAACTCCACGCGATTTCGGGACGTTTCATTTGGTGCTCCGGCGCCGCGGGACTATAATCGAGCCACCTCGTCCGGGGAGGGATGAGGCGCACGGCGCCCTTCTCCAGGACGGGGTCCCGCCACCCCGCGCCAAGGAGCACCCATGGAAGTCGGCAAGTTCGTGGATCGTCGCCTCCACCCCGTCCGCGTCGCCCTCGGTCTCCTCAACCACGAAATGGAACTCGCCCGCGGCGAAAACGTCGTCTCGGTGGACCGGGAGGTTCTCCGGAGCGTCATCGAGACCGTGACACTCTTCGTCGAGGACTTCGACGACGCCATGAGCACGGGGCGCCAGTCGACGACGACCTCCACGAAGAAGTTCGTGACGGCCGCGGCGCAGTCTCCGACCATGTCGTCGGCGAAGGTCGGATAGCGGAGAGACGACGGCGATTCACGCGCGACGGGGGTGAGCCCCGGCCTGACGCCGGCATCTCCGTGCATCCTTCCCGGGGGGTCCCGTGACACGGATCGCTCTCGACAAGGACCCGTTCAGGGGTCGCGATCCGTCCCGGGGTCCGGCCCGGCGCATCGGGGCGGGTCTCCGGGCCTTCTTCATCGTCGCCGTGATCGTTGCGCTCTGCGCCATCCTCGTCGGTCACCTGACGGGCCGCCTGCGCAACCACCCGCGGTACCGCGTCGACCCCGGGCAGGTCGAGATCCTCTCGGCGCCGGAGAACCTCGGCGAGACGCTCAAGCAGTCGCTGCTCGCGGTCCGTCCCTTCGCGGAGCCGCGGAGTCTCTTCGATGAGAGGCTTCTCGCGGATGTGCGGGCCGCCTACGCGGCGCTTCCCTGGGTCCGGAGCGTCGCTGTCGTCCGGCGGGAGTTTCCGAGAACCGTCCTCGTGCGGATCGTGCCGCGGTGCGCCTTCGGCGTCATCGAGTACGCGGGCGGGCGGGCCGTGGTGGACGCGGACGGAGTGCGGTTGCCCGACGACGTGCCGGGGCCCGGGACGCCGCGCCCGGTGATCCGCGTCGGGTCGGAGCGGCGCCTCCCTCCGACGGGCCGTCTCTTCGAGTCCACCCCCGCGCGGCACGGGCTCGCCGTCCTGCGGACCCTCCTCCCGCATCTCGAAGAGGGCTGCCTCCACGGTCTTCGCATCGTTGCCATCGATGCCACCAACGCCCTCGGCGCCACGGATCCGCGGGAGAGCGAGATCCTCCTCCTTGCCGAGCCTGGCGCCGTGATCGAGTGGGGCCGCTCGGAGCTCTCGCCCTTCGCGGATCTCGAGCTTCCCGCGACGAGGAAGATCGAGAACATCGCCCGGGTCCTCGACGCCGCCCCCGATCTCAAGGACGTGGCGTCCATCCAGGTGCGCTGGCGCGAACCCACCTACCGGGCCGTCCCGCAGCGGGAAGAGGAACGGTAGGCGGCGGCCTTCACGGAAGGCCCGCACCGGCGCGGCGCCTGCCGCCCCCGGCCGGCTGATAGAGTCGGGGGGATGAACGCGCGCATCAACTGGCTGGTCCTGGCCTTCGCCTGCATCTCCTTCATCGTCTGCGCCGCGCCTCTCTACCCGGGCCTCGGTGCGCACATCCCCCTGCCGGGGTTGTCCCGCGGCGGGGGGCTCGTCTGGTACGCGTCGTTCCTCGTCCTCTTCCTCGCCTTCATTCTCCCCCTGTTCCGGGATCGGGGGGCAGACCGGGGCGCCTTCGCCTGGTGGGTCGTCCTCGCGGCCCTTCTCGCCTTCGCGGCCATCCCGGTCATCTTCCTCGCCTTCATCGCCGGCGTCCGCTTCGACGGGGCTCTCGCCGTGGGGGCCGTGGCCGCCATGGCCGGCGCCGTGCCCATGCTCCTCGATCTGATCCTGCCGCGGCGGCTCAGACCCTTCGTCGCCCCGGTGCTTCTCTTCGTCTGCGTCGCGGGTCCGCTTCTCGAGTTTCTCGCCTCGTCGCTTGCTGGACGGGATCTGGCCGTGCTCCTTGCCCTGTCGCCGCTGCACCACATCCGCCGCATCGCCGTGGACCGAGCCGACGTGTCCGCGCCCGCCCTCGTGACGGCGGCGGTGGTGCTCCATGCGGCGATCCTCGCCGCTCCGGTCCTGCTTCGCAGGGTCCGCCGGGCGGCGGCCGCCACGGTGCTCCTGCCGGCAGCCCTGGTCGTCCTGCCGGCGATTCCTCCTCTCCGGCCGGTTCCCGCGGCAAGCGGACCCGACGTGGTCGTCGAGCGGCCATTCGGGCCGTGGTTCCGGCCGGGCCTCCCGCTCCCCCTCGGGATCGCCGCGGGTCCGGGATTCGCGGGGACGGCGGAGGTCCGCGTCGCGGAGCGGGAGCGCATCCGCGTCTCCCTCGGAGGCGGGGGCCGCCGGTGGGTCTACCCCGTCCGCGCCGCCGCCGGCGAGGCGATCGAGATCGTGGCGGGAGATGGAGCGGGAGTCCGCTCCCTCGACGGGGAACTCGTCGCTCTCGGGCGGACCGACCGCCTGGTCCTCGTCCTCGGGCCCGAGCGGCAGCCATGGGCGGAGACGCTTGCGGCCGGACCGGCGACTCCGCGTACCGCGTGCATCGACCCGGGCCTCCTCCCCGACGCCTTCACCGGGCTCTCCGCCGTCGACGCCGTCGTCCATGGCGGCGCGGACATCCTGCCCGGACCGGCGGCGGCGGTCCTCGACGCCTGGGTGGCCGCCGGCGGCACCCGCGTCGTGGTCACGGGAACCGACCCCGGCGTTCGCCCGCGGGGATTCGGCCGCATCGTCAGAACACCGCCGGAGGGACTTCCGGCGCTGGAGCTTCCGGAACGTCCGGGCGCGGCCCTCGACATCGACGCCAACCTCCATTCGCTCTTCAGCCGCCCCGACTGGGAACACCTCGATCTCTCGCGGCTTCTCCTCTTCATCGTCGTCCATCACGCCGCATTCCTCCTCGTCTTCCTGCTCCCCCTGCTTCTCGATTCGCGGAAGTCCGAGGGCGTCTACCTCGCGTCGGTCTCGGTGACGCTCGTCGTCTTCTCCGTTGCGTCCTGGATCGCGCTCCGCCACGCCTTCCTCACGGACAACCAGGTGTACCTGCAGCGTCTCGGCGTCTACGCCGTGGCGCCGGAGGACCCCGCCTCCGCGGATGCGCCGGTCCTCGTCGCGCACCAGCTCCTCTGCTTCGCATCGTTCAGCGGCGAGGAGGCGGATCTTCGCTTCCCGGAGGACGTTTCGACCCAGCCCCTCTGCGAGACGGCGCGTCCTGCCCGCCCGCCCCGGGTCCTCGTTCGCGACGCCGGAGGGCTCGAGGCCCCGGGGCTTCAGGCGGACCGGTTCCAGAAGAAGCACGTCTTCCGGCAGAGTCGTGTCCTCACGATGCCCTTCACCGTGGAGAGGCGGGGGAGCCGCGAAGTTCGGCTCCGGCCGCGCGCGGGTGCCGCCGACCCGTCGGGGCTCCTCACGGCGCGCCCGGCGCTCGCGTTCGTCCGCCGCGGGGGCCGCATCAGCGGCGTGACCATGGACGGCGACACGTATCGGATCCCGCCGGAGGACGAGGGGACGGGCCTCACGGCCCTGCTCCCCGACCGGCTCCTGGTCGCCGATGCCGGCCGCTACATCCAGCATCTCCTCGGCCGCTATGTGGGTCCGGAGGCCTCCGTCCTCGTGATCGTCCTCGAGGGCGACCGCGGCTGGCACCGGAATCCGGGGTACCTGGCCGAAACGGGGGTTCTGTCGCTTCTCGTCGTGCCGATCTGAGGGGGGAGGGGGGGCGGGGCGCCATGTTGAGCGGCCCGCCGGCCCTGATATACTCGTCGTCCCTCCCGGGGGGTGGATCCGCACCGGTTGCGTGAACTCCCTGTCTCCCCGGGCCTTGGGCGCCGCCGCGCGCTGGCGCGGAGCGGAGCCCTCTCCGGGAATCCGGGACCACCATGCGGACCTACTGCGCAAGACCCGCCGACATCAAGCGACGCTGGTTCATCGTCGACGCGACGGACCAGATCCTCGGCCGCCTCGCTTCCGGCATCGCCACCGTCCTCCAGGGGAAGCACCGACCCACCTGGACGCCCCACATCGACTGCGGCGACGCCGTCGTCGTCATCAACGCCGCGAAGGTCCGGGTCACGGGCCGGAAGGCGGATCAGAAGGTCTACACCCGCCACACCCGCCACATCGGTGGGCTCGTGAAGACCCGCTACGAGGAGATGCTCGCCGGGCACCCCGAGCGCATCCTCGCTCTGGCCGTGAAGCGCATGCTGCCGAAGAACGCGCTGGCCGTGCACCAGCTCGCCAAGCTCAAGGTCTACGCGGGGGCGGATCATCCCCACACCGCGCAGGCGCCCGAGGCCCTGAAGTTCGGCCGGTCCGGCCCGATCGTCCGGGCGGCGCGGGCCTGAAAGGGAGAGGAACACCCATGGCCGATTCCAAGTTCATCTGGGGCACGGGACGCCGCAAGGAAGCCGTGGCCCGCGTCCGCGTCCGGCCCGGCAAGGGCGCCGTGCTCGTGAACCGCCGGCCGTTCACCGAGTACTTCACGACGATCAACCAGCAGGTCGTCGTGCTCGGGCCGCTCCGCACCGCGGAGCGGGAAGGGCGCTACGACATCGTCGTCAATGTCCAGGGAGGCGGACCTACGGGGCAGGCCGGCGCCACGGCGCTCGGCATCGCCCGGGCGCTCCGCACCCTCGAACCCGATCTCGACAAGATCCTTCGCGACGCCGGCCATCTCACGCGCGACGCGCGCATGAAGGAACGGAAGAAGTACGGCCAGCGCGGCGCCCGCCGCCGCTTCCAGTTCAGCAAGCGCTGACCGGACGCCGTCTCCCGGGGACGTCCGGCCTGCGCAGGGTGGACGTCCTTCCACGCCCGCGTCCGCCGCCTCTCCTCAGGGGTTTCGCGGTTCCCGGCCTTCTGCGGCCGGCAGGAACACGGTTCCGTCCTGCCAGGTGGCGACGGTCCGGATGCCGCTCTCAGCGAGAGCGAGACGCGTTCGGGGCGGCACGAAGCTCCGGCGCGCCGAGATCACGGCGACATCCGGACAGACCGTCCCGAGAAGGTGCTCCGTGAGTCCGTTCCACGCGCCGTGGTGGGGCATCATCAGGATCCGGGTCGGGGCGGCGCGGCCCGGGGAGGCGGGCTCTCCGCGGAGGGCGGGCAGGAGTCGGCGAAGGGCCCGATCTCCGATGTCCCCCGTGACGAGGCAGGCAAGCCCCGGCATGGTCACCCGGAGGACGAGGCTGTCCTCGTTCTCCGCGGTACCCGCGGCAGGACCGCCCGGGGGGTGGATCGCCGTGAGGCAGAGTTCGCCGATCCGGAGCCGAACGCCGGCGTGGATCCGGTCGATGGCGGCCCCCCGGGCGGACACGGCGGCCAGCACGCGGGCTCCGCGGCCGTGCTCCTCGAAGCCGGGGCCGGTGACGGCGCGGCGGATCCTCATCGTCTCCGCGAGGGCCTCGACGGCGCCCACATGGTCCGAGTCGGCATGGGTGAGCACGAGGAGATCGATGGAGCGAACGCCGCGGTCGCGGAGCGCCTCCGCGATGGTGCGGGCCGTGCGGTCCGGAACGCCCGTCGCGCCGGCGTCCACCAGGACCGTGGCGCCGCCGGCACGGAACGCGGCTGCGGCTCCCTGACCCACGTCGATGACGAGGAGACCGCGTTCCGCGGCGAGGGGCCGGAGGAGGGGCAGAAGGAGCGCGAGGACGATGAGCGGGGCGGTGGCCGCCGCCGCCGCGCGCGGACCCCGCGGCGCTGCGGCCGCGAGGAGGAGGAAGAGCCCGGCGTAGAGGAGGAGTGCGGCCGCGGGAGGCGGAGGCCCCTCGACCCAGCCCGCGGGAAGGGAGGAGAGGGTTTCCACGATCCGGAGGGTTGCTTCGGCGAGGATCGAGAGGGGAGCCGCCGCGCAGGCGACGAGCCACGACGGTTCGGCGGGGAGGACGGCAAGGATGAAGCCGAGGATCATGAGGGCGGGGAAGAGGGGGGCGAGGAGCACCGTCGCCGGAATCGAGATCCACGAGGCGCCGTGGAGCCGCAGGAAGGCGACGGGGAAAGTGGCGAGGTGTGCCCAGAGCGAAGCCCGGAGGGCCCGGCCCGTCAGGCGGGCGAGGGCGACGGCGTGCCTCTCAGGCGCCTCTGCCGCCTTCCGCCGCGCGCGGGCGTCTACGGGGCCCGCCACGAAGAGGATCGCTCCCATGGCGGCGAAGGAGAGCTGACAGCCCGCGGAGACGAGGTTCTCGGGGTCGAGGGCGAGGAGGATGGCTGCCGCGAGGAGGAGGCTGCGGCCGGGGGACTGGGGGCGCGACGCGCTTCTGGCCGCGAGCCACACGAGGGCCATGACGAGACCCCGCGCCGTGGCGCCGCCGAATCCCGTGAGGACGGCGTAGAGGAGGAGGAACCCGCCCTGGATGACGGCGGCGCAAGGTCGGGGGACGGGCAGCAGCCTGAACAGCCGTGTGGAGATGACGAGCAGAAGGGTCATGTGCAGACCCGAGACCGCGAGGAAGTGCATGACGCCTGCCCGGCGAAAGGCCCGGTCGAGGTCCGGCGTCAGGCGGTGGTCGCCGAGCACGAGAGAAGCCAGGAGCAGCGCGGCGCGGGGCG
>CAYQRN010000113.1:0-14297 GCA_964419995.1 uncultured Planctomycetia bacterium
CGAGGATCGCCTCGGCGGCGGCCAGCGCGGCGGCGACGTCGCGGCGCTCGAGGATCGCGAGCTCCTGGCCCTTCTCGACCCTGGCTCCCACGTCGACGTGGAGTCGCTCGATGCGGCCGGCGATCTTGGTGGCGATGGCGGCCCTCGTCCGGGCCACGACGTAGCCCGAGGCGTTCGAAAGTTCCTTGTCGGCGACGAGACGGACCTTTATGACGGCGCCAGTCTTGTAAGTCTTCGCAGATAAGGATGTTATGGATGTCTTGAGCGAGTCGCGGAAGAGCCAGGCGCCGCCCCCGAAGAGCGCCGCGACGACGAGGAACACGGGCCAGCGCCGGCCCCGACCCCGCACCGCGCGGCGGGCGGTGCGATCGATGCGCAGTTTGGCGAGAGCGGATTCCGTCGTGTCGTGGTTCATGGCGCCGAAGCGTCAAAGACAAAGAGTCTAACCGGGCTTCGGGGCTCCCGAAACACGGGCGGAGCCGGCGGGTTCGGGGGCGGGGCGCGGTAGACTCCCGGGCCCCCCGGCGTCACGGGCGGGGACCTCCGGAGCCGTGCGGAGTCGATCATGACCGAGGGACGCGCGATGCGGGTCGCGATCATCTTCCTCCTCCTCCTCGGGATCCTCCCCGCCGGAGCGTGCGCCCAGGATCCCGGCGTCGCCTTCGTCCACTTCTCGGATGCCCACGCGCCGCTCCAGGGGAGCGGCGAGACCATCGCGGCCGCGCGGTCCCTCCTGCTCGAGCCCCGCCGCGATGGCGACGGCCTCTCGGTCGCTCCGGCCTTTGCCGTCGTGACGGGCGACCTCACGGAGTTCGGCGGCGGCGCGGCGGGGGAAGATGCCTTCCGGCGCTACCTCGCGTACTTCGAAGGCTTCCCGCTGCCGGTGATCCACGCCATGGGGAACCACGACGCCACATGGGACTGCCTTCGCCCCGCGCTCCGGCGCGTCCAGGACGGCGCCGAGCTGGTCAGGGACGAGGGCGGCGTGCGCTTCATCGTCCTCGACTCCACCGTGCCCCAGGATCCCCGGCCGGCGTTCACGCCGGAGACCGCTGCGTTCCTGGCCCGGGCCCTCGCCGGAACGCCGCCGTCGAGGCCGGTGGTCCTCTTCTTCCATCATCCGCCCGACGGCCGGGAGTTCGCCAGCGCCGCCGAGCGCCGCAGGATCTTCGACCTTCTCGACGGCCGTCCCGTGGCCGGCCTCTTCGTCGGTCACTACCACCGGGCGTTCCACGCGCGCGTCGACGGTCTCGATGTCCTCGGCGGCGGCTCGGTGCTGCCGAAGAAGGGAACGGACCGCGGCTTTGGTCTCGTGTCGATCCGCGGGGGGCGCATCCGGACGGTGTTCCGGCACTTCGACGGTCGCGCCGAGGAGATCGCCGATCTTCCCCTCGCTCCGCGGGTCCATCCCGTCCGCCGGATCGAGCCCTGGGAAGGGTCGATCGTGCGCGGTGCGACGATGCGAGTGAAGGCGACGGTGGCCGCGGGCACGGAGATCCGGAGGGTCACGGCCGGTCTCGAGGGGCGCGGATCGGAGACGGAGCTCGCGCAGGGTGGCCCCGGAGGCACGGTGCGGGATGGAGTGCTGTCGCTTCGCGACGTGCCGGCCGGGGAACATGTGCTCCTCGTGAGGGCGGTCACCGAGGACGGAGAGTCCCACGTCCGGACCGCCGTGATCCGGGTCGAGCCCGAGAAGCGGCGGGAGGCGGAGGTGATGTTCAAGGTGAGGCTCCCCGCCTCCATCCGGGGCATCGCCGTGCACGGGGAGCGCCTGTTCGTCGCGAGGGGGGACGGCCGCTTGAGCATCCTCTGGAGCAACGACGGATCCCCCGTGGCGGAGGTGGAGGCGGGCGCCGAGATCGTCGGGCGGCCCCTCGTCGTGGAGCCGGGTTCCGCCGCCGCCGGGAAGGCCGGCGGCGAGAGTCTCATCATCGTCGCGACAGGCGGAGGGGAGGCGCGGGCCTTCACGGCGGAGGGACGTCCCGTGTGGACGGCGGACCTCGGGGCGGCGTCGTACGCGCCTCCCGCGGCCGCCTTCGGCCTCGCCGTCGTCGCGACGAACCGAGGGGAGCTCATCGGCCTCGATCCGGCGACGGGGGACCGGCGGTTCCGGCACCGGGCCGCGGCGTATACGGTCGAGTCGGAGCCGGCCTTCGACGGCGGCCGCCTCTACGTCGGGGGCTGGGACGAACACGTGCGGGCCTTCGAGCCGGGCCGGGATGATCCGGGCGCCCTGCGTGAAGTGTGGTCTGTGCCCGCCGCGGGAAGCGCCGGAGCGGCGGCGGCGAAGCGCTACTACAGTCCCGCGGATGCCGCGCCCGTCGTGAGCGGCGATGCCGTCTACGTGGCCGACCGGGGGCGGAAGCTCACGGTCTTCGCCAGGGAGGATGGTCGGGTCCGCGGCACACTCGACGGAATCGTGGCCGTCGCTCCCGCCTTCGGCCCCGGGGAAGTCCTCTGCCGCGGGATGGACGACGAGGTGCTGCTCGTGGCGGGAGCGGCGGTGATCGCGCGGCGCCCGGCCGCGACGGGCGTCGTGCCGTCGCCGCCGCTCCCGTTGCCGGGACGCCGGGCGGTCGTCGTGAGCGACCGCGGGATCGTCAGCGTCGTCGGGTTCGGCGCGTCGGAGTCCACCGTGACGCGGAGCGCCGCCGCGGGGTGCCACGTCCTCGCCGCGCCGGTCTCCGACGGGCGCTCAGTGTTCGTCGGCGCCCTGGACGGAACCCTGTCCGCCCTCCGCCTTTTTTGACCCCGGAGCGCCGCCGCCGCCGGCGGCGAAGTACGCCCGCGCCGGTCCCGCCGCGGTTCCGGCGAGGCGGCGAAGCAGGTAGTTTCGGATGCGCATGTCGGAGAAGCCCTGCAGGCTCATGGCCTCGATGAGGTTCTCCCCGCGGGCGCGCGCCTGTTCGAGTCTGCGGATGACGCCGTCCTCGGCGTCCGACAGGGCCTCGAGCTCGGCCTCGAAGGTCGAGCCCATGATCTCGCCCCGCGTGCGAAGCCTCCCTCCGACGATGAGAGCGACGCCGGCGAACCCCGTCACGGCGGAGACGTAGAGAGCGGCGCCCACCTCGAGGGAGAGCCAGAGGAAGGCGCAGAGGAAGGACACCGCCGCGAGCGCGACGCCGGCGGCGTTCCAGGTGCTCGGCTTCGAACGGAGCCAGCGGATGGCGCCCGGATCGACACCGGGTGACGGCGTCCCCGCGCTCACTGCGGCGGCTCCGGCAGGGTGAAGGGGCGGTCTCCCTCGGCGGCCAGCTCATCGGGGGCGGATCCGAAGATCCGGAGGTACTCCTCGACCTCTCCGGCCGATGGCGACTCCGGCTTGCCGCCCGCCGGATCTCCGGCGCTCCGCCGGAGCTGGTCCGCGAAGGCCCGGGTCGATGCCGTCCGGGCTCCGAGGTTCCGGGCCTTCCCGGCGACCTCGCGGTCGTCCGAGACGACGGTGATGCCGTCGGGGCGTCGCACGTCATGGAGCGCGAGGACGATGGCGTCGTCGGCCTTCCTGGCGAACTCGATCCGGATCCCTGGGAACCGGCCGGAGCCGGGGTCGGTCCGGCCGCCGTCCCGGGCGTCGTAGACGATCCGGGCCGGGACGCCGAGGGCGGCGACGGCCTCGGCAAGTTTCCGCCGTCGGGTGGCGAGATCGGCCTTCGACTCGAAGTCGGATCTCTTCAAGAAGTTATATCCGTCGATCCAGTACTCCACGGGATCAGTCTACCTCCCTTCGAGCCCGATCCAAAAAAAAGCGTCAGCGGTGCCGTAATCGGCTCCGGATCGGATCTATGGATGTGCGTCGTAGCACCCTGCCGAGCCGCCGCGCGCCACAGACACGCGGCGGCACACGAGATCCGAGGAATCTCCCGGAGGGGACGTCGAAAGACGGCCCAGCCGGCACGGCGCCGGGAACGAGCGCCCGCGCCGTCGGCCAGGGAGGGAGTTTGAACCGAGGAGGCGCTCCGAGCGGGCGCCTCCTCTCCTTTTTCTCGGGACGGGCGCTCCGGAAACGACGACGGGGACGACTTCCGTCGTCCCCGTCCTCGA
The DNA here is from genome assembly GCA_964419995.1 of uncultured Planctomycetia bacterium. Lineage (GTDB taxonomy): Bacteria > Planctomycetota > CAYQRN01 > CAYQRN01. The sequence goes on from CAYQRN010000113.1 coordinate 4,042, forward strand.
ACGACGCGGGCGTTTGAAGCCCGCGCCACGTGGTGCGCCGATCAGTAGCGGTCGCGTCCGTAGCCGCCGCCGCCACCACCGTAGCCACCGCCGCCGCCGCCGCCGTAGCCGCCACGGCCGCCGCCGGACCGCGGGCCACGCCCGCCGCCGCCGCCGCCGCCGCTGCCCTGCGACTGCGCGAGGTCGACGCGAAGCGCACGACCCTCGAGCATCTGGCCGTTCATCTCGTTGCGGGCCCGCGTCGCCGCTTCCGCATCCTTGAACGTCACGAACCCGAAGCCGCGCGACCGACCGCTGTCGCGGTCCATCACAACGACGCAATACTCGATGTCACCTAAATGCTCGAACGCGGTGCGAAGCGTAGTTTCCGTCGTCTCCCAAGCGAGCCCACCCACGAACAACTTGCTGGCCATAGTACCTTTCCAAACACTCGAAGTAGCCACACCGGCGTCGCCGCATCGCAGAGTGAAAGCCCAAAACGAAGGGCATCGGACTCCGGAGGAGGCTTCGCCAGATGCCCCATGCTATCGCGCTCCGGAAGGAACGGAAGGCCCACCCCGCATCCCGGCCGGGAGGCGCCGCTGGCGTACGTCCAGCGGGGGCCGTAGCCTGTGGCGATGGCCGGTCGATCCCCGGTCGAGGAGATCCCCCATGCGTGCCGTGCTGACCGCACTCGCGGTGCTCCTCCCCAGCGCAGTTCTCGTATCCCAGCCGCCGCCCGACGATCCCGCCGACATGGCGGAGTGGCCCAACGTGGCGAGCCGGGCTAACTCCGATCCGTGGATCGCGGAAAACCATGGGCGCATCCGCGTCATGAGGCCGAGGCTTCTCGTCCTTAACTTCTGCAATAACATAGAGATGGGGGAGGCTCTGCGCCAGGTGAAGGCCATCATCGTGGCGGTCCGCGAGGGGTCTCGATATCACGGCTACCGGAACGTCGAGGCGCCGGCGTTCCTCGAGTACGCGATCTACCGGATCGTGGATGCGAGGGATCCGGACCGGAAGACGGGGAATGGCCGGCGCGCCCCCGTGAAGCCGGCCGTCACGGACACCCGCGCCATCAACTGCGACTACGGCGGCTTCTTCTCGGCGGCCCTTGCCGAGGTCATCGGTGTCCGGGATCCGGCGCCGCCGCATCGGTTCCTCCGTCTCGACGAGCTCGTGGACCGCGGCCACGTCCACGAGGTCTGGTTCATCGCCGACTGCGACGGAGTCTGGCGGTGTCTCGAGTCCGTGGAACAGAAGCCTCTCTACGACGACGAGCGCCGCATCGTGAAGGGGGAGTACCGGCAGTCGGGGAACGGCGGCGATCCGGACCAGAAGTGGACGGGACGGAGCGTCCGCCTCGCGTGCATCAATCCGACGCGGGGTCCGGGCTGCTTCCTCGAGAGCCTCTCGCATTCCATCGAGGGCATCGCTCACGGCGGTGCGATCCCCTACTTCAGGAAGTACTTCTACGAGTACGGGGGCTTCGATCTCGACCGGCGCTTCGGGATCCCCGCGAAGTCCCTCTACGCCATCGACGGGCGCCCGCCGGAGCGGATCGAGTATCCCGACGCGACGACCCTCGCATGGACCCACCGGGGCACGAGGGGCGTGACCCGCGGCTACCAGGCCGCGGGCGGGAACGTCCATTTCACCCCCACGGGGCGCTGGGACTACGACCTCGACTCGCCCGCCGTCGTCCGATCCACCATCGAGCACTTCCGCCTCCGCGACGGAGCCGACGGCAAGGACATCGCCGAGGACTGGAGCAATGCGCGGTGGAAGGACCTGCCCGTGGCGCGCATGGCGGGCGACTGCATGGGGCCGTGGCTCGTCTACTGGCGGCAGAACTTCCCGGGTCTCGACAACCGGGCCGTGGACGACGAAGGCCGGCCCATGCTCAACTGGTGGCCGTTCCTCTTCTACTGAGAGGGGCGCACCAGGCCTTCCGTGGCGCGGCCAGGCGCCTATCGTGCTCCCATGGACGGCACGGCTCTGGTCCTCTGCGAGGGTGCGTTCGGGTCCACGGACGGGAAGACTGCCCACGGTCTCGTTCGGTTCACGCGCCGCTACGCCGTGCGGGCCGTCGTGGACTCGACCCTGGCACCCTCCGATGCCGGGGAGGTCCTCGACGGCCGCCGCCGCGGCATCCCCATCGTCGCTTCGCTTGCGGAGGGCCTCGCCCTGCCGGGCCCTCCGGTCACCCATGTCGTCGTCGGAGTCGCGACCTCGGGCGGGCGGCTGCCCCCGGAGTTCCTGCCGCTCCTCGCGGAGGCCCTCGATCGGGGGCTCAACGTGGACTCGGGCCTGCACGAGTTCGTGGGCGACAACCCCGATCTCGCGGAGAGGGCCCGCCGGAGCGGGGCCCGCATCCGCGACATCCGGCGTCCGGCGCCCCCCTCCGAACGTCGCTTCTTCACCGGGCGCATCGCGGGGGTGCGCGCGCCGCGGATCGCGGTCCTCGGCACCGACTGCGCCGCCGGCAAGCGGACGACCTCGTGGCTCCTCGTCGAGGCGCTCGCGAAAGCGGGCCGCCGCGCCGTCATGGTCGGCACCGGGCAGACGGCCTTCATGCAGGGCGTCACCCACGGGTGCATCCTCGACGCCACGGTGAACGACTTCGTGACGGGAGCCATCGAGCACGCCGTCGTCTCGGCGTTCGAGGCGGAGCGACCGGACATCCTGGTCATCGAGGGACAGGGTTCGCTCATCCATCCCGCGAGCCCCGGCGGCTTAGAGATCCTCGCAGCCGCCGCGCCGGCCGGCGTCGTGCTCCAGCACGTCCCGGGCCGCCGCGATTTCGAGGGATTCCCCGGGTGGCCCATCGCGCATCCATCCCGCCACATCGAGGCGATCCGCATCCTCTCCGGAACTCCGACGTTCGCGATCACCCTGTCGCGCGAGGGCCTCGATCCCGCCACCTTCGACGCGGCGGCGGCGAGGCTCGCGGAGGAGACCGGGTTGCCGGTCCTCGATCCCCTCGGCGACGGCGCGCAGAGCCTTGCGGATGTCGTGCTCTCGCGCCTCGGAGCCGCACCGTGAGGGTCGCGAGCGCGGCGATCGAGGCTGTCCGCGTCCCCTTGCGCGTGCCGTACAGGATCGCGGGGGCCACCTGCACCACGGCGGATATCGTCCGCCTCACGCTCCGCGACGAGAACGGCGCGCCGGGCTACGGCACGGCCACCCCGGTGCCAGGACTCACGGGGGATCGCTTCGAGGACGTGCCGGCGATCCTCGACGGAAGGCTGCTCCCGCTCGTGATCGGGCGCGACATGACGGGCGTGGGCGACGCGATCGACCGCGCCGCGGAGGCAGCGGGAACCCGCCGGAGCGCTCTGGCGGTCCTCGACATGGCGCTCTGCGACCTGCGCGCGCGGCGGGATGGCGAGCCGCTCTGGCGGAAGCTCGGCGGCCGCGCAACGCCGCTGCTCACGTCGGTCACTCTCGGCATCGACACGCCCGACGCCATGGTCGCCGGGGCGGAGGCGGCCGTGGCGCGGGGATTCCGCGTGCTCAAGCTCAAGGTCGGCGAGGAGGCGGAAGGGGACTGCGAGAGGCTCCGGCGCGTCCGGGAGGCGGTGGGGCCGGGGATTGCTCTGCGGGCGGACGCCAACGGGGGCTACAGCGAGGAGGACGCCCGCCGCGTCATCGCGGAAGCCCGCCGGCAGGGCGTCGAGCTCTTCGAGCAGCCGGTGGCCCGGGGCGACTTCGGAGCCCTCGCGCGGCTCACGGCCGCGGCGGATCTGCCCATCCTGGCCGACGAGGACGCGGGAACGGCCTCCGATGTCGAGAGGCTCCTCCGGGTCGACTGCGTGCAGGGCGTCAACGTGAAGCTCATGAAATGCGGCGGCATCCGCGAGGCCCTGCGCATCGACGCCCTGCTGGCGGAGGCAGGATGTCACGCCCTCGTCGGCTGCATGGACGAGTCCCGCGCCGGCATCGCGGCGGCGGCGCACTTCGCCACGGCAGCCCGCTCCGTGCGCTGGATCGATCTCGACGGCCACCTCGATCTCGCATCGGATCCGTTCGAGGGGGGATTCGAGATCCGGGACGGGGCGATCCACCTCACGGATCTCCCCGGCCTCGGCGTGACCCCGGCTGGGGGCGTCTGAGGCTCGCGCGCCCCGCGGTTCAGGCCTCGGCGGACGCCTCGGTCCCGCGGGCCGTCTTCTTCGGGCGCGCCTTCGGGAGGGTCACCGTGAGGCAGCCGTTCTCGAGGGTCGCCGCGGCGCCCTTCGTGTCGACGGCGGCGGGCAGCGTGATCTCGCGGAACAGCATCCCGTAGCGCGTCTCGGTGACGTGGCGCGAGCCGCGCGACGTGACCTTGCGCTCGCGGCGTTCGCCGGACACGCGGAGCACGCGGTCATCGACGGTCACGACGAGGTCCTTCGCTGCGACGCCGGGCACGTCGGCGTTCACGACGAGCCGATCCTTCATCTCGAGGACCTCGATGGGGAGGCGGCCGCAGATCTCGGCCTCCGCCGAGAGCCAGTCATCGAAGTCGCTGCCCGTGCTGGATGAGCGCGCGGCGGAGATCTCATGGGCGCGCGCCGCGACGCGGGACCGCATGTCGGCGGCCGCCGTCCGGCATGCCGGGTCGGCGGTCTTCACGCGGACTTGATGTCCGCGATGGCTTTTCTCGGTGGCCATGGAAGTCTCGGGACGGGTATGATTCGGAACGAACGGGGGGCGCACGCAGCGTGCCACGGCTCCGGCACGGTCCTCCCCGACAGCTGCCGATTGTCGCATGGCGGATGGCGAGTTCAAGCGGCGGCTCGCCGCGGGCGGCCGTCCGGTGTAGAGTGGAATCGTGCCGAAACCTCAGGACGAGATTCTCCGGGCCCGCCTCGCCACCGTGCTGGTCCGCGGCCTCGAGACGGTGCTCCTGCGCGTGGACGCTCTCCGCGCCGCCGAGGACGCCGAAGCGGCGCATGGCGCGCGCGTCGCGATCCGGAGGATGCGGGTGAGGCTCGATCTCCTCGGGTCCGTTCTCAGGGATCCGGAGGCCGCGACGCGGGCCGGCCGCCCGCTGCGGCGCGCCTTCCGCCGCCTCTCCGGCCTGCGCGAGACGGAAGTCGAGATCGCGCTTCTCGAGAGCCTGGCTCCCGGAGGCGGCGACCGCCGGCTCCGGGAACTCGTGGCGAGGCGCGTGAGCCTCGCGGATCTCCGCGCGGGAGCGCGCCGCGAGGCCGAGGTGTTCCCGCGGCGGCGCGTGAAACGGCGGATGCGGAAGATCGTCTACCGGCTTCTGTCCGGCGCCTGCCCCGCCGGCGCTACGGCGGTGGTGACGGCGCGGCTCGCGGCCCTTCACGGGGATCTCGAAGATGGAGCGGCGGCGCTCCGGCGCGACGGCGATCCGGCCGCGTTCCATGAAGTCCGCATGCGGTCGAAGAAGCTTCGCTACGCTCTCGAAGCCGCCCTCGACGTCCTGCCTGCCGAGGCGGAACTGCCCTCTGGCCTTCGCCGGGCGTCGCTCGCGGGGCTCCGCAGGCTCCAGGACCGGCTCGGGGAACTCCACGATGTCGATGTGATCCTCGGCCGGCTTTCGGCGGAGAGCGATGCGTCCGAACTCGCGAGCGCCCTCGCGCCGCTCCGGCAGGATCGCCTCGCGCGGGCCCTCCGTGCCGTACGGGGTTTCGTGAGGGCCGGGTCCGCGGCGCGCGAAGGACGGAGCGGCAGGGCGCGGCGCGGTGCAGGGGCGGAGACGCCGGCGCCTCCGGAGGGGCCCGCAGCCCGGCCGGTCGCGTCTCCGGGTACGGAGGTCCCGGAGGCCGAAGGCGCGGCGGCGCCCGCGGGACCGGCTATCGCAGAAGGCGCTTCTGGATCTTCGGAGGCAGGAGCCAGCTGAGTCGGCCGCCCGCGGGCGAAGGCGGGCCTTCGAACTCGAGGAGAGCGAGGCCCGCCTTGCGGAACGGGAACGCCCCGCTGGCCCGTCCGGAGCAGGCCTCCTCGAGGAGGAGGCCGAGGTCCGGCTCGTGGCCCACGATGAGGACGACGCCGTCCGGCGCACGGGCGGCGAGCCGCGCGAGGAGCCGGGCCGGCTCCGCGCCGGCCGCGAGGGGTTCGAAGACCTCGGGTCGCGGGGCCTTCCGGACGGCGCCAGCCACCTCCTCCGCGGTCTGAACCGCGCGGAGGAGAGGGCTCGTCAGGATGACGTCCGGAACCGAGTCGATCACCTCGAGAACCCGCCCGGCCCGCCGCGCGCCCTCGCGACCGTCCTCCGTGAGGGGTCGTCCGGCGTCGGGGCCCGGATGGGCTCCGGCGTCGACGGCCTCCGCGTGCCGCAGGACGATGAGCTTCATGGCGCCTCAGAAGGTGAAGAGCATCTCCCGGTACTTGGGCAGCGGCCAGAGATCGTCGTCCACGATGGTCTCGAGGCGGTCGCCGATTTCCCGGACCTTCGCGATGGCGGGAACGACGGTGTCCCGGAAGAGCCGCGCGTGGTCGAGAGGCTCGCCGTGGGCCTTCTCGGCCTTCTCGGCGGCGTCCTGCAGGGTCTCGACCGCGCCTCGCAGACGGCAGATGAGACTCGCCACCTCGCGGAGGGCCGTCTCCTGCGCCGCCAGATCCGCTCCCTGGACGGCCTGCCTCGTGGCGAGGATGGCCTCCGCGAGCCGGCGCTCGTGCTTCACGGCGACCGGGAGGATCGCCGTCGCCGCGATGCCGGACGCCGACTGGGCCTCGATGGCGATGGCCTTCACGTAGGCCTCGCAGGCGATGCGCGCCCGGGCCTGGGACTCGCGGCGGCTGAAGACGCCGTACTGCGCGAAGATGGCCATGTTGTCGTCGCGCCCGAGAACGGCGAGGGCGTCCACCGTGTTGCGGTGGTTCGGGAGCCCGCGGCGTTCCGCCTCGGCCTGCCACTCCTCGGAGTAGTTGTTGCCCCCGAAGAGGATCCGCCGGTGACCGCGAAGCGTCTCGGCCAGGACCTCCTGGATGACCGGCGTGACGTCGTCGCCCCGGCGCCGGCGTTCGATCTCCGTGGCGAGGAAATCGAGGGACTCCGCGACGATCGTGTTGAGCGTGATGTTGGGGAGCGCGATGGACTGGCTCGAGCCGACGGCCCGGAACTCGAACTTGTTGCCCGTGAAGGCGAAGGGGGAGGTCCGGTTCCGGTCCGTGAGGTCCTTGGGGAGCGGCGGCAGCGTCATGACGCCGAGGGACATGCGGGAGGCCGAGGCGTCGCGGGCCGCGGGCGTCGTGCCATCGGCGAGGCTGTTGACGACGTCCGTGAGGGCCTCGCCGAGGAAGATCGAGATGATGGCGGGGGGGGCCTCGTTGGCGCCGAGGCGGTGGTCGTTGCCGGCGTGGGCCACGGAGGCGCGGAGCAGGTCCCCGTGGAGATCCACGGCCCGGATCACGGCGGTGAGGAAGATCATGAACTGGAGGTTGGCGTGGGGTGTGGAGCCCGGCTCGAGGAGGTTGTTGCCGGCGTCGTCCGCGAGGGACCAGTTGTTGTGCTTGCCGCTGCCGTTGATGCCGGCAAAGGGCTTCTCGTGGAGGAGGCAGACGAGGCCGTGCCGGGCGGCCACGGCCTTCATGACCTCCATCGTGAGCATGTTGTGGTCCGTCGCGAGGATGACGTTTTCGAAGATGGGCGCCACCTCGAACTGGGCGGGCGCGACCTCGTTGTGCCGTGTCTTGATGGGAACGCCGAGGCGCCACAGCTCGTGCTCGATGTCCATCATGAACGAGAGGACCCGTTCGTTGATGGAGCCGAAGTAGTGATCCTCGAGCTCCTGCCCCTTCGGGGGACGGGCTCCGAAGAGGGTGCGGCCGGATGCCACGAGATCGGGGCGCGCGAGGTGGAAGGCCCGGTCGATGAGGAAGTACTCCTGCTCGGCGCCGAGGGTCGGCATGACCCGCGTGACCCTGTTGTTGCCGAGGAGGCGGAGCATCCGGACGGCGTGCGTCGTGATGGCCTCGCAGGAGCGGAGAAGCGGCGTCTTCTTGTCGAGGGCCTCGCCGGTCCAGGAGCAGAAGGCCGTGGGGATGCAGAGCGTCGAGCCGCTCGTGCTCCGGCGGACGAAAGCGGGCGACGTCGGGTCCCAGGCCGTGTAGCCCCGGGCCTCGAAGGTCGTGCGGATCCCGCCCGAGGGGAACGACGATGCGTCCGGCTCGCCCTTGATGAGCTCGCGTCCGGAGAACTCGAGGATGGCGCGGCCGCCGGCCGTGAGGGAGAGGAAGCCGTCGTGCTTCTCGGCCGTGTGCCCCGTCATGGGCTGGAACCAGTGCGTGAAGTGCGTCGCGCCCTTCTCGATGGCCCAGGTCTTCATGGCGTTGGCGACGTGGTCGGCGATGCCGGCGTCGAGCTGGTCGCCGCGCTCGATGGTGCGGCGGAGCGCCTGGTAGACGTCCTTCGAGAGCTTCTCCCTCATGACCTGGTCGTTGAAGACGTCGCAGCCGAAGAGGGACGCGAGGGGAGTTCCGCAGGGATCGGTCCGGGCCGGGACCGGGGTCCGCGAGAGCAGGGTCTTGAGCGCGATCCGCCGAGCGGTGGCCGCCATGGTTCTCATCCTCCGGGGGGGTACCGTTCGGGGCCGGATTGTACGTCGGAGATCGTCCGGGCACCACTTCCGGCGGCGGCGGGGCGGACCTTGTGCCGGAGCCGGCGCCGGGCATGATGGACCGGGTCCCGACACGCGTCAGCCCGCGCACCCCCGAGGCGCCATGATCGACAAGGATCTGCTCGAAGTCCTGAGGTGTCCCGCCACGCAGCAGGCTGTCCGTCCGGCGTCGACCGCGGAGGTGGAGGCCCTGAACGCGAGGATCCGCGGCGGGAGCGTGGCGGATCGGGGCGGCGAGCCGGTGACCGAGGCCGTGGACGGCGGTCTCATCACCGCGGACGGCGCGCTCCTCTACCCCGTGCGCGATGGGATCCCGGTCATGCTCGTCGAGCGGTCGATTCCGCTCTCCTGAGAGGCCGGAGCCGGTCAGCCGCGCGCGATGGCGGCCACGACCACGGCGAGAAGGGCGGCGATGACGGCGAGGACGATGAGCCGCGCCCGGCGGTCCCGGCGGGCTGCGCCGCTGCGCCCATCCGGCGCAAGTCCTTCGGCGCGGAGGAAATCGGCGTAGCGGTCCTCCCCGAGCTCGACCCAGTCGAGATCGACTTCGCCGTCCTCTTCGCCCTCGGTGGCTCCGTACGCCACCGGATGGCCGCAGGACGGGCAGAACTCGGCGCTCGCGTCGACGGTCCGCCCGCAGCCCCGGCATCGATCCCCGGCATCCTCGAGGAGATCCACCGTTCGCGGGTCCTGCGGCGTCAGACCGAAAAGCGGAGCGAGGGCTGATCGGGCTCCGGTGTCCGTGCGTTGCGGTCCGCCACGGCGAAGGCCACCGCCTCTGCGAAAGCCTGCAGTGCGGCCGCCGTGCGGGGGGCGCCTCCGCCGAGGACGGCCGGGCGGCCCTCGTCGCCGCCCCGGCGGATCGTCGTTTCGAGAGGGATCTCGCCGAGGAGCCGGACGCCCTCGCGCGCGGCCCAGCGCCGCGCGCCGCCCTCGCCGAAGATGGTCGTCGCCGTGTCGCAATGGGGGCAGACGAACGTGCTCATGTTCTCCACGATTCCGAGGATCTCGACGCGTGTCTCGCGGAACATGTTGAAGGCCTTGCGGGCGTCGATCATCGCGACGTCCTGCGGCGTCGTGACGATGACGGCGCCCGTGAGCGGGACGGACTGGACCATCGTGAGCTGAACGTCGCCGGTTCCGGGCGGGAGGTCGATGACGAGGTAGTCGAGATCGCCCCAGTCCACGTCGCGGAGGAACTGCTGGACGGCGCCGTGGACCATGGGGCCCCGCCAGATCATGGGCTTCTCCTCGTCCACGAGGAACCCCATGCTCACGAGGGCGAGCCCGCCGGCCCTCACCGGCACGAGGAGCTTCTTCCCGTCTCGTTCGACGACGGTGATCTTCTCCCGCGTACCGAGCATGATGGGGATGCTCGGGCCGTAGATGTCGGCGTCGAGGAGCCCCGTGCGGGCTCCGGCGCGCCCGAGGGCCGCGGCGAGGTTCACGGCGATCGTGGACTTGCCGACGCCGCCCTTGCCGCTGGCCACGGCCACGACGTTGCGGACCCCGGGGAGGATTCCGGTGCCTGAGGGCCGCGGCGTCGCGCTGACTGCGGAGGCGGAGGTCACCGTCGCCGACTTTACCCAGGAGAGAGCGCGGAGCCGCGCGACGAGGGTCCGCTCGATCTCCCGGTGCGCGTCGAAGACCGGCGTGTCCCACTCGAATCCGACGGAGACGGCGCCATCGGTCACGGTGACGGAC
>CAYQRN010000114.1:0-14228 GCA_964419995.1 uncultured Planctomycetia bacterium
GTCGTCACCCGGGTGGCGCCCGTGCCCGACTCGCAGTCCTCCTGGCTCAATCCGGACCTCCGCGTCTACACGACGGAGGTCCTCCTCGTGGATCTGAAGCCCGATCACCGCCTCCGTCCGGGAATGTCCTGCAGCGTCGAGATCGTCGTGGCGGACCTGAAACAGGTCATCGCCGTGCCTCTGGCCGCCGTGAAGGACAACGGCGCCGACCACTTCTGCTATGTCCGCGCGCCCGACGGCCCCGTGGCGCGAGCGGTGACGATCGGCCACCACAACAACAGCGTCGTCCACGTGACGGAGGGCCTCGCCGCGGGCGACGTCGTCTACCTGAATCTCGAGAACCCGCCGGCCCTCCCTGCGGCGAAGACGCCGGCCGTGGCTGTCGTACCGGCCATCGTACCGGCCGACGCCGCCGGCGCGGCCGCGACGTCCCAGCCCGAGAGCCGCCCCGGAAGATCCGGACGTGGGCCGCGGCCGGAGTCGCCGCCGGCCACCGAGGAAGAGCGCTTCGCGCGGGCCGCCCAGATGCTGCGGCGTTTCGCCCCGGACAAGGCGGACGAGTTCGAGGCGGCAAGCCCCGAGCGGAAGCGGGAGATGCTGAAGGAGATGGAGGCGATGCGCCAGCGGATGCGCGAGGGCGGAGGCGGGGGCGGCCGGCCCGATCGCAACGACAACCGGTAGGCGCCGAAGCCGTCATGGGCATCGTCGAGCTCAGGGGGATCCGTAAGACCTACGTCATGGGAACGGAGGAGGTCCACGCGCTCGCCCACATCGATCTCGACGTCCCGGAAGGCGAGTTCATCGCCATCATGGGTTCGTCCGGATCCGGCAAGTCCACGATGCTGAACATCCTCGGGTGCCTCGACCGGCCCACGGACGGCGCCTACCTGCTCGGTGGCAAAGACGTGTCGGGGATGGACGACGATGCGCTATCCGAGGTCCGGGCGCGGCGCATCGGCTTCGTCTTCCAGTCCTTCAATCTCCTTCCTCAGCTCACGGTCGTCGAGAACGTCGAGGTTCCGCTCTTCTACCAGGGCGTCGCCCCGGCGGAGGGAAGACAGCGGAGTACGACCATCGCCGAAAGGGTGGGCCTGGCGGGCCGCCTCGGCCACCGGCCGACCGAACTTTCCGGCGGCCAGCAGCAGCGCGTCGCCATCGCCCGGGCCCTCGTCAACGATCCGCTCATCCTCCTCGCCGACGAGCCCACCGGGAATCTGGACTCGCGGACCGGGGCGGAAATCCTCGAGATGCTCCTCGAGCTCAATCGGTCGGGCCGCACCCTGATCCTGGTCACGCACGATCCCGCGGTGGCGGCCCACGCCCACCGGACCATCGTCCTGCGCGACGGCCGGATCGTCGAGGAGAGACGGAATGATCCCGGGCGCCCATAGGACGATCCGCACCGTCCGCCTCGGGCTTCGGAGCCTCAGGCTCCACCCGCTCCGCTCGATCCTCACGGTCCTCGGCATCTTCTGCGGCGTCGCAGCGGTCATCGTCATGCTCGCCTACGGCGAGGGAACGAGCTATCGGGCCCAGGAACAGATCAAGGCCCTCGGGAGCACCAACGTCATCCTGCGCAGCGTGAAGCCCCCCGAGAGCCAGCAGGCGGGCGCGGGCCGAGCTCGGCTTTCGGAGTACGGTCTCGGCTGGGACGACGTGACGCGGGTTCGCGACATGCTCCCGGACGCGGACGTGCTGGTACCGGCCCGGGAGATCGTGGAGGACCTCCGCTACGAGGATCGCCGATCCGCCGGGAAGATCGTCGCCACCGTTCCCTGGTACAACCGCGTGACGGGGCAACGCGTCGCCACCGGGCGGTTCATCTCCGATGTCGAGATGACGGCCCAGACCAACGTCTGCGTTCTCGGCGCCGCTGTGGCTCGCGATCTCTTCCCGTGGAAGGAGGCGGTAGGCCGCATCGTCAGGATCAAGAGCCACTACTTCTCGGTCATCGGCGTCATGGAGGCCGCGGGACGCCAGAGGAAGCTCGGCGGCGTTGATATCTCCGGGGGCGACTCCTCGGTCTTCATGCCCGTCACGACGGCCCGCCAGTTCTTCGGCGAGATCGTCATGAAGGTGAGCACGGGGAGCCGCGAGTTCGAGAAGGTGGAGATCCACGAGATCAGCATCCGCTTCCGGCGGACCGAGGACGTCCTTCCGGCCAAGACGGCGCTCGAAGCCATGGTCGCCCGGTTCCATCCCCGGGAGGACGTCATCGTCCTCGCGCCCCTCGATCTCCTGAACGCGGCCGAGAAGCAGAAGCGGGAATTCAACACGCTGCTCGGCGCCATCGCAGCGGTGTCGCTGCTCGTCGGGGGGATCGGCATCATGAACATCATGCTGGCCACCGTGACCGAACGGACGCGCGAGATCGGCATCCGGCGGGCCCTCGGCGCGAAGCGGCGGGACATCACGCTGCAGTTCCTCGTCGAATGCGTCGTCCTGGCGGGAACCGGTGGTGTCCTCGGCGTCCTCGTGGGCGTCGGCGGCCCCCTCGCTTATCAGGCCCTCACGGACACCGAGATGATCGTCACCGCCTGGTCCGTGGCCGTGAGTTTCGGCATCTCCGTCTTCGTCGGCCTCGTCTTCGGCATCTACCCGGCCCGGCGGGCGGCCCGGATGGATCCCATCGAAGCCCTGCGACACGAGTAGCATGGCGGCATGCCTCCCGTGGACCTGACCCTCGAAGTCGACACTATCCTGGTGCCCGTGCGCCGCGGCCTCGGGCGGGAGACACCCCGGACCGCGGCGGCGGCGAAGGACCCGCAAGGATCCCACCATGCCCTCCCGTGACTCGATCGTTCCTCCTTCCGAGACGTTCTCCGCGGCCGCGCGGATCCGGACGCCCGCCGAGGCCGAGGCCCTCTACCGGCGGTCCGTCACCGATCCCCACGGATTCTGGCTCGAGGCGGCCCGCAGGATCATCTGGCGCCGGGAGCCGTCCGTGTCCTTTCAGGGGGACTTTGGCGCGGGCCGGATCGGCTGGTTCACGGACGGCATCCTCAACGTGACCGAGAGCTGCCTCGACCGCCACGTGGAGGCGGGCCAGGGGGCGCGGACCGCGATCCTCTTCGAACCCGACGACGGGCGCGACGTCGTCCGCCTGACGTACGCCGACCTCCTCCGCGATGTTTCGCGCTTCGCGGCCGTGCTTCGGACGAAGGGCATCGGAAGAGGCGACAGGGTCTGCATCTACATGTCCATGGTGCCCGAGCTGGTCGTCGCCGTGCTGGCGTGCGCGCGTATCGGCGCCATCCACTCCGTGGTCTTCGGAGGGTTCTCGGCGGCGTCGCTCAGGGACCGGATCCTCGATTCCACGTGCCGGCTCGTCGTGACCGTGGATGAGGGGCTTCGCGGCGGACGGACGATCCCCCTCAAGGCCACCACGGACGAGGCGGTGGCGGAGACCCCCTGCGTGGAGTCCGTCATCGTCCTCCGGCGCACCGGTGTCCCCGTCCCCATGACCCCCGACCGGGACTCCTGGTGGCACGACGAGGTCTCGGCGCCGGGTCTTCCGGACTTCCTGCCTGCCGAGCCCATGGGCGCGGAGGATCCCCTCTTCATCCTCTACACCTCGGGGTCCACGGGCAAGCCGAAGGGCGTGCTGCACACGTCGGCCGGCTACCTCGTCCACACGTCGCTCACTCACGAGCTCGTCTTCGACCACCGCCCGGAAGACATCTGGTTCTGCACGGCCGATGTCGGGTGGGTCACCGGCCACAGCTACATCGTCTACGGCCCCCTCGCCAACGGCGCCACGTCGGTCATCTTCGAAGGCGTGCCCACGTGGCCCGACGCGGGTCGATTCTGGGACATCGTGGACCGGCACGGCGTGACGCTCTTCTATACCGCCCCCACGGCCATCCGGGCGCTCATGCGGCATGGCGACGGCCCCGTGAAGTCCCGGAACCGGCGGACCCTGCGCCTCCTCGGCACGGTGGGCGAGCCCATCAATCCCGAGGTCTGGCTCTGGTACCACCGGGTCGTGGGCGACGGACGCTGCCCCGTCGTGGATACCTGGTGGCAGACCGAGACCGGCGGCATCCTCATCGCCCCGCTGCCCGGGGCGGTGGCCCAGAAGCCCGGGTCGGCCACGCTGCCGCTTCCGGGCGTCGTGCCGGAGATCGTCAGCGACGAGGGGAAGACCCTCGAGGGGAACGGCGTCTCGGGCAACCTCTGCATCTCCGCGCCCTGGCCCGGGATGATGTGCACCGTGTACGGCGACCATCAGAGGTTCGTCGACACGTACTTCCGGCGTTTTCCGGGACGGTACTTCACGGGCGACGGATGCAGGCGCGACGACGACGGGTACTACTGGATCACGGGTCGCGTCGATGACGTCATCAATGTCTCGGGGCACCGGCTCGGCACCGCGGAGGTCGAGTCGGCCCTCGTGTCCCACCCTGCCGTGGCCGAGGCGGCGGTCGTGGGTATGCCCCATGACATCAAGGGACAGGGCATCTACGCTTTCGTCACCCTGAAGGCGGGAACTCCCGAACACGGCGATCTCATCGATGAGCTCGTCCGCACGGTCCGCGGCGCCATCGGCGCCATCGCGTCTCCGGACCGCATCCAGCTCACGCCGGCCCTGCCCAAGACCCGGAGCGGGAAGATCATGCGCCGCATCCTCCGCAAGATCGCGGCCGGCGATGTCTCGGATCTCGGCGATACGACGACTCTCGCCGACCCCTCCGTCATCGACGCCCTCCTCGCCGGGCGGCGCGCCGCGGGATAGACCGTCGGGCATGGCTTCCAGGCTTCCCGCTCGACTCCTTCTGAGCCTCCTCGCCATCCTCCTGCCGCTTCTCCTCGTCGAGGGCGCGATCTCGCTGCTTTTCCGGCGGTCGCTCATCCACGGCGGTGCGACCGCCGGCCCGAGGATGCGTCTCACGGACGAGGAACGGCTTCGAGCCGCCGCTGCCACTCCGGGGCCCTACGCCGCCGATCCTGATCCCTTCGTGGCCCTGCGCGTCAAGGGGGCGGTGACGCGGAGCTTCCCCGCGCCTGACGGCGCTCCTGCCACGACGGACGAGTGGGGGATGCGCGTCCGGCCGGGCCCCGCCGCGGCTGCTTCGGCGCGGAGGATCGCCCTTCTCGGGGACTCCGTGGTCTTCGGCTGGGGTCTTCTCGATCACGAAACCATGGGCGCGCGTCTCGAGGAGATCCTCGCCGGAACGGCCGCAGGGGCGGAGCCCCGCCCCGAGGTGCGAAGCGTCGCTTCGCCCGGCTGGACCTTCCGGAACGAATACCGATACCTCCTCGACCATCTCCACCGCCTCCGTCCGGAGATCGTCATCCTCGTCCCCCTCGGAAACGATCTCAACGATTCAGCCTCGGTACTCGAGACGGGCCACCGCACGATCGATCTCGACCCGGGCCTCGGCGCCGCCGGGCCTCAGATCTCGGAGGAGCACTACCATGCCCTCGGCGACGTGCTGCGGCGGACCTTCGGCGAGGCTCTGAACGGCGGGCGCGCCCACGGAGGCAACTTCGCTCTCCTCACGGACGTGACTCCCGAGTCCCGGCGCCGGTTCGACGCCATGGCGGCGGGAATCGCGGATCTCCGGAGCAGGCTCACGGCGGACAGGCGGTCGTTGCACGTCCTCCTCCTCATGGACACGCCCTTCGAGCGGCGACTCGCCGCTCGGCTTCGCCGTCTCGCGCCGGATCTGCCTCTTATCGCCGGTCTCGCGCGATACGGCGAGAGCGATCACCTCCCCGGCGATCCTCATCCCAGCGCGCGGTGCGCCAGGGCTCTGGCCTGGCGGATCGCCCGCCACCTCACGGAAGCAACCGGGCTTCTTCCCGGCGCCATCGAACCGGAGGACCCGGTCTACCGCGACAACATCCTCCGGCTGCCGCCGCCTGCGGAGGCCGAGGCGTATCTCGCGGAGGCGAGCGCGGCCGACACGGCCGCCATCGGTCCCGCCATCGACCTCGCCGCCGGAGGCCTCGGCTATCACCAGATCTACGGGGGCGCCGATATCGACGCCAACGTGGGCCTCGGCGTCCGGCTCGTGCTGCGCTCCCCCGGATGCATGACCCTCCGCCTCCGGATCCAGCGTCTCCCCGCCTCCTCGGGAATCTACCCCCTGTCCATCGCCGTCGAGATCGCAGGCATCCCCGTGGGCGCCGTGGACGTCCCTCCGGCGGAGAGCGGTGGGGTGTTCGAGGCGTCGCTCGCTCTGCCGGCCGCGACGCCGGAGCCCTTCCTCGAGATCCTGCTCCGGCCGTCGAACTGGATCGCGTCATCCGACGGCGGGCGTACGCGACTTACGGCCTTCCGGCTTCTCGCCGTCGAGGCCCTGCGCTGAGCGCCGCTGGGCCGACGCCCGTTCAGGGCGACGGGCGCTGGCGGGCCCGGACGGCGACGAAGTACTCCCCGATGAGCCGGTCGGCCCCGGCCGCAAGGAGGCGCTGTCCGAGGGCGGCGAGGAGGCCCGTGGGGCGCACGTCACCGGTCCAGGACACGACTGTGTTTCCGGCATGGGACTCGAGACGGATTCCAGCCTCGCCGGCCACGCGACCGGGAATACCGCTCGCGTCGATGGCCATTCGCAAGGCCTCGGGCGGCCGGAGATCGGCGAGGGTGATCCCCGCGTTGAAGCGCCCTCGGAGCGGACCGAGGGCCACGGCGAGGGTCGCACGGAAGCAATGAGGACCCTCGGCCGCCAGGGCCTCGCATCCCGGGAGGCATGTCCGGAGCGTGTCCTCCGCAATGAGCAGGGCGAACGCTGCGTCCGGGGAGCCCTCGAGTTCGGCGCGCCCCTCGATCTTCACGCGGGCGCCCTGTGGGCCATGAACATGGCGGCCTCGATGGCCCGCCGCGCGTGGACGGCGACGAGGTGGGCCCGGAAGTCGGCGGAGGCGTGGAGATCGGAAAGGAACTTCACGGAGTCCGCGGCGAGGGGAGCTGCCTCGGCAGCTGCGGCGGGCTCCGCCGGCCGCCCGGTCAGCGCCTCCTCCACGCGTCGCGCCCGGAACGGTCGGTCGGCGGCGCCCGTGAGTGCCACGACGGCCTTCACGATGACGTTCCGATGGTCGAGCGTGAGCATGGCCGCGGCCCCCACGAGCGCGAACCCCGAGGCGGACTGTCGCATCTTCCGGTAGGCGGAACCGCTCCGGGGCGGGAGCGGCGGGGCGTGGACGTGCGTGAGGATCTCTCCCGGGCGGAGCTCCGTCGCGAACATTCCGGTGAAGAAGTCGGCGGCCGGGATCTCACGGATGCCCGACGGCCCTTCGACTGTGAACGCGGCCTCCGAGGCGATGAGCGCAGCGGGCCAGTCGGCGGCCGGATCCGCGTGGGCGAGGCTCCCGCCGAGAGTGCCCATATTCCGGATCTGGACATCCCCGATCTCCGCCGCGGTCTCGGGAAGAAGAGGGAGCCGCCGCCGGAGGGGTTTCGACTCGAGGATGGACTGGTGGGTGGCCAGCGCACCGATCCGGATGGCCCCGGAAGTCTCGATGATGATGCGCCGGAGGCTCGCGACCCGGGAGATGTCCACGAGGACGGTGGGACGGGAGAGCCGGAGCTTCATGGCCGGGAGGAGGCTCTGTCCGCCGGCGAGGATCCGTGCACCGGGATCCGCCGCCAGGGCCTCCACGGCCCGCCGCAGCGTCCGCGCCGAGAGGTATTCGAAGCTCGCCGGGATCATCGGGAGTCTCCGCGGATGGCCCGCCAGACTCGCTCGGGGCGAAGGGGCATCTGGAGGTGCTTCACGCCGAGTGGACGAAGGGCGTCGATGACCGCGTTGACGACGGCCGGCGTGGCGCCGATGGTTCCCGCTTCGCCCACGCCCTTGGCGCCAAGCGGGTTTCCCGGCGCCGGCGTCTCCGTGCGTGCGCACTCGAACCGGGGTAGATCGTGGGCTCTCGGCAGGGCGTAGTCCGTGAATTCCGAGGTGAGGAGCTGGCCGTTCTCATCGTACACGGCCGTCTCGATGAGGGCCTGGCCGATGCCCTGGGCGATGCCTCCGTGGATCTGCCCCTCCACGAGCATCGGATTGACGACACGGCCGCAGTCATCCACGGCGACGTAGCGAACGATCGTCACGCGTCCCGTCTCCGGATCCACCTCGGCGGCGCAGATGTGCGCGCCGAAGGGGAAGGTGAAGTTGCCGGGTTCATGGAACTCCAGGGCCTCGAGTCCCGGTTCCATGCCCGGCGGCAGATCCGAGCCCGCCCAGGCCATGAAGGCCACTTCGGCGAACGTGAGACGCCGGTCGCCGGCCGAGAGGACGCCGTCGGCCGCGGACAACACGTCCGGCGCGACCCCGAGGCGGTGCGCGGCGATGGTCCGGACCTTGGCGGCGACGCGGTCCGCAGCCTTCAGAACGGCCGTCCCGCCAACGACGAGGGCGCGGCTCCCGAAGGTGCCGACGCCGTAGGGCAGGGTCGCCGTATCGCCCTTCAGGACGGTGACGGCGTCGATGTCGATGCCGAGGCGCTCCGCGGCGATCTGAGCGAACGCCGTCTCCTGGCCCTGGCCGTGGGGGCAGGTCCCCGTGAAGACCGTCACGCTCCCGGTCGGAGCGACGCGGACGAGGGCGCTCTCCCAGCCGAAACCCCCGGTGGGCATGCCCTTCGACGGCCCGAGGGCGCAGATCTCCACGTAGGAGGAGAGACCGATCCCGAAGAGGCGTCCGCGGGCCCGGGCCTTCTCCCGCTCCCGCTCGAGGGCGGGCAGACCGATCTCGTCGATGGCGCGGTCGAGGGCGGCTCCGTAGTCGCCGGAGTCGTAGACGAGGCCCGTTGCGGTGGTGTGCGGGAACGATGCGATGAAGTTCACGCGGCGCACCGCGGCGGGGTGGAGTCCGAGCTCCGCGGCGACGTGGTCCATCGTCCGTTCGAGCACGTAGGTGGCCTCCGGGCGACCCGCGCCCCGGTAGGCGTCCGTGGACATGCGGTTCGTGTAGACGCCCGTCACCTCGAGATCCACGCGTCCGATGTCGTAGGGGCCCGACATCATGAGACCGGTGATGGCCGGAATGGCCGGCGTCAGAAGCTGGTGATAGGCGCCGAGGTCAGCGAGGATCCGGTAGCGCAGGCCGAGGATCTTCCCCTCGGGAGTCGCGGAGACCTCGATCTCTCCGGTGTGGCCCCGCCCGTGGGCCGTGGCCTGGAAGTTCTCTGTCCGGCGCTCGATCCACTTCACGGGAACGCCGAGGCGCATGGCCGCGAAACAGGCAAGGGCCTCCTCGCGGTAGACGTTGAGCTTGCTGCCAAAGCCGCCGCCCACGTCCGGAGCCACGACCCGGAGTCCCGACTCCGGATGGTCGAGCATGAGAGCAACGAAGGTCCGCACGAAGTGGGGGATCTGCGTGGATGTCCAGAGAGTGAGGTGTCGCCGGCCCGGGTCGAAGACTGCGACGACGCCCCGGGGCTCGATGGCCGAGGGCACGAGCCTCTGATGCTCGATGCGCAGGGCGAAGGTGCGGTTCGCAGAGGACCACGCCTCCGATTCCGGCATGGGGCCGCCCCCGAGCCGCCACGTGAAGGCCACGTTCGTTCCGAGATCGGAATGGACGAGTCCCGGGCGGTTGTGCAACGCCTCATGCGGATCGGAGATCACGGGCAACTCGTCGTAGGAGACGTCGATGAGCTCGAGGGCATCCCGGGCGACGGCCGGAGACGAGGCGACGACGGCGGCGATGGGCTCGCCGACGAACCGGACGACGTTCTCGGCGAGCACCGGATGGCGGGGGAGGGTGGCGTCCGGCGGCAGCACGGTCGCGCGGGGCACGGGTCCGAGGCCCCGCGTGTCCGCCCCCGTGAACACGCCGCGGACGCCCGCGAGGCCGAGGGCCCGGGACGTATCGACGGAAACGACCCGCGCGTGGGCGAGGGGGCTCCGCAGGATCGCCATGTGATGGAGTCCCGCCGGGCGGATGTCGTCCACGTAGGTCCCGAGGCCCCGGATCATGCGATCGTCCTCCCGCCGGAGGACCGGTTCTCCGATGTACTTCGGACTCATTGCGGCCTCCCGAGACCCGCCGCGTGACGCACCGCGTCGACGATATTCTGGTAGCCCGTACAGCGGCAGAGGTTTCCCTCGAGGGCCCGGCGCACCTCCTCTTCCGTGGGCTTCTTGTTGCGTTCGAGGAGGTCCGCCGCCGCGAGGATCATGCCGCTCGTGCAGAATCCGCACTGGAGCGCGTGAAGCTCACGAAAGCTCCGTTGGAGCGGATGGAGGTCGCCGCCCCGCTCGAGGCCCTCGATGGTCGTGACCTCCGTTCCCTCGGCCTGGACGGCGAGCACAGCGCAGGACTTCACCGCCCGACCGTCCATGAGAACGGTGCAGGCACCGCAGAGGGACGTTTCGCACCCGACGTGTGTGCCCGTGAGACCGAGCCTGTCCCTCAGGAGCTCGACGAGAAGAAGCCGCGGTTCGACGTCCTCCTCGACCGGCCGTCCGTTGACCGTGAGCGTGATCTTCATCCCTTGCCTTCTCCGTCCTGCGCGCACCTGCGCTCAGAGGACCGGCGCTCCCCGCCGGCCCCGGCCTTCCTCCTGCGATCACTTCGGAAAGAGAGCGGACGCAAGCGCTCCGGGCTCCGGCGTCACGATGATGTCAGCGTAGCCCTCGTGGGCCGCCTCCAGGATGCCGGAGGGTCCCGATTCCGCTGCGGGGCCGGACTCGGCGGGCCATCCGCCGCCGGTCCCGGCTGTCTCGACGGCGACGCGAGCGCCGCCTTCCCGGATCCGTTCGGCGAAGTGGACCGTTCGCGGGTCAGTGGAAACGATGCAGGCCCGGAAGGCGCGGCAGAATCGGAGCGTCCGTTCCGGGTGGCCCGCTCCGGCGATGGTCATCCAGAGCGGGATGCGGAGCGAGCCCTCCCGGACGCGCTCGGCCTCCTCCTCGTTGGCGGCGAAGAGGAGGGTCCGGGAGAGTTCGTCTCGCACTTCGAGGAGTCTCGCCAGGTCAGCAAGGTCCGGAAGCTGGCGCACGGGCGGGGCGGACTCCGCTTCAGGATCGGTCGGGCGCTCGAAGACGAAAGCCGTCACCGTCCGGGTGGAATCGAGATAGGCGAGCAGGGGCACGGGCTCAGGCGCCATGACGCGGAAGCCGTCGATTCCGGACGTCACGCCGACGAGACGCAGATCGGCGGAGCCCAGTTCCGCCGGCGCGGCGTCGAGGGACGCGGCCAGGACCAGCCGGTCCGCGGCGAGGATCGCCGGCACATCCGCCGGCCCCGATCCGGGTTCGGCGCCGAGCGAAGCGCACGAGAGAGGCGCGGCGACCGCGAGGAAGAGGATCGCGACGAAGGCGGCGGAGCGCGGCCGGCTTCGGCGGGGGGGCGTGGAAGGGCGGAGCCTCTCCTCAAGGCGTTCGATGCGTCCGGCCCGCCCCGTTGCTGTCATCGATGACTCCTCCGCTGCCCCGGGAGTTTAGGGCTCCCGTGCGAGAGCGCAAGCCTGTTCCGCCGCGGACGCTTATCATCCCGGACGTCAGCCAGGACAATTCAGTGCGCCGAATGCCGAGCCGTCAGAGCGGTCTTCTCGGGCCTGGACTTCGTCAGGGCTCGTCGCCGACTCACTCCATGGAGTCGGCTGCGCGCGCTTTCCGGCTGCCCGGGCCCGTCTCCGTGAATCATCCGGGTTAGACTGGCAGCGACTCCCCGCCATGGCCGACGCCGAGGCTCCAGCGATCGCACTCATCGACAAGCCCGTGGGGCCGACGTCCCGCCGGGCCGTAGACCGGGTCGCGGAGGCGGCCGGAACACGGGCTGCGGGGCACGCGGGGACCCTCGACCCCCTGGCGTCAGGCCTTCTCATCGTCCTCGTCGGCAGGGCCTGCCGGCTCCAGGATCTCTCCATGGGGCTCGAGAAGGAGTACGAAGTCGATGTCACCTTCGGCGTCGAGTCGGAGACCGACGACCTCGAGGGGCCCGTCCGGCACAGGAAGGGAGCCGTGATCCCTGACGCCGCCGCCGTCCTTGCCGCCCTGCCGCGGTTCACCGGCGCGGTCGAGCAGCGCCCGCCCGCCGCGTCCGCCATCCGCATCGACGGCGAGAGGTTCCACCGGCTCCTCCGGACCGGCCGAGGACGGGTGCCCCCATCTCGCGTCGTGCGCATCGGCTCCATCGACCTCCTCCGATACTTCCCCCCGGTGGCAACGCTTCGCGTCGTCTGCGGCTCCGGGACCTACATGCGATCCCTCGCGAGGGATCTTGGCGACGCCCTCGGCGCGGGTGGTCTCGTGTCGAGGCTCAGGAGGACCCGGATCGGGCGTTTCACCGTCGGAGAGTCCGTTCCCCTCGCGGAATTCGGCGTCGGCCACATCGCGCCCGTGGAGGCGCACCTTCCCGGTCTTCCCCGCGCGGACATCGCCGCCGAGGAATCCGAACCTCTGCTCTCCGGGAAGGCGATTCCGGCCGGGGCCAGGGAAGGCGCGCCCGGCGAGGTCCTGCTCCTCGCCGGGGGGCGGATCTTCGGTCGGGGGCGTCGCGACGAAGCCGGGAACCTGCGCCTCACGCGGTGGATCGGAGCCTGAGGCCGCGGGGGTGAGGCGACGCCGGGGCCAGCGTGAGGCCCCGGCGGCCGCATCGGAGTGTCTCAGGGAAGATTGACGAGGCCTTCGTCCCTGCCCACCAGGAGCTCCCATTCCGCATTGACTTCGCGGAGCCGGGCGTCGAGGCCCTGCACCTCCTCCCGCGCCGCGCCCTGCAGGTGCCGGCAGTCCGGATCCGTGCAGCCGGGATGGACGAGGGAGCCGCGCCGCGCCGTGAGGTTGTCCGCTTTGGCGCGCAGTCGAGACAGTCGAGCGGTGACGTCGGCTCGTTCGCGGATGCGGCTCTCGAGCGAGCCACCCGTCGCCTCTCTGTAGCAGGCGGCGAGAGCCTGGAAGACCCTGGCGCCGTCGAGCGAACCGCCGTGGATGCAGCAGGACACCCGGCCGTCGGGAAGCAGGATCCAGAGCCTCGCCGGACCGCCGGCCCTGGCATCCCCGGCGTCGCACCCCCCCGCGGCATCGAGGTTGACGAGGAAGCAGTGGAAGAAGGCCGAAGCGTCCCGCACGCGGTCGGAGCCGAAGGCCCGCGCCTCGACGGTCTCGAGCCCATCCGTCATCCGGTAACCGAACACCAGGACCGGACGCCGGGCGGAGCGGAGACCGTCGGGCAGGAGCTCCCGGCCGGCGAAGGACGTCACCGGAAGGAAGGCGTCCTCGTAGCCGTTGTGGCGCGCGGTGGGCCATCCCACCTCGATCCAGTCGATGGACGAGGAGGGATCGGCGGGGGCCGTGCGCTTGGTCTTGGCGCCCCCGGGGCGGGGAGTGTTCGCCCCCAGGCGCGATGCGCCCGTGGAGCCCGAGGATGGCCGTGGGATGGGGGAAGTCGTGGAACCGTGGAAAGAGTCGGTACCGATCACCTGACCGGTGCCCCCGCTCCGAGTGCGGATCGGAGGCGGGGGGGGCGGTCAGCCAAAGGCCTGCCGGGCGATCGGGAGGAACAGGACCGCGACAAGGGTCGCTGGAAGGAAGCGGAACGAGAGCATCGGAGACTCCCTGCCGGACGAGCCGGCGCAGACACCGGGCAGGAGTACGCGAAGCGAACGAGAGCCGCGGTCGTATCGGGTCCTTCCGCGGTCCCGGCGGCGGGTGATCCTTCCGTGTCTATCGTGCCATGGGGAGGCGCCATTGCGAAGGACTCTCCGGGAATTCCGGAGGGGGGGCGTGCCGGGTGCAGCTTCAGTTCGTCGTGGCATACTGGCGGCAACCGGGGTGGACACGCGCGGAGGGCCGCGATCCGCGCGCGCCCCGCGGCCCTTCTCCGTGATCTCCCATTCCATGCCATACGGACTGCTCCGCGTCATCGCATTCGTCGCCGTTCTCCTTCATGCGCACGGACTTCGGGCACAGGAATCCCGCCCCGGGATCTACCGGAGCGAGGAGTGGGGGTTCCGCATCTCGGCTCCCCCCGGCTGGACTTGGATCCGGCGGCCGCCGCTGCCCGACGCGCGCATCGCCCTCGAGAGGGAGTTCACGGGCTTCGGCCGGGTGCGCATCGTCGTCCGGGCCTGGCGCTCATCCTTCCTCCCCGAGCAGTTTCTCGCCGAGAAGCTCCGGCCCTTCCTGCGGGACACCTTCAGCGACCCCCGCGTCAGGGAGGAGCGGGATGTCCCCTTCGCCGGGACAAGGGCCCTTCGCGTCGCGATGCTCTGCTTCCGGCCCGTCTGGCCCGGCTACGCGGAGTTCCGGCTCTTCCGGAGCCGGGAAGTGTTCTTCGAGT
>CAYQRN010000115.1:0-13799 GCA_964419995.1 uncultured Planctomycetia bacterium
GCGCACCGGCGGCCGGATCCTCTTCCGCGAGCTCGTTCGCTCCTACGCGGATGATCTGGCCGCGGTGCGCCGGCGGGGCCTCGCCCGGGCGCTCCGCGAGGCGGCGGCGCCCTGGGCGCGGGCGGGCGTGTCCAACTTCGACGGGCGGCGCGTGACGTGGACCGAGATCGCGCTGAGCTTCGGGAAGCTCGGGAGGGCGCCATGGCGGGCCCGGTGAAGCCGGAGGGCTCCGGGGCCGGAGACCTCCCGCCGCTCCGGCTCCCCGTCGCGTGGTTCGCGGCAGGCCATGCGGCGCTGGCCATCGCCTTCCTGCTCGTGGCGCTCCGGCCCTCGGCCATCACGGGGTTCTTCTACCACCCGCGGATGATCTCGGTCGTCCACCTCGTGACGCTCGGCTGGATCTCGACTTCCATCTTCGGCGCCTCGTACGCCGTGGCTCCGCTGGCGCTCCGCATGCCTCTCCGCACCGGGGCCACGGACGTTGTGGCCTCGATCCTCGTCATCGCGGGCCTCTCCGGCGTGACGGCCCACTTCTGGTTCGAGACCTATCCCGGCGTGGCCTGGTCGGGCGGCGTCATCCTGGCGGCCGTGTGCCTCCTGGCGGCGCGCTTCTTCGTGGCGCTGCGGCGGGCGAAGAGCCCGGCGGCGGTGCGCTGGATCATCGGCGCCGCGTGGGGAAACCTCCTTCTCGCCGCCTCGCTCGGCGTGCTGCTCGCCGTGGACAAGGACAGCCCCTTCCTCGGCGTGCAGCATCTCGGAGCCGTCTATGCCCACGTGCACCTCGCTGCCGCGGGGTTCGCGACGCTCATGGTCATGGGCGTGGCGCTCCGCCTCATCCCGATGTTCCTGCCGGCGGCGCCGCCCCTCGGACCCGCCGTCTGGCTCATGTTCGGCCTCTTCGAGACCGGCGTGCTCGGGCTCTCCGCATCGCTTCTTCTCGGCGGGGGACCGAAGCTCCTCTTCGCCGTCCTCCTCGTGGCCGGGATTGCCTGCTTCTTCTGGAATCTCGGACGGGCGCTGCGCAATCGGCGGCCCGCTCCGCCCGCCCTGCCGAAGCCGGACCTCGCGGTCGTGCAGATGTTCGTCGCTGTCGGCTGTCTTGCCGGTGCCGCCGCCGTGGGGCTCCATATCCTCCTCGCGGAGGTGCTGCCGCTCCGGTGGATCATGGTCTACGGCGTCCTCGGGCTCGTGGGTTTCCTCGCGCAGGCCGTGCTCGGAGTCGTGCCCCGACTTCTCCCCATGGTGGCGTGGATGCATGCCTTCACCGGGAAGGGCGACGATCGCCCCCGCGTGTCGCTCTACGCCATGTCGAGCCGCCGCCTCCAGCTCCTCGTCCTCGTGGCCTGGACGGCCGGCGTGCCGGCCCTTGCCGCGGGGCTCTACGGCGACCGGAACGCCGTCGTGTCGGCGGGAGCCGGGCTGCTGCTCGGGGGCGTCCTCGTCCATGCCGCGAACTGCCGTCGTATTCTGCGCCATGTGAGGCGGCGCGGCGCCGCCGGCGTTCCGGCGGGGGCGGACGGATCCGCCTCGCTCGAAGTCGGCGGGGCGAATCGGTAGTGTCGCGCCGCCGCGGGACGGTCGGTCGCGGCGGGGTGTCATGCGATGGGCCTTCTCTCCTGGTGCATCCTCGGTTTCGTCGCCGGCCTCCTGGCCCGCTTCATCCTGCCGGGCCGGGATCCGGGCGGATTCCTGGTGACGACGCTCGTCGGGATCGCCGGCGGGGTCGGCGGCGGCTTCGCCGCCACGCTCCTCGGGCTCGGGGAGGTGAAGGGCTTTGATCTGCGGAGCCTCGGAATCGCCGTCGCCGGCTCCCTGGCCGTTCTCCTGCTCTACCGGAAGGTCCGCTGAGGCGGCGGGCGGCATCCGTGGATCCGGGCGCACGGCCCTCGGAAGCGGAAGCCACCGTGGCTCCGGTCATCCAGCCCCTGCTCTGGGCCGTGGGACGCCGCCTTCTCTGGGCGTGGATCGTGCTGCGCCACCGGACGCGTGTCGAGGGCGGGGATTCGCTTCCGTCCGGCGCCTTCGTGGCGGCCGCCAAGCACTCCTCGTGGATGGACATCCCGGTCCTCGGAGGCCTCATCCGAGACCTCGACGGCCGGCGACCCTTCTTCGAGATGGGCTCCTTCGTGGGGTACCGGGTCCTCGGACTGCTGCGACCCTGCCTGCGCCGGATCGGCGGCTTTCCCGTCATGCGCCCGAAGGAGATCCTCCGACTCCGCAGGAAGACCGGCATGGACCGGGAGGCTGCCGTCGCGGTCATGGAAGCCTCGAATCGGGAGGCCCGGGCCGTCCGGCGGGCCATCTTCCGCGCGGGCGGCGTCCTCGCCTACTTCCCGGAGGGGACGCGGGCGCCGGGCCGGGTTCTCCCCCTCCGCTCCACCGTGGAGATCGAGGATGCCATCGAGGCGGCGCGGGAGATTCCGGTGCGGCTCGTGCCGGTGCGCATCGTGTACCGGGGGCGGCCGCCGGGCGTGAATCCGTTCCGGCGCCGCATCATCGACGTCGCCCTCGGTCCGCCCATGGATCTCGCCGGGCGGACACTCGAGGAGGCCGTCGCCGCCGTCTCGGGGTTCTTCCAGGATGCCGCCTTCGCTCCGCCTGCGGCGCCGGAGTCCCCGGCGGAAAAGTGAGAGGGGCGGCAGGGGCCGCCCCTCCGGGGGGACTCGCTCACTACGGCGTAGCCCGCGGCGCTCGCCGCGGGCATCCTCCGCTCCCGTCCGGGAGCGGCCTGACGGAACCCTCGGCTCCGACAGGGTCGGGTCTTTGACTGTTCCTTCGTGCTGTCGTCGGGGGGGAACCGCGTCCGGGTCTCCGGATCGCGTGAGGCCGCGAGCTTACAGACCCCTTCCGCGCGCTGTCAAGAACGGCCTTGCAGTGATCTTGCGGCCGCATCCAGCCGGCGGACGCTGGCGTGGGAGAGAAGCGGCCGGCTTGACCGTGGCCGGAGTCCGCCTGTAGAGTCCGGAGAACCATGATCGAGAGTCGTGACCTGCGCGTCGAGACGGCGCCGGCCGCGCTCGGAGCCTCCCGGGCGAGCGTGGGTGGAATCCGCCGGCGGACCAGCGTTGCCGCGGCGATCCTGTGGCTGGTTGCCCCGGGGGTCGTCGCGGGGCAGCCCGTCACGTTCGCGCTCAACCAGTACGGTTACCTCTCCGGTTCCGCCAAGGTGTTTGCGGCGCAGGGAGCGCCGTCCTCGGCGACCTTCGACGTGATCGACGCCGCCGGGACCGTGGCCTACACGGGCCCGGTCACGGCGCACGCGGGGGATTTCGGCACGTGGGTGGCCGGCGACTTCTCAGCCCTTGCGGCGTCCGGCACGTATCGCGTACGGATCGGCGCGGCGCTGTCGCCCCCGTTCTTCATCGAACCGTCCGCCTTCTCCCCGTCCATGGCGGCGCTCCTCAGCGATGCCCTCCGCTTCTGCCGGAAGACGCGGCGCGGGCAGACGTGGGAGAACTGGATCGGCCAGCCGACCCACCTCGACGGAATCCGGACATGGAATCGGGACGTGCCACCGACCTTCGGCCCGCCGCGCCTGACCCGCGGCGGACACTACGAGGCCTCCGACGTCCGCTACATGGGTTACACCTACGTCTGGCTGCACCACGCCCTGCTGCGGCTCCACGAGGAACTGGGCGGAACGCCGTACGACGGCGCCACGCCCTGGCTCCACCGGGCCGCCGTTCGCGAGGAGATACGGTGGTGCTGCGACTTCTGGATCTCGTTCATCGCAGCCGATGGTTTCGTGTGGGCTCGCACCGAATCCAACTGGCTCACGGACAATATCCTCGACAGCGGCGATGAGCCTGCGACGTCGACCTATGGTCTCGATGCCGTCCATGGAGCGGCAGAGGAGCTCATCTACTGCCTCGTCGAATCCGCGAGGATACTCGGCGCCCACGGAGCCTCGCAGGCGGAGACTTCCGTCCTTCTCGATCGGGCTCGCGCCGTTGCGATCCACCAGGGGCTTCCCGGCGCGCTGGGGGGCAGCGCCGAGAAGCGCGCAGCGCGCGTCCTCGCGTTCGTTGCGGCGTGGCGTCTTGCGGAAGACCCGCGATGGCTGCCGTTTCTCCATGCGGCTCTCGCCGATCTGCTGGCGCTGCGCGTGGCCGCGCCTCCGGGAGGGCAGGCGGCGATCTCGGGCATCTTCGCGGACGATGTCGATCCTGGCGGCGGGACTCTCATGCCGACCGCGTCCTGGGGCCGCTTCGGCGTGCTGCCGATCGCGCTCGCTCAGGCCCTCGAAGCCCTGCCCGTTGCGGATCCGGCCCGCCCCGTCGTCGCCGGCGCCCTGGCCTCGTTCTTCGACGACTACGTTCTGCGCTTCGACGTCTTCACCCATCCGGCAACCGCGACCAACGCGCTCTGCATGGCGCCCGTGCGGCTCTACTGGGGACCGACGTCGGCGTGGCCGGTGCGCTCCTTCCAGGGCTCGGGCCTCGGCTACCGGTACCTGCGACCCGGAGCGCCGTACTGCAGTCCCGTCACGATGACGACTCTGGCGCTCGGCTTCGGGGCGGAACTGACGGGGCGGCTGCTCGACCGGGCGGACCTCCGCGCCTGCGCGACCCGGTGCTTCGATCATGCGCTCGGATTCAATCTCGCCGGCCGTTCCGTCGTGGAGAACTACGGGACTCTCGAGATCCCGCACTACGCCGGCAATGCCGGATCCAACGGACCCGGGAGCCCGTGGGTTCTTCAGCCGGAAATCGATGCCGGGGTGAAGAACGGCCTCCGCGCCCCGGCGGGTTCGGACACGCCGGCCATGATCGACGGGTGGGCGTCGAGCGAGTACTGGCAGGTGAACCAGGCGCACTTCATCACGCTCCTCGCGGCTCGACTCCGGGACGGAGGGTGATCGGCGCGGATCAGAGACCTTCGAGGATGCGGATGGGGCGAAAGCCGATGATGAGGTCGCGGTACTCGGGGATGTAGCGGCTCCGGACGGCGCTCCGGGAATCCTCGGCATTCGTGTACATCGATCCGCCGCGGATCACCCGATAGCTCGACGTCGCGGGGGACCTCGGAGCAGGCCCGCCTCCGTAGAGGTCCGCGTAGGTCGCGTGCTCGTTGCGGCACCACTCCCAGACGTTCCCGTGAGTTCCGTGCAGGCCAAAGGGGTTGGCGCGGAACAGGTGGACCGGCGCATGGGATACGAACCCGTCGTCCAGCCACACCTCCGCCCAGGGCCACGACGCGACGAACCGCCGGGCCATGGAGTCGGCGATGTTGACCGCGCCCTCGAGCGATGCCTCCTCGGCGCCGGTCCACCAGGGCGTGCTCGTGCCGGCCCGGCACGCGTATTCCCACTGCGCTTCGTCCGGCAGCGCGAGGGCCACCTTCGCGAGGGCGCGAGTGGCGTCATGCCAGCTCACGTTTTCGACGGGGCAGAGGGGCGTACAGGCCCGCGGACCGAACGTGCGTCCGGCAGGGGCGTGACTCGGATTCGAGCCCGTGATGCGTTCCCACTGCGCCTGGGTGAACTCATACTTCGAAGCCAGGAACGGGCCGACCGTGACGTCGTGCGGCGCCTCGTCGGCCCTGGCGAAGGGATCGTGATCAGGATGTCCGGGGTGCGGCGCCGCGCCGATGCGGTACGTGGCTCCGGGAAGCAGGACGAGGACGACTCCGCACTCGGGAGCGAGCCGGAGAGCCTCGGAGTCCTCGTCCCTCTCCGGTGCCGACCCGGTGAGGAGATGTGCAAACTCCTCGAGTCCCGAGCCCGGATCGGGACCGAGCGGCACAAGGCCGACCTGCGGCGCCGGTGCGAGGCCGCGGTACGCAGGGTTCGCGGCGATGCGGGCGAGGCAGGCCGACCAGGCATCCCGGGCGGTGACCAGGCTCGTCCTCGCGTGGATCTCTGCGAGATGGCGTCGGGCGGCGACCTCCGCGACGAGACCGCTCCTGTCGTCCCCGAGGCGGGTGAGCCCCGCGACGATCTCCCGCGCAATTCCGCTCCGGAAGGACAGGTCATCGGGGACCGCGGACGTTGCGGGTCCGGATTCCGCCGGGCGCCGCAGACCGCCGCCGGCGAGGGTGTCGGCGAGCTTCTCGTGCGCCTCCCGCTTCGATGCGAGCGTCTCGACTCGCGCCAACCACGCGTCCATGGCCGGAATGCGAGCGGGAAGCGCCGGCCAGAGGTCGTCGTCGGCTTCGGCGAGGAGGCTGCGGAGGGCGACGACGTCGGCCAGGCGGGCGCGTTCCTCGAGGTCGGTGCGGGCTGACTGCTCCCGCTTGAGCGCGCGGCTCCGGTCCTCGAGAGCCAGGCGCTTCTCCTCGCGGTCGCGCTCGGAGCGCGCGAGGAGCACGATGGAGGTGGCGAGTCCGAGCGCGAGCGTGATGAAGATCGCGAGGATCGACGCCGCGAGCCCGGGGTTCCGTTCGACCCACCGCGCGAAGCGGGACGCGGGCCCGGGAGGTCTGGCAGCCGTCGGGCGCCCGTCGCGGACCCGGGCGAGATCGTCCGCAAATGCGAGGGCCGTGGGATAGCGGCGATCCCGGTCGCGGGCGACGGCAGTGTTGATGACCGCGGCAAGGGCCGGAGAAACGCGGGGATTGAAGGTGCGGACATCGGGTGCGTCCTTCACCTGGATTGCGAGGTAGAGCGCCGTTCTCGAATCCGCCTCGAAGGGGCGGCGAAGGGCCAGGGATTCATAAAGCGTCACGCCGAGGGAGTAGATGTCGGTGCGGCGATCGAGAGCAACGTTGTGGGACATCATGAGCTGCTCGGGGCTCATGTAGGCCGGCGTGCCGAAGAGATCTCCTGTGGCCGTGAGGGTCGTCGTGAACGCGGAGTCATCCCGGGCGAGGCCGAAGTCCATGAGAACGGGCTCGTCGCTGGCCGTGATGAGGATGTTGCCCGGCTTGACGTCGCGGTGGATGATGCCGAGTTCATGGGCGGCGTGGAGCGCGCGGGCCGCCTTCTCGATGATGCCAAGGGTCCGGAAGATATGGCCGGATCCGGCCGCCTCGGGGGGCAGCATCGGAATCGCGGTCCTCGCCGGTCGCGCCGTCGCGGAGGACGGCGGAAGCGTGGCGTGCGTTGCGGCGGGGGGGAAACGTCCGGGTTCCGGACCGGTGAGACAGGACTCCGCCTGCGTCTGAAGATCGCGGATGCGACGGGACAGCGGCTCGCCGCGGACTCGCTCCATGGCAATGAAGGTCCAGGGCCCCTCGGATCCGATCTCGATGATCCGGCAGATCCCCGGAGCACGGAGTCGCATCATGATGGCGGCCTCCCGGCGGAAACGGCCGAGGATCCGAGGCTCGAAGGCGAGCCCGGGCCGGAGGACCTTGAGGGCCACGGCGATGCCCGAGGCGTCGTCCTCGGCGGCGAAGACGACGCCCTGGGCCCCGCGGCCGAGCTCCTCGCCCACGCGGTAGCGGCCGAGGCGCCGTCCCTTCAGGGACTCGATGGCGCCTTCCGGCGTCCCCGGCGGAAGCTCCCGTCGCGCGGGCGCCGGCGGGAGGCCGGGCGATCCGATTCCGCGCGTGGGTGTTTCGCTGTGAAGAACGGACCTCAGACGCGGGGCGAGATCGGGGTGCGTGCTCGAGAAGCTCGCGATGAAATCGCCCGTGATCCGGCGGAGATCCGCGATGGCGTCATCGATGATCCCGCCGGGCTCGTCAACGCCCTCCGCTTCCGGATGACGGGTGTCGGTCATGCCTGCCGGCCGTCCGGCCGTCGTGGTCGAGATCCGGCTGCGCGTTGCTCATCGGGGCCGGGTCGCCGCGTCACGGGAAGACGATCTCCCTGGCTCCGCTCGCTGCCCACGATCCGTTCAGGGCTGCCGCCGAGATGGCGACGGCCTGGACGCGGACCGAGATCCCGGCGAGGCCCGGCGGTGTCGTGAACCCGAGGGCGAAGCCCGAGGAGGGAAGCCCCGGCGTCGTGAAGGGGGTCGAGCCGGGAACGGGCGTGAGGAGCTGAGGAGCAAGGCCGAGGTGGAGTCCCGGCACCGGGGACGGCGGTGGCGGTGATGCCGTGGCGAAGACGACCGCGGCGAGGACGTAGGGCGCGCCGGCGAACGCGCCACCCGGGCTCAGGAGGCGAGCGGCGACGTCCATGCCCGCGGGGGCAGTGATGATGGACGCGAGCGGATCGGTCGTGGCGGACGTCGTGACGAAGATGTCCAGATCGTCCATCGTTCCCGGCCACGACAGCGCAGGAATCTCGTCGCACCCCATGTCGATGGCCGCGCCCTGCTGGCGCGGGGTTCCGTCGAGGTCGGCGGGGGAGAGGAGGAGAACCGCGCCCGTGCCGGCATCGCGGCACGGCGACATGGCCGAAAGGTGCCAGTCCCCCGATGCGGCGTCCACGAACAGGGGGTCGGCGGCGATGTTCCCGGCGCCGTTCGCGGGGCCGAAGCCGATGTCGCTGTGATCGACGATGTAGGAGGGGTTGGCGACCGCGACATCCCAGTTCTGGTTACCCCACACGATGGAGTTGTGGACGAGGAGGGCTCCGCTGAAAACGAGTCCGTGGACGCCTCCGACGACGGGCGCGGAGTTGGATGCGATCGTGCAGTTGGTCAGCATCGCGAGGCCGCCGCCCGGGGAGTAGAGGAGAAGCCCTCCACCCTGGTTCACGGCGGTGTTCCCCGTGATGAGACAGTTGAGGAACTGCGATGAGGATGGCCCCCAGACGTAGCCGCCGGCGCCGGAGTTGGCGACGTTGCCCCGGGCGACGCAGCGCGTGAGGTTCACCGACGAAGCCGACTCGGCGTAGAGGCCCCCGCCGGAGGACGAGGCCTGGTTTCCCTTCAGGAGAACGTCTTCGAGACCTATGGCCGCGTAGCCTCCTCCGCCGGCGACGATGACCGCGATGCCGCCGCCCGATCCCGACGTCGCGGCATTGCCCTCGACGATCGTGTCGGCGACGACGACGCTGCAGTAGGCCAGCGCGCAGGAGATGTCGATGCCGCCGCCGCTGTAGCCGGCGGTGTTGGCAAGGATGCGGCATGTGTCGATCCGCGGGAGGGCGCTGCCTCCGGCTTCGGCGCGGATGCGCACGCCGGCGCCGCGATCCCAGGGCGCCGAGTTGGCTGTGATGAGGCAGTTGACGATCGTCGGAGAGGCATTGACGCAGTCGACGCCGCGGAATCCGCCTCGGATCGTGAACCCGTCGAGCACGGCGGTGGGCGGCTCGGCTCCGTGGAAGGTCACGACGGCTGCGGCGGGAGTGCCCTGGATCACCGTGGACGCCGCGGCGCCCGGGGCCGCGCGCACAGCGATGGCTTTCCCGAGGAAATCGACGGACTCCGGGTAGGTGCCCGGCGCCACGAGCACCGTGTCGCCTCCGAGGGCCGCGGCGATGGCCGACTGGATCGTGGGGAAGGACGCGGGGACATGGAGCGTCGCCTGGGCGGACACGTCGGGTGCGGCGGCGACAAGCACCGCGACGGCGGCGGGAAACCAGACGGGATGACCCTTCATGGGACGAACAGGACCTCGCGGGCCGGTGACGTCGCGTAGAGCCCGTTCTGGGCGAGCGGCGTGAGGGCGATGGCCTGGAGGCGGAGAGTCATTCCGGAGAGACCGGGCGGGACCTGGTACTCGAGAAGGGCTCCGGCGGCCGGGAGTCCCGGGGTCCCCGGTGCGGCGGCAGGTCCCGTCGCCCACATGAGGAACAGGCCGGTGCTGAGGTGGAGGCCGGGGAACCCCGGAAGCGGCGGCATGGCGCTGCCCGAGGGACGGAGGTCGCCGCCGAGGACGATCGAGGTGCCTGCAAGTGCCGGCTGATGAGCGCGGAGCCGGACGCGCAGGAGAGTGAGGGGAGGCGCAGGCGTGACCGAGGCGAGGGGATCCCCGGACCCATCGAGATCCACGTAGGCGTCGAGGGCCTCGCCGGTGCCGGGCCAGGTGGATACGGGGATCTCGTCCGCTCCGATGTCGGCAGCCGCTCCGGCGATCCGCGGCGTGCCATCGATGTCCGTTGGCGGGAATCCGGCGAGGGGCGCGGCGGTATCGCGGCACGGCGACGTGCGCGAGAGGTGGAAGTCGTTCCCGGCCGGATCCACGAAGAGCGGGTCCGCCGTCAGGTTGCCGGGGCCCGCCGTGAGGCCGGTGCCCACGAGGGACGTCGAGATGGTCACGGGAACGCCGGCATCCGCAACGACATCGGAGGCGACATTCCCCCAGGCGATCGTGTTGACGACGATGGTCGGCAGTCCGCAGGAGATGGCATCCGCGGTGTTGGCTGTGACGGTGCACCCGGCGATCGTGACGGCGGGTGCGGTGGGCAGGCTCCCCCAGACAGCGGTCCGGATGGCTCCGCCCCCCGCTCCGGACTGGTTCCCGTGAAAGACGGAGTTCAAGATCGAGGATGGCGCTCCGTTGCTGCGGACGATGATGGCGCCCCCGCCTGCGACGGCCGTGGCGTTGTCGCGGAAGAGGCACGTGCGGACGGCGAAGGCGCCTTCGCAGTCGAATCCGATGGCACCGCCGCCCTCGAAGGAGGAATTCCCGTCGAACGTGCAGCGCTCGAACGTGGGGGCGATGCTGCCCGTGAAGCCGGCCCCGCCGCCTCCCCCCACACTGCCGCTCGACGAGTAGCCGAGCGAGACGTTGTCGATGAATGTGGTGTCCGTGAACAACGGCGTCGCAGGACTCGCGGGCGGCCACGCCCAGTTCACGCCACCGGCCCCCGCGCCGAAATCGAGGGCGAGGTTTCCCGCCAGGACGCAGGCCTCCACGACCGGGCTCGCGAGGCCGTGGAGTCGTAGCCCGCCTCCGTAGCCTGCGAAGTTGAAGTTCTGCGTGATGACGCAGTTCCGGATCGTCGGAGACGCATGAAAGCAGTAGATCCCGGGGCCGCCGTTCCGGACCGTGAAGCCGTCGAGGACTGAGGTCGCGGTCTCGCCGGACTGGAAGGCGACGACGGCGGACGCGGCGAGTCCCGACAGCGTCGTCACGGCCGGGCCCTGAGCGGAGCGGACGGTGATCGCCTTGCCGAGGAAGTCCAGCGGGCCGGACCACGTGCCGGGGGAGACGAGGACGACGGCGCCTGGAGTCGCCGCGTTGACGGCGGCCTGGATCGTGGGGTAGGTCCCGGGGACGTTGAGCGTCGGCTGGCCCGGGAGAACTCCGCCGAAGGCGAGGATCAGGAGCACGGAGGGCGCGCGTCGCATGATGCTGTTCCGATTTGGAGTCTCACACGGGCGAGCTGTTGAGCGTAGGCCTGTGAACCCTGCGCGTCAAGAACGGCGGTCGAAGGCTACCAGTCGGTCGGGAGGAGGCGGCGGACGGCGCCGTAGCTGTAGACGTTCGTGTTGGTCCAGAACTCGCCGCCGATGAGGGCGCCGCACCACCCTCCGTTCGTGTCGCCGGAGGGGTTCTGGGCGGGCACCTTGGTCTGGAGGTTGTCCGCGAAACGGACGAAGTGCATGGGACCGGAGTCGCGGCCGCCATGGAAGAGGATGCGGCAGGCGGCATTCGCCGTATCCACGGTGACGCCGAAGCGGAAGCTGTTGACGCCCGTCGGAGCCACCGGGAGGACGTTCTGGTCCGCGAGGAGGCGGTTGCCGGCGGCGTCGAAGCCGTAGAGCTGGCCGGTGGCCGAGACGGCGGAGTTGTTGACGGGAAAGAGGATGAGACCCGTCGGGGGGTGGTAGGCGATCTTGCCGAGAGCCGTGTCGAGGCTCGAACCCCAGGGGAGGCTTGCCGCGGTGTTCGTGAGCTGGAAGAGCGTCGTCTTCTGGTAGGCGTTCTGCTTGTCCCACCGGTGGACGTATCCGAGCGTGTCGTTGCCGATGAGGT
This sequence comes from uncultured Planctomycetia bacterium, assembly GCA_964419995.1. Classification (GTDB taxonomy): domain Bacteria; phylum Planctomycetota; family CAYQRN01; genus CAYQRN01. Next base: position 11,758 of record CAYQRN010000115.1, read on the forward strand.
CGCCGTCGTCCGCGATGCAGAGGCGCAGGATCGACGACTGGGCCGGAGCGAGGGTCGTTTCGTTCGAGAAGGCCGCGCCGTCCCAGTCCACGAAGTTGGGCGTCGAGGTCGTCGTCCGGGCGACGAAGAAGATCCGGTCGATGCCCGGCGTCGTGCCGTCGAGGGCCAGCCGGTCGCGGTAGTAGCCCACCTCGTCGCCGCCGCTCCACGTGTGCCAGACGGTGGCCGCGGCGGGGTTCGCCACGGGAGCGAGCATGATCCTCGCCCAGACGGAGGCCGTGTACTGGTGGCCCGGGCCGACGAGCTTCGGGTTCGGGTCGTTCTGCGTCGCCGTCATGGCCATGGCGTAGTGGGGCGTCGTCGTGGCGCTTCCCGAGGAGGATGTCTGGATCCAGGACGGGCTTCCCGCACCGCAGCCGACGTTGACGAGGACGGCGTTGCTGACGCCGAGGTTCGTGCCCGAGAGGGGATCCTCCACGAGGGCCTGGAGCGCGATCGAGGTCGGGAGGCCGAGACCCGGGAACTGGATCGCCCAGGGCGCGGGCGTGGCCGGGACGAGAGCGGGGCAGATCCCGATGCCGAAGGTGTCGGCAAGGGTGAAGACGTTCCCGAGGGAGGGGGCGAGCGGGCAGGGGGGGAAGCAGAACGTGCCGATGCCGAAGGGGAGCGGCGTGGCATCGGAGGGGCCGGGCACGCCAAGGAAACCGAAGAGGGCGAACTGACCCGTCGCAAGCGGCGGCGCGATGAGGGAGACGCTCATGGGCTGGGAGAGGGGCACGTCCACCCGGCGTCCGCCGTCCCCGGCGGTGCCGTTCACGAAGAGGACGTCGAGGGGACCGAGGAGGCCGCCCGCGTTGCCGCTGGCGCAGGGACCGAGGGACTGGGCTGCGGCGCCGGTCGCGACGAGAAGGACGAGAACGGGGACGAGGGCATCGAGGGGCGGACGGCGCATGGCGGCTCCGGAGTGGGGGCGGCGGGGCGGTGCGCCGCCCCGGTGGAGTACCGCGGCATCATGCACGAGCCGGGCGGCGCGGCGCAAGTCCGGAGCCGATCGGCACCGCGTATGGTATAGAGTGGCCCATGCCGAAGCACCTCATCCGCGCGCCGAAGTCCGGATCGCCCGCGGCTCCCGCCGCCGGCACGTTGTCGTTCCACTGTCTCGCCATCGTCCTCGCGGCCCTGGCGCCGCTCCGGACCCTTCGCGCCCAGGACGGCGCGCCGGTTCCGCCCGACGGACGCTCTCTCTACGTCGAGCACTGCGCGACCTGCCACGGCGAGAACGGCGACGGGAACGGCATCCTCGCTCCCATGCTCGAGCAGAAGCCCCGGAGCTTCCGGGAGGGCGGCTTCTCCTTCGGCAACTCCGCCGATGCCATCTACCGGACGGTGACGGCCGGCATCCCGAACCGGAGCCGCATGCCGGGATTCCGGGGCGTCCTCACGGACGACGAACGTCGCGCCGTCGTGAGCTTCGTGAAGACGATGACTCCGGCCGAGGAGGCAGCCGCCGTCGAAGCGCGGATCCTCGACGTCGGAACCAGGGCCGTTTTCGCCCGCGGGATCCTGCCTCCCGTCGTTCCGGGGCTGCCCGTGCGACCCCGGGGCCTCCTTGTCGGAGTGCCCGACGGGCTCACGTTCGAGTACCGCACGGACGACGTGCGCCTCCTCGCCGTCAGGCAGGGTCGCTTCGTGGAGCGAACCGACTGGAACGGGCGCGGCGGCTCGCCGCTCCGACCGCTCGGGGCCCTCGTCCTCGCCGTGGGAGGAGGCGATCCCGGCCCGACCTTCCTGGAGCCGGGCGTCGACGAGCCGCGGCCCCTCGTCGCCGTCTTTCGCGGGACGGCCGTTCGAGGCGCCGCCGGTGTTGTCGCCTCGGAGCTCCGGCGGGCGGACGGCGCGCCCGTGGCCGGCGTCGAGGAGTCCGGCCACGCCGAGGGGACTCTCGGCGGCGCGGGCTTCAACCGGCGCTTCGAGGTGAATCCGGCCGGCGCCGTCGCGAGGGTCGCGCTCGATATCGAGCCCACGTCGGGTCCTCCGACCGT
>CAYQRN010000116.1:0-13756 GCA_964419995.1 uncultured Planctomycetia bacterium
GCACGCGGAGGTGATCCCGGCCGTCATCAAGACCGGCAGGATCGACGTCGTCCTCGGCTGCGGTGGACCGGAGCCGTGGCGCGTCGAACCTCTCTGGATCCTCCGGAACGCGGGAGGCTCCTTCGAGGCCGCGCGGATCGACCCCGACGACCTTCCCGCGGCGGCACGCCGCCTTCCGCGGGCGTCGGCACTCGCCGCGGCGGACTTCGATGGCGACGGGCGCGACGAGATCATCGTCATCTCGGGCGGTCTCCTTCCGGGGCATGACGGACCGCTGCTCAGGCTCGCGCTCCGCTGACGCGGGCCCCGCCCGCGCTTGAAAGCGAGGCTCCCTCCCGTAGAACCCGGAACCCCGCTCCCGCACCGACGCCGGGCGGGCCGACGCGCGTTCCCCGGGTCCGGACATGAGCGCTGGAAGATCGATGCTCCGATCCACCGTCGGCCGGAAGCTCGTGATGGCCGTCACGGGCCTCCTGCTTCTCGGCTTCGTGGTCGTCCACATGCTCGGCAACCTCAAGGTCTGGCAGGGGGCCGCTCCGTACGATGCCTACGCGAGGCACCTGCGGGAGTTCGGCGCCCCCATGCTCGGCCACGGTCAGTTCCTGTGGATCGCCCGGCTCGTGCTCCTCGCCGCCGTGGCCCTCCACGTCGCCGCAGCCGTGAGCCTCTCCCGGAGGCAGCAGGCGTGCCGCCCCGTGCCCTACGCGGTCGTGGCGCCCGAGGCCTCGACCTTCGCGTCGCGTTCGATGATCCGGACCGGCCTCGTCATCCTCCTCTTCGTCGTCTACCACGTCCTCCACCTGACGCTCGGGTGCGTGGGCTTCGACGCCGGAGCGTTCCGCGAGGGAGAGGTCTTCTGCAACGTCGTCCGGGGTTTCTCGGTGTGGTACGTCTCGGCCGTCTACATCCTCGCGATGGCGGCTCTCGGGCTCCATCTCCTCCACGGGATCTGGAGCGTCTTCCAGACCCTCGGCCTCAACGCCAGCCGGCGCGACCGCTGCTTCCGCGTGGTGGCGGCGGGACTCACGGCCGTGGTCGTTCTCGGCAACATCTCGATCCCCGCGGGCGTGCTCCTCGGGCTGATCGGGCGGTAGGAGGTCAGGACCATGGCAGGGCAGGTCACCACGCCTTCCGGGCCGGGGGCGCTCTGGGACGAGGCGCCGGGGCCGCTCGACGGCCGCTGTCCCACGGGCCCCGTGGCGACCCGCTGGGAGCGCCGCCAGTTCGAGATGAAACTCGTGAATCCGGCCAACCGGCGGAAGTTCACGGTCCTCGTCGTCGGGTCGGGGCTCGCCGGCGCCGCGGGCGCCGCGTCCCTCGGAGAACTCGGCTACCGGGTCGAGTGCTTCTGCTACCAGGACTCGCCCCGGCGCGCCCACTCCATCGCCGCCCAGGGCGGCATCAACGCCGCCAAGAACTACCGGAACGACGGCGACAGCATCCACCGTCTCTTCTACGACACGGTGAAGGGCGGCGATTTCCGCGCCCGGGAGAGCAACGTCCACCGCCTCGCCGAGTGCTCCGTCCGCATCATCGACCAGTGCACGGCCCAGGGCGTGCCCTTCGCGCGGGAGTACGGCGGCCTTCTCGACAACCGGTCCTTCGGCGGCGCGCAGCTCTCCCGCACGTTCTACTGCCGGGGGCAGACGGGCCAGCAGCTTCTCCTCGGCGCGTACCAGGCCCTCATGCGGCAGGTCCGGGCCGGCCGCGTGGGGCTCCATCCGCGCTCCGAGATGCTCGACCTCGTCGTGAAGGACGGCCGCGCCCGGGGCATCGTGACCCGCGACCTCGTGACGGGGCGGATCGACCGGCACGCGGCCGATGCCGTGGTCCTGGCCACCGGCGGCTACGGAAACGCATTCTACCTCTCGACCAACGCCAAGGGCTGCAACGCCACCGCCATCTGGCGGGCGTACCGCCGCGGCGCGTACTTCGCCAATCCCTGCTTCACCCAGATCCACCCGACCTGCATTCCCGTGAGCGGCGACCACCAGTCGAAGCTCACGCTCATGAGCGAGTCGCTCCGCAACGACGGCCGGATCTGGGTGCCCGCGAAGGCGGGCGACCGCCGCTCTCCGGCCGACATCCCGGAGGCCGAGCGGGACTACTACCTCGAGACCCGCTACCCGAGCTTCGGCAACCTCGTGCCGCGGGATGTGGCCTCCCGGGCGGCCAAGGTCGTCTGCGACACCGGCCGGGGCGTGGGGCCCGGCGGCCTCGGCGTCTACCTCGACTTCTCGGATGCGATCCGCCGCCTCGGCGAGGCGACGATCCGGTCCCGCTACGGCAATCTCTTCCACATGTATGCGAAGATCACGGGCGAGAATCCCTACCGGGTCCCCATGCGCATCTACCCCGCCGTCCACTACACGATGGGCGGCCTCTGGGTGGACTACCAGCTCATGAGCACGATTCCCGGCCTCTTCGTGGCGGGCGAGGCCAACTTCTCGGATCACGGCGCGAACCGGCTCGGCGCCAGCGCCCTCATGCAGGGCCTCGCCGACGGCTACTTCGTCCTGCCGTACACCGTCGCCGACTTCCTCGCGCGGGAGGGCGCCTCGCGGACGGAGGCGTCCGACGGAGCCTTCGCAGACGTGGAGCGGGAGGTCCGGGGGCGGATCGAGGCTCTCATGGCGGCCCGGGGCCGGCGGACGGCCGATTCCTTCCACCGCGAGCTCGGCCGGATCCTCTGGGATCACTGCGGCATGGCGCGGAACGCCACGGGCCTTCGCGGAGCCCTGGCGGCCATCCCGCCGCTCCGGGAGGCGTTCCGCCGCGACCTCTGCGTGCCCGGCACCGGGGCGTCGCTGAATCATGCCCTCGAGAAGGCGGGCCGCGTGGCGGACTTCCTCGAGCTCGCGGAGCTCATGTGCCTCGACGCCCTGCACCGGGCCGAGTCCTGCGGCGGCCACTTCCGCGAGGAGAGCCGGACGGAGGATGGCGAGGCCCGGCGGGATGACGCGAGCTTCTCCTACGTCGCAGCCTGGGAGTGGCGGGGGGACGGATCGAGGCCCGTGCTGCACCGCGAGCCCCTGACCTTCGAGGACGTGCATCCGGCGCAGCGGAGCTACAAATGAGCGGGCAGGGACGGGAGTTCTCCATCCGCATCCGGGTGTGGCGCCAGAAGAGCGCGGCCGATCCCGGCGCCTTCGTCACCTACGACGTGCCCCGCGTGAACCCGGACATGTCGTTCCTCGAGATGCTCGACGTCCTCAACGAGGATCTGGCGGCGCGCGGGGTCGAGCCCATCGCGTTCGACCACGACTGCCGCGAGGGCATCTGCGGGTCCTGCGGGTTCGTCATCGACGGCCGTGCCCACGGACCCGAACGCGGCACGACCGTGTGCCAGCTCCACATGCGCCGGTTCCGGGACGGGGACATCCTGACGCTCGAACCCTGGCGCGCGGCGACGTTCCCCGTGATCCGCGACCTCGTCGTGGACCGTTCGGCCCTCGACCGGATCATCGAGGCCGGCGGCTACGTATCGGTGTCGACGGGCAGCGCGCCCGAAGCCAACGGCCTCCCCGTGCCGCGGGACGACGCCGAGCGCGCCATGGACGCCGCCCAGTGCATCGGGTGCGGAGCGTGCGTCGCCGCCTGCCCCAATGCGTCCGCGATGCTCTTCACGGCGGCCAAGACGACGCATCTCGGGCTCCTGCCGCAGGGCCGCGTGGAGCGCGATGCCCGCGTTCGCGCCATGGTGGGAGCCATGGACGCCCTCGGTTTCGGGAATTGCAGCAACCACGGCGAGTGCGCCGCCGTCTGCCCGAAGGAGATCCCGCTCGAAGTCATCGCGCGGCTCAACCGCGATGCCGTCCGGGCCCTCGTCGCGCCGCCCCCCGCCGCGGAGGGCTCGGGATCGGGCTCCTGAACGTCAGGGCAGGGGGATGTCCCGGAAGGCCACGGGGACGTCCTTCATGGCGTAGCTCGTGAGGATGCGGACGCGGAGGAGGCGGGCGGGGCCGTCGTCGAAGACGACCTTCCAGAGTTCCTCGCCGTCGCCGCCGGGCAGGGGACCGGCGGAGCGGGCCTCGGTGAAGGCGCCGGATCCGTCGCCGAGCTCGAAGATCTGGTCGGTCACCGGCGGGCCCGCGATGGAGGGCCCCGGGGACGGGGGGCGGTGCAGCGCCAGCTCGAGCTCGATGCGCGAACCCGCGCGCGCGGCACCGCGGACGGCGGCTGAGATGTCGCCCTGCGCCGCGGAGGGCGGCGTCGGTCCGAACGGCTCCTCGAGGAGGAGCACGCCATAGTCCGCGCCGTGCAGGATGCTCACGGTGAGGTCGAGCGTGCGGATGGACCGGGCTTCCCGCCCGGGCGGGGCGATGCGGACGGAGAGATGGGCCTGCCGGCGGGGCCCCGTCCGGGACACATCCTCGGGCCGGGGCGTGGCGCCGTCGTCGGCGAGGGAGCGACCCTGATCATCCACGACCGCGTCGACGCGGGCCGAGGAGCGGACCCCGAGCATGGGGAACGAGTCCTCGCTGTCGATGCGGAGCTGCAGGAAGGCGCTCACGTGGGGGCTTCCGCCGAGGCGGAGCTGGCGCGTCACGGAAATGTGCTGGAGTTCGATCCGCAGCGGGCCTTCGTAAGCGACATGGGGATTCGGGGGCTCCGAGTCCATGGCCACCTGCCAGCCGCGGTTCTGGCCGTCACGATGATGCTGCCATGACGCGGCGGAGCAGATCGCGTCGAGGGCCCGGAAGAACGGCATCTCGCCCCCGTCGAGCGTGACGGGGATGCCCGAGTCGAGGCCCGGCGGGATCCGGATCGACGTGCCTCCGGCGCGGGCGAGAGTGAGCACGGCGTCGCGGAGCGGGATCGGCCCCGCCGGGAAGGCGACCCGAGTGGCGGCGAACGGAACCGTACCCGATCCGCGCTCCGCCTCGTCCCAGACTTCGAGGACCCGGTCGATCCGCATCCGGGCCTCGGGGGAGCCGTCGTTCCGGGCGGCGGCGACGATCTCCCGGGCTCCGCCGCCGAGCGCGATGAGCGCCCGTGTCGCCGCCTCGCGGACGGCGAAGTCGTCGTGGTCGAGTTCGGCGACGAGCCGCCGGACCTCGGCGGGATCGGGCGGCATCGAGGGGCGCGTCGTCCCGGAGACGGACGTCTCCTGGCAGAGGACCGGAAGAAGGATGATGGCCACCCACGTCATGGCGGGCGATTATGCGCCAACGCCGGAAGCGGCCAACGGATCCGGTCGGCGAACGGCCGGAGATGTGCTCATAAATGCAATCCAGTCAGCAGCTTGATGCACGAATGACGCTTGATTCGGCTGTTTCGTCCCTTAGACTTGATCCCCACCCGGGAGAGGCCCTCCCGGCGCCGGACCAAGATGAGAATCTGCATCGCCTACGAGAATCTCTTCCCCGCGCGGACGCGCGTCGGACAGAGGATCGAGGCCCTGGCGCGGAAGTTCCGCGCCCGCGGCCACGACGTGATCGTCGTGACGCGCCCGTCGCCGGACAGCGATCCCGACGCCGGCGTCCCGGTGGTCCGCGTGGCCGCGGGCGACGGAGACCGCGGCGCCGTTCCGCCGGCTCTCCGCGCGCTCTTCCAGCGCGACAGCGTCGATGTCGTCTACGCCGAGAGCCTCACGTCCCTCACGGACACGGTGACGCGGGCCGCGGTGTATCATCGCGTGCCGGCCGTGGTCCGCGTCCTCGCCGATTCCGCCGGCATCGTGCACGCGCTCGGCGGATCGCGGGCGTCCCGGGACGACGTCCGCCGGCGCGTCTCGCGGGTCCTTCGATCCGCTGCGACGGTCCTCGTGGCCACCGAGCAGGGCCGGGAGATGCTGGGCGTCCTCTGCGATGTGCCCGCGACGGTCCTGCCGGAGAGCATCGACGTCGACGCGATCCTCGGCCGGAGTTCCGACGCGGCGGCCGTGGAGCGCTTTCGGACCGCGCACGGACTCGCAGCTGGACGGACCCTCGCCTGGATCCGGGATCGCGTCGCGCGGGACTGCTGCGTGGCCCTCGCCCCTTTCCTGCGGGAGCTGCACGGACGGCTGCCGGACATCCGGTTCGTCGCAGGCAGCACCGATCCCGGCGCCGCCGCGCCCGATCTCCCGGCGGACGTGCCGCCCGGAGTCGTGGTGCGTCCGGGATTCGGCGGGGCCGATGCGGGGACGGCGCTGCGCGTGGCAGATATCGTTCTCGTTCCGCCGGGGAGCCGCGTGCTCGACGGCGAAGTCCTCGAGATCATGCTGTCCGGAGCCGTCGTCGCGTGCTTTCAGCGCACCGCCCGGGGGCTCGACCTCCCCGCGGCGTCCGACGGAACGGCCGTCGTCCTGTCCGAGGACGACCCCGCAGGCTCCGCGGAGCGGATCGCGGCTCTTCTGACCGATGACGCGGCGATGGCGGCGATCCGGGCACGGGCCCGGGAGCACGCCGCGTCCCGGGGCATCGACGGCATGGTCGCCGCTCTCGAGGCCGTCCTGTCGGGGGTGGTCCCGGCTGATGGCGAGGCGGAACGGCGTCCCCCGCGGGACGAGGCGGGCGGCGCGGCGATCCGCGGCGCCGGGGAAGTGTCGGACGGATTCAGGGAGACACCGGTGGGCCCGAGAAAAGGCCGCGAGGAACGGGATCGCGACGAGGGACGCTCCGCGAAGGACGCGGAGGGCCCGGTCGACTTCGACGACGTGGAGGAGGTGCCCGGCTTCGAGGATGCGCCTCCGGAAGATGAGGACGGCGGAGACGGAGCCGGACCCATCGACACGGTGGACGGCTCGGACGAAGATCCGGAATCCGGACCGGCGCCGGAGGAACCGGGGCGGGGTCGCCCGTCGCGGGCTCCGGGAGCGCCCGCCGAGGGCGATGCCCGCGGCGCCGAAGGCGAGTCCGCCGACGTGGCCGCGGCGCGGGCGGGAGTCGCGGTGGAGACCGCACCGGACGCGACGGAACGTCCCTTCCGCCAGTTCGAGTCGATGCTCACGCTCAAGGACCTCATGCCGTTCCTGAGGCCGCCCAAGCACGTTCTCGTGCTGGGAGCCTCCTCCGGCGGCGGCCAGGCCCGCGTGGCCCACGCCATCGTGGAGGCCTTCAAGTCCATCGACCGGAACCTCCGCGTCCGGCAGTCCGAACTCTTCGACCACGTCGACCGGAACGCGAAGCCCGCGTTCCTCCGCAATGCCCTCACGGAGTGGTCCGCCCATCCCGGTCTCTTCGGTCCTCTCTTCCCGACCCTCGACGAGCCGCTCGCGGATCCGCCCGTTCCGGACCTCGACGCCGCCGTCGAGAGCGCTCTCGCGCCGAAGCTCCGGGAGTTCCTCGAGGATCGCAAGCCGGACTGCGTCGTGGCGACGCATTTCCTCCCCCTGCGGATCCTCTCCGCGATGAAGGCGGCGGGCACGCTCCGAGCCTCCTTCGCGGTCGTCGTCACCGACTTCGACGCCCATCCGGCGTGGAAGGCCGAGGGCGCCTCCCATTACTTCGTGGCCAACGACCGCGTCCGCCACAAGCTCGTGAAGCTCGGCGTGCCGGCGCAGGACATCACGATCACGGGCCTTCCCGTCCATCCGACGTTCGGCGCCGAGGTGAACCGCGAGGCCGTGCGCCGGAACCTCGGCCTGCGCGGACCCCATCCCGTCATCCTGGTCCGCCCGGGCGGCCTCGGCACGACGGAGCAGACGCTCGAGATGCTGCGGCAGGTCTCGGACGTGGGGTCGCCGATGAACGTCATCGTCCTCGCCGGGAAGAACGACGCTCTCCGGGAGGCCGTCGAGAAGGAGCCGCCGGGCCGGCATGCCGCGCTCCGCGCCTTCGGATTCGTGAACAACATCCACGAGATGATGGCCGTGGCGGATCTGCTCGTCACCCGCGCCGGCGGCCACACGCTCGCCGAGGCCCTCGCCTCGGCCCTGCCCATGCTGCTCCTCAGGCCCGCGCCCGGCCTCGACAGCCGGAACGCGGACGTGCTCATCGGCTCCGGCGTCGCCGTCCGCGCGGACGGGCCCGCCGACCTCGAGTACGAGCTGCGCGAGCTCATGCGGAACCGCCGGAGGCTGCGGGATATGCGGGAGGCGGCCCTCGCCGTGAGGCGGCCCGGCGCGGCCCAGGCCGTGGCGGATCGCGTGGCGCGGATCGCGCGATAGCCGCCCCGCGGGTCAGTCCTCGGGCCGGAGCAGCGGGAAAAGAACGACGTCCCGCAGGTTCTCCTGGTTGCAGAGGAGAGCCGCGAGCCGGTCGATGCCCATGCCGAATCCCGAGATGGGCGGCATGCCATGCTCCATGGCGGTGAGATAGTCCTCGTCGAGGACCATGGCCTCCTCGTCCCCCGCCTCGCGGGCCCGGACCTGCTCGAGGAACCGCTCGCGCTGATCCAGGGGATCGACGAGCTCCGAGTAGGCGTTGACGATCTCCCAGCCGTTCACCACGAGCTGGAACCGGTCCGCCACGGCGGGATCCGTGTCGTTCCGCCGGGCGAGAGGCGAGAGGTCGATGGGGTGCGCCGTGACGAAGGCCGGCCCGACGAGGCGCGGCCGGCTCACCTTCTTCCAGAGCTGATCGATGAGGCTGCCGCGGGAGAGCGTGTCCATGTCCTCGATGACGAGCCCCTTCGCCGTCACGGCGGACCGGAGGGACGGGGCGTCCGGATGGGCCACGACGTCGATGCCCGAGTCGCGGAGGATCAGGTCCCGGAGCGTGTGCCGCGGCCAGGGCGGCGTGAAGTCCACGGTGCGGCCGCCGATGGCCGCCGATGGCGTTCCGAGGAGCCCGGTGAGCGTGCGGAAGAGGAACTCCTCCGTGAACCGCATGTTGTCCTCGAAGTCCCACCAGGCCGCGTAGAACTCGAGCATGGTGAAGTCCTGGAGGTGGGAGGGGTCCATGCCCTCGTTCCGGAAGCAGCGCGCGAACTCGAAGACCCGGTCGAAGCCGCCGACGATGCAGCGCTTGAGCCACGTCTCCGGCGCGATGCGCAGGAAGACGTCCATGTCGAGGGCGTTGTGACGGGCGATGAAGGGGCGGGCGAGGGCGCCGGAGGCCTTGGGCTGGAGGACCGGCGTATCGACCTCGACGAACCCGCGATCCTCGAGGAAGGCGCGGAGTGCGCGGACGAGCCGGGAGCGGAAGACGAATCGCTCCATCGTGGCCTCGTTCATGGCGAGGTCGAGGTAGCGGCGACGCCAGCAGGCTTCGCGGTCGGTGAGGCCGTGCCACTTCTCGGGCAGCGGCCGCAGAGTCTTGCCGAGGAGAAGGAAACCGGCGGCGTCCACCGTGGGCTCGCCCGTCCGCGTCGTGAACGTCGTCCCCTCGACCCCGAGAAAGTCCCCGATGTCCACGAGGCGCCGGAGGACGTCGTACGCCTCCTCGCCGACGGCATCGCGGCGGATGGCGGCCTGGCAGCGGCCCGTCCCGTCGCGCAGCGTCACGAATGTGAGCTTCCCCATGATGCGGATGGCGAGGACCCGGCCCGCGATCCGGACGGGGCCGGTGCCGGGCGGGAGCCCGCGGGCGTCCGCGAGGCCGTGCGTCCGCTCGAAGCGCCCGGGATAGGGGTTCACGCCGAGATCGCGGAGGCGGGCCAGCTTCTCGATGCGGACCCGCCGCTGTTCATCGCCCATGCCGGCGTGGGTTGGCTCCGTCGAGTCCGTCATGTGGGTCTCCGATGGGGCGGATGGCGTGGCGGGAGGCGCGCACTATAGCGCGGGGGCCCCCGCGGTATAATGCACGGACCTGCCCGCGACGGGGGATCGTCCCGAAGGAGGCTCCCCCACCCGATTGGAGACGTCACCGATGTCCGCCGCCCGCGCTGCTCTCGCCGCCGTCCTTTTCCTCCAGGCCGCCACCGCGCTCCGGGGGCAGGACGGTCTCAAGAAGGGGCTCGATCTCCTGAAGGAGGGCCGGTGGTCCGACGCGGCCGAGGCCCTCGAGCCGTTGCTCGAGTCGCAGCCGAACCACTTCGATCTCCTCCTCGGACTCGCCACGGCTCGCTACAACCTGAACGACATGGCCGTGGCCAACGGCTATGCCGTCCGAGCCGAGACATTGAAGCCAGACCACGCCGAGGCTGCCTCCCTCGTGGGGCGGACCTTCTACTGGATGGCGGACGACGCCAAGTCGTCGCCGGGCGCCACGTCGGGGAAGATCGACGGTCTCTACGAGGAGTGCGCCTCGAGCCTCCGCAAGGCTCTGAAGCTCGATCCGAAGAACACCGAGAACTGGATGCTTCTCGGTCACGCGTGCCGGCAGATGAGCAAACCCCGTTTCGAGGATGCCGTCAAGGCCTTCGGGGAGGCTGCGAAACTGGACCCGACCAACGCGGATGTCCCCGCGGCCATCATCGAGACCCACGTGTTCGCGTCCAACTTCGGCGCCGCGGCGGCGGCGGCGGACGAGGCCGCCCAGCGGTTCCCGAAGTCCGCGAAGATCCGCCGGATGAAGGGGGAGGCCCTCAGGAACCAGGGGAAGCCCGACGAGGCGGCCCAGGCCTTTGCCGACGGACTCCTCGCGGCCGAGTCGGATCCGGCGACGGATGACCAGATCGCCATCGGGCTCTGGCATCTCACGGTGGGGGCGGCGACGAAGAACGTCCCCCTCGCGGTCTCGTCGTACCGGCGCTGGAGCGAGGCCGAGGGTGCGGACTGCCTCCCCTGGTACTGGCTCGGCCATGCCCTCCTCGAGAACGGCGAGGTCGACCCGGCCATCGCGGCCTTCCGGAAGGGGGACGAGGTGACCGGCGGGCGCTACCCCAAGGCCAAGCTGGCCATCGCCGACGCCCTTTCGAAGAAGGGCGACGTCGAACAGGCGGCCGCGGCCTACTACGAGGCATGGAGGTCGGGACCCGAGCTCTACGCCGAGGATGCGAAACCGCTCAACGCGGTCTGGGCGGCCTCGGGGAAGCTCGCCGAGGGCGGAGACTTCGAGAAGGCCATCCGGCTCCTCGAGTCCTGGGCGCTCAAGATGGACCCGAACCACTGGAGCATCCTCCAGAACCTCGGGTTCTTCTACCGGGAGTGGGGGACCTCCACGACGAACCGGTCCGATGCCCGGGAGCGATGGAAGAAGTCGTCCGAGTACTACGTGAAGGCGTCGAAGCTCGTCCTCGAGGCCGAGGGCGTGCCGTCCGCCATCCGGGCCCAGGTCCTGAACGACACGGGCCTCATGTTCCACTACCACCTCGACGACCTGAAGTCGGCTCTTGACTACTACCGGAAGGCCCTCGAGCAGGACGACAGCTATGTCGATGCCCTCGAGAACACCGGCAAGGTCCTGAACCTCGTCGGGAAGTACGAGGAGGCGATCCCGTACTTCGAGAAGGTCCTGGCAAGCCCCGGGCAGGCCCAGCGCGGAGATTCGCTGCGGGGACGCGCCCACGCCATCGAGAAGCTCGGACGGAAGGACTGAACAGCGCCGCGGCGGCGGGAGCCGGAGGCCTCAGGCCTCCGCCGACTGCCGCTCCGTGCTTCCGGGGCGCGCCGCGAGGAGCTCCCGGGCCAGGGCGGCATAGTCCTCGGCGCCGGTGGAGTCAGGCGCGTAGGCGAAGATGGTCTGCCCGAAGGACGGCGCCTCGGCGAGCTTCACGTTCGGACGGATGGCGGTGTCGAGGACCCACGAAGGCCAGTACCGCCGGATCTCGGCCTGGACCTCGCCCGAGAGCTTCGTGCGGCGGTCGACGCGGCAGAGGACGATTCCCGCGACGCAGAGGTCGGGGTTGAGCCTGGACTTCACGAGATCGACGACCTCGAGGAGCTTGGCGATCCCCTGGAGCGCGAAGAATTCCGCCTGCATGGGGATGAGGAGTCCTCCCGACGCCGTGAGCGCGTTGACGGCCAGGAGGCCGAGGGACGGCGCGCAGTCGATGATGACCGTGTCCGGCGGGGAAGCGGATGTCTCGAGGAACGTCCGCAGGGCGTTCCGGAGGAGGAACTCCCGGCCGAAGACAGGTACGAGCTCCATTTCGGCCGCGGCGAGGTCCACGGTGGCGGGCGCGACCGTGAGGCCCGGCTCCGACGCCGCAACCACGGCCTCGGCGAGGGAGCGGCCGTCGCAGAGGATCTCGTAGACGGACGTGCCGACGGAGAGCGGGTCGATCCCGAGGTGCGTCGTGAGGTTCGTCTGGGGGTCGAGATCGATGAGCAGGACGCGCCGGCCCCGGCGCGCGAGGGCCGCGGCGAGGTTCACGGCGGTCGTGGTCTTGCCCACGCCGCCCTTCTGATTGATGACCGACAGGATCCTGGGAATCGTCATGCCGCCCTGGCGGAGATTATTCGCCGGGGAGCGAACGCATGTCAAGCCTCTGGCGCGGCTCGTCTTCGTGAGTCATCCGGGCTAACATCGTGCATCGCGCCGCACTCCGCGCCGGGAGGCGCCGCCGGAGGCACCGGCGGCACGGGGCCGGAACGGCGTCCGAGGGTCCATGGGTCCGGCCATCGTCTGCCTGTCCGGCGGTCTCGACTCCACCGTCGCGCTCGCCATGACGCTCCGGGAACGCCCCGTGGCCGCGGCCGTGACGTTCGACTACGGGCAGCGCGCCGGTGCGGCGGAGATCCGCGCCGCGGAACGTATCCGGAGGGTCCTCGGCGTGGCGGGCCGGGCCATCCGGCTTCCCTTCCTCGAGGGCGTTCCGGGCGGGGCGCTCCTCGACCCCGCCGCGACGCTGCCGCGGCCCGCCGAGGCCGACCTCGACGACGCCTGCGGAGCCGCGCGCCGATCCGCGGACCGGGTCTGGGTGCCGAACAGGAACGGCGTGCTCATCGCCGTGGCGGCGGCCCTGGCGGAGGCCCTCGGGGCCGACCTCGTCGTCATGGGTTTCAACCGGGAGGAGGCGGCGACGTTCCCGGACAACTCCGCGGAGTACCTGGACGCGGAGAACCGGGCGCTCGCGTACTCCACCGCCGGGCGCGTCCGCGTGGGGAGCCCCACCGCCCACCTCGACAAGGCAGCCATCGTCCGCGCGGCCATGGACCTCGGCGCGCCGCTCCAGCATGTCTGGCCCTGCTACGAGGCGGGACTCCGCCCGTGCGGGACCTGCGAATCCTGCCTCCGCTTCCGGCGCGCCGTGGCGCGGGCCGGCGCGGAGACATGGCTCATGACCCGCATGAAGGAAGAGGGATCCCCATGACCCGCCGTCCGCTCCGCGCTGTCCTTCTCGCCGTCCTGGCCGCCGCGTCCTGCGCGACGTCGGGCCCGCGCCGCCCGGACCAGCAGGTCGAAGTCGTGCCGGATTTCCAGGCCCGCCGCGTCGTGGATGTCGCCGTGCTGCCCGTCCGGGCGGAGGGGACATCCCTCTCGGTGCCGCTGCTGGCGGATTTCCGGGCCGAGATCGTCGCCTTCCTGAAGGACAGGAAGTCGTACTCCGTTCCCGAGACCCGATGGGTGGACGACCAGCTCGGCGCCTGGCCAGGCGGCTTCGCCGGGGGCGTCGAGGCAGCCTCTGCCAAGTTCACGGAGGGCGAGGCCATCCTCGAGGTCCGAGTCACGGAGTGGTCCGACGGCCGGCTCATGGCGGGCCGCCGCATGCACGCGTCCGGAGAGTTCTCGCTCCACGCGTCGGGCAGCGGCGAGCGCCTCTGGCGCTTCACGTTCACCGACGAGCCTCTCGTCGTGGAGGAACGGGCGGCGGCATCGGACTGGAGGGGCATGCAGCGGCTCGCCATCCGCGCTCTCGTACGCCTCGCCCTCGACACCCTGCCCGACAAGCCGGCGCCCGCGCCGGCTGGAAACTAGTGTCGTGCGTCACACATACCGTTGAGTATCCCGCCGAGGACCAGATTCACTTGCTCCATCTCGCCGGATCTTCTCGCGCGGGGCTTCGT
>CAYQRN010000117.1:0-13738 GCA_964419995.1 uncultured Planctomycetia bacterium
GGCGATGACCGCGGGCCGCCGGAGGTTGCGGCGTGACCCGCCTGTGATATCCTCGACGCCCCCGTCACGCGAGAGGCCGGGGCCCGACGGCCGCAGAAACGACCGCTCCGCCGGACCGGACGCCCCCGGGGGAAGCCCGCGATCATGCGCCGCGCCGTCATCACCCACGCTCTCCGCACGCCCATCGGACGATTCCTCGGCGTCTTCAGCGATCTGTCGGCCGTGGACCTCGGCACCTCGGTCGTCCGCTCGGTGCTCGCCGCGGCGGCGCTGCCCCCCGGCACCGTGGACGAGGTGATCATGGGCTGCGCCCGCCAGGCGGGCCTCGGGCCGAATCCGGCGCGGCAGGTGGCCGTACGCGCGGGCCTTCCGGACACGACGACGGCCATGACCGTGAACATGGCCTGCGGCTCGGGGCTCAGGGCTATCCTTCTCGCCGCCGAGGCCGTGGTCCTCGGCCATGCGGACGTCGTCGTGGCGGGGGGCATGGAGAGCATGACGCGCGTGCCCTATCTCGTTCCGAAGGCGCGCGGTGGCATGAAGCTCGGGCATCAGCCCCTCGTGGACGGGATGTACCGGGACGGTTTCGACTGCCCCCTCGCCGGCCAGGTCATGGGCGAGACCGCCGAGACCCTCGCGCGCCTGCACGGGATCAGCCGCCGGGAACAGGACGCCTTCGCCGCCCGCTCCCAGAACCTCTGCGAGGCGGCCCGCGCCCGAGGTGCCTTCGCCGCGGAGATCGCACCCGTGGAAGCGGGGGGCAGGACCGGCCCGATCATGGTCTCGGCGGACGAGCACCCGCGGGACGGCGTCACGGTCGAGAGCCTCTCGAAGCTCCCGCCGGTCTTCGCGAAGGACGGCACGGTGCACGCGGGGAACTCGTCCGGCATCACGGACGGGGCCGCCGCCGTCCTCGTCATGGCCCGGGAGAAGGCTCTGGCCCTCGGCCTTCAGCCCCTCGCCGCCCTCCGGGGCTCCGCATCGGCCGGCGTCGATCCGAGGGTCATGGGGATCGGACCCGTCCCCGCGGCGGCGAAGCTCGAGAGGACGACGGGCCTCGCCGTCGGCGACTTCGACCTCATCGAGCTCAACGAGGCTTTCGCCGCCCAGGTCATCGCCTGCGAGCGCGAGATGCGCTTCCAGCGGGATCGCCTCAACGTCAACGGCGGGTCCATCGCCCTCGGACACCCCATCGGCGCCACGGGGGCGCGCATCGTCGCCACGCTCCTGCACGCCATGCGGGAGCGCGGCGCCGGCCTCGGGCTCGCGACCCTGTGCATCAGCGGCGGGATGGGCCTGGCCGCGGCCTTCGAGAGGTCCTGAGGAGAGGGCATCCGGCCCCGGGAGACGCCACATGACCGGACCGGCGGAGAGCGGAGCGATCGGGACCATCGCCGTCGTGGGCCTCGGTCTCATGGGGTCGGGCATTGCGGAGACCGCGGCAGCGGCCGGATTCCGGACCATCGTCCGCGAGGTCACGCAGCCGCTCCTCGACCGGGGCCTCGGCGCCATCCGCGGCGGCTTCGACCGGGCCGTCGCGAAGGGCCGCATGACGGGGGACGACCGGGACCGCGCCCTCGCCCTCGTGCGGCCGACGCTCCGTTTCGAGGACCTCGCCGACGCGGACCTCGTCATCGAGGCCATCACCGAGAACCGCGGGGAGAAGCGCAACCTCTTCACGGTCCTCGACACCACCGTGAAGGAGGCGGCGATCTTCGCGTCGAACACGTCCTCGCTCTCGATCACCGATCTGGCAGCCGCGACGAAGCGGCCGGATCGCTTCCTCGGGCTCCACTTCTTCAACCCGGTCCCCGTGATGAAGCTCGTCGAGATCGTGCGGGCCCTCGACACGAGCGAGTCCACGCTGGCGCGGGCGCGGGAGGTCGTGGATCGCATGGGCAAGACCCCCGTGGTCACCCCGGACCGCCCGGGCTTCGTCGTGAACCTCCTGCTCGTGCCCTTCCTGCTCGACGCGGTCCGTGCCTTCGAGTCCGGCGTCGCCCGGCGGGAGGAGATCGACTCCGCCATGAAGCTCGGCTGCGGTCATCCCATGGGGCCCCTCGAACTCCTCGATTTCGTGGGTCTCGACACGACGCTCTCCATCGCCGAGATCATGTTCAACGAGTTCCGCGATGCGCGGTACGCGGCGCCACCTCTCCTCCGGCGCCTCGTCGCGTCCGGCCGCCTCGGCCGGAAGAACGGCCGGGGCTTCTACGATTACGGAGGTGCGACGACGGCCCCGCCGGGTGGCAAGGCCGCCGCGCCAGGGAGGTGAATGCCATGATCGCTGCCGTTTGCGCTCTCGTTTTCGTCGCGTCCACGACGGTCCGTGGCGACGACTGGTCCGACCTCGAGATCCGTCTCGAGCCCGTCCGGCCGGCCTTCACGGCCACGGAGACCGCCGCCGTCCGGGTCATCATCGCCAACACGGGGCGGGCGCCGTTCCGGAACCTGGTCCGGTCGGAAGTGGCGCGGGGACTCCTCATCGCCGGTCCGGACCGGCGCGGGGTGCGCGTCACGCCGCGGGACGAGGATCTCGAGGCCGCGGGCGCGGTCACGCTCCTTCCCGGCGAGATCTGGAGCCGCGCCTTCGCCTTCGATGTCCCGGAGGAGCTCCGGAAGGAGGGTACTTCGCATGTCACCTGGGCCCTCCGCACGGGCGACGACGTGAAGCGCAGCAACGAGGTGGACCTCGTGCGCTTCGCCACGGACAAGCCGGTGGCGACCCTCGACACGGACAGGGGCGCCATCGTCCTCGAGCTGTGGCCGGATCGGGCTCCCAACCACGTCCTGAACTTCGTGCGGCTCGCCCGATCAGGCTTCTACGACGGGCTCACGTTCCATCGCGTCATGCGCAACTTCATGATCCAGACGGGCTGTCCGAAGGGCGATGGCACAGGGGGGCCGGGCTACGAGATTCCGGCGGAGTTCAACTCCGAGAGCTTCGTGAAGGGCGTGCTCGGCATGGCCCGGTCGGCCGATCCGGACTCGGCGGGCTCCCAGTTCTTCGTCATGGTGGGCGACAACGCCGACCTCAACGGCAAGTACACGGCCTTCGGCAGGGTGCTCTTCGGCATCGAGGCGGCGGATGCCCTGAGCCAGGTCCCATGCGGTCCTTCGGCGGGGGGCGAGATGTCGCGCCCGATCGAGACCGTGCGGCTCCGCCGCGTGACCGTGACGCTGCCGCCGGGCTACGATCCGGCATCGAACGAGCTCAGGAAGCGCGGGCGCTGAGGCGCATCGGAAGGCGAGGGAAGCCATGAGCGAGTGTCTGAGATCGGAACGTCGCGGGTCGGTCCTCCTGCTCGAACTCCACCGGCCGAAGGTCCTGAATGCGCTGGACGCGAGCCTCATGGCCGCTCTCGGAGAGGCCTTCGATGCGGCGGAGGCGGACGACGCGGTGGGCGCCGTGATCCTCACCGGCGGCCCGACGGAGCGGAAGCCCTCCTTCGCGGCGGGAGCGGACATCAACGAGCTTGCCGCGCTCGGCGCGATGGGCGCCGCGGAGCATGCCCGGAAGGGACAGACCCTGCTCCGCCGTATCGAGCGGCTCCGAAAGCCCGTCATCGCGGCCGTGAACGGCTTCGCTCTCGGCGGGGGATGCGAGCTCGCCATGGCCTGCCACATCCGCATCGCCTCGCGGGAGGCCGTCTTCGGCCAGCCGGAAATCGACCTCGGCATCATGCCGGGCTACGCCGGCACCCAGAGGCTCGCGCGGTTCGTGGGGCGCGGGCGGGCCCTCGAGCTGCTCCTCGGAGGCGAGAAGATCACTGCCGAGGAGGCGTTCCGGATCGGCCTCGTGAACCGCGTGACGGAGCCTCAGGACCTCCTGCCCGCGGCGGAGGCTCTCGCGTCGAAGCTCGCCGCGAAGGCGCCCCTGGCGCGGCGGTTCATCCTCGCCGCGGTGGACCGGGGGCTCGACATGTCCTTCGACCAGGCCGAGGCCCTCGAGGCCGATCTCTTCGGCCTCGTCCGCGGAACGGCGGATGCGGCGGAAGGCCTGTCCGCCTTCCTCGAGAAGCGGCCACCGCGGTTCAGCGGGCGGTAGAGCCGCTTCCGTTCACGGGAGGAGCCGCGTGATGGCGGCGCGGGCCTCGGGACCGCGTGCAGCGGCGAGGAGCGCGTCGCGCAGCTCCCGGAAGCGGTAGTAGCGGACGTGGTTGATGCGGAGGCGGCGATTTTCCCGGTCAAGCCGGTTGATGGCTGCGCCGATGGCCTTCGGCCCGACGGCGTCATGGAGCCGGATGAGCAGTGCGAGGACGCCGTCGCGGTCGGCGAGGGACGGCGACGTGGCCTCATGGGCCTTCCGCTCGAGGGACAAGGACCGCCAGCGGACGTCGCCGAGGGAGCGGAGAGCCGGTTCGTCGCCTGCCGACCGCGCAAGATGCTCGACGATGACGACACCCACGTAGTGCGCCCAGGCGTGGTGATCCTCCTCCACGGAGCGGTCGCCCCACATGGCGATGACGTGACCGAGCTCGTGGCAGAGGCCGTAGAAGAGGAACTTGCCGTCGGGAGTCGGGGACCGGAACGCGGCGGCGTCCGTCACGGGGAAGTCGATCTCGGAGTGGAAGGGGAGCTCGGGCCGGAAGTGCGGCGGTCGCGTGATCCTGTCCACGCGGTGGATCCGCACGCGGAGCTTCTTGCCCGGCACCTTGCTCCATTCCGCGAATCCGAAGACGTCGTCGAAGGCCCGCAGCACGAGATCGAGAACGTCGGCGATGGCCGTGAGGACCGGCGGCTCCACGCCAAGACCGCGGAGCAGGAAGCGCGGCCTCGAGACGATGGCGCCGAGAGCTTCGGCGCGCCCGGGCGCGTCGCGGCGGAGGGCGGCGCGGGCGGCCTCGAAGTCCTCCGCAAGGTCGAGATCGAGCGCCGCCTCGGCGCAGGCAGCGAGGGCCTCGGTCCTGGCGTCGGACGGCGGCATGGCGAGGATCCGCCGGAAGGCGGGGCGGGCCGCAGGCGGCAGCCTGCGCGCGAGGTCGGTCTCGCGGGCCCGGCCCGGCTCGCGGACATGGGACTCGTTGATCCGGCGGATGGCGTCAACGTAGGCGGCGGCGCCGGTGTCCTGCTGGACCGGGAACCGCAGCGCCGCGGCGAGGAGAAGAAGAAGCAGTGGCATCATCCGGCTCCGGGCGCGGACCGGCCAAGGGATAGCACGGCGGAGGCGGAGGCTTCGAGGTCCAGGTCTGCGGGGGAATCCGGACTGGGCGCCGCCGCGGCCGCGCCGTAGAGTCCGCCCATGAGGACGGACATCGTGATCGCCGGCGGACGGCGGACGGCCATGGCGGAATACGTCGGTACGCCGGGCCATGGACGGTTCG
The DNA here is from genome assembly GCA_964419995.1 of uncultured Planctomycetia bacterium. Taxonomy (GTDB): domain Bacteria; phylum Planctomycetota; family CAYQRN01; genus CAYQRN01. The sequence goes on from CAYQRN010000117.1 coordinate 5,325, forward strand.
CGGGGGTTTCGGCCAACGAGCTCGGCGGGCACGCCATCCGCGGCGCCCTCGAGGACGCCCGTGTGGCCCCCGCCGACGTGGATCACGTCATCATGGGGAACGCCCTCCAGACGTCCGTGGACGCTCTCTACGGGGCGCGCCATGCGGCGCTCCGGGCGGGCATTCCGGTCACCACGCCGGCTCTCACCGTGAACCGCCTCTGCGGGTCCGGCATCCAGTCGCTCATCTCGGCGGGCCACGAGCTTCGCGACGGAACGGCCCGCATCGTGGTGGCGGGCGGCATGGAGAACATGAGCCAGGCTCCCTTCGCCCTCTACGGGCAGCACGTCCGGGCCGGCGTGCGCTTCGGGGAGACGCCGCCCCTCGTCGACACGCTCTTCTCAGGCCTTCGCGACAGCTATGCCGGCGTCTTCATGGCCGAGACAGCGGACAACGCCGCCCGGGAACAGGGGGTGACCCGCGAGGAGGCCGACGAGTTCGCGCTGCGGAGCCACCGGCTTGGCGCGGAGGCCGTGGCGAGGGGCGTGTTCCGGGAGGAGATCGTGCCCGTTACGGTTCGCGTGGGGCGGTCCGAGGTCGTGGTGGACCGGGACGACCACGTGAAGCCGGAAACCACGATCGAGGCCCTCCGGAAGCTCCGGGCCGCCTTCGGCGAGGGCGGGACCGTGACGGCGGGCAACGCGAGCGGGATCGTGGACGGCGCCGCAGCCCTCGTCGTGACCACGGCGGCGGAGGCGGCCCGGCGCGGGCTTGCCGTGCTGGCCCGTGTCGTCGGCCATGCCGTGGCCGGCGTGCCGCCGCACCTCATGGCCATGGGCCCCGTGCCCGCGATCCGGGCTCTCTGGGCGTCGACGGGCATCGACGACAGTGGAGTGGACCTCTACGAGATCAACGAGGCCTTCGCGCCCCAGTATGTGGCCTGCGAGAAAGCCCTCGGCCTCGCGCGCGACCGCGTCAACGTGAACGGCGGCGCCGTGGCTCTCGGACATCCCCTCGGCGCCACCGGAACGCGGCTCGTCCTGACGCTCGCCCGGGAACTGGCCCGCCGTGGGGGGAAGACCGGCATCGCGGCGGCTTGCATCGGCGGCGGGCAGGGGATCGCCGTGATGATCGAGCGGCCCCGGGCCTGAACCTGGCGCGAGGTCGCCGGCGACGCCGAAGGCACCTTCGGTTCTGCGGGCCGATCCGGCGTGCGATTGCTGTAAGGCTTTTATCGATCGCGACTTGTATCTTTCTCACGAATGGAGGTCGGATTTTCTCGAAACGTTGATTTTTTCCTTTCAGGATTTCACGTGTCTGGTACGCTCAAGGAGATCGCAGGACGGCAGGTCCCGATCGCGGCGCGCCATGCCGAGGGATGCGACGGGCGGTGGCGGGGGGTGCACGGTCAGACCACGCCGGCAGAGAGACCGTGGCCACACTCGAGAGGGGGGCGATGGACATCCGGTTCGAGTGCATCTACCAGGGCAAGAGACTCTTCCAGGTCTACCGGGAGGCAGACTGGCCTCTCTTCCTCGGGACCTTCCCCCAGTGCCGCCGCTTCATCGAGGTCTACAACGAGAAAGTCCTCCGGAGCCGGAACCGTGATCGACGGCGCCGTCTGATCGTCGAGCTGCCCCAGGCGGCCTCCTGAGTCCGCGACGACGCGGACGGCGGGGGGGAGGCGCCGTCCGATCGCTCCCTCAGGTGCGCCGGGAGGGCGTGCCGTGATACGGTCGGTTCATGAGCTCCGAAGCCGGACTTCGCCCCTCGGGACTCGCGGGCGTGACGGCCCGGCACGTGGCGAATCTCGTCCGGGCCACCCGGGATCTTGCGCTCGGGCGCGTCGTCTGGGAGAGCCGTCCTTTCCACGTCGAGATCTCATCGAACAACGCCTGCAACCTGAAGTGCGTGATGTGCGAGCGCCCCGGCCTCCAGTTCCTTCCGCCGGAGGAGCTGCGACGCGTTGCCGGCGAGGTCATGCCCGGGGCCGTCATCGTGACGCCGTCCGCGACGAGCGAGCCGGCCATGGGCGACTTCGACCTCATGCTCGACCTGTGCGAGGAGCACGGGACGCGGCTCAACCTCATCACCAACGGGACGCTGCTCACGGAGCGGCACTTCCACCGCCTCCGGGGCCGGGTGTTCAAGGTCGAGTTCTCCTGCGATTCCCATGTTCCGTCGGTCTACGAGCGGATTCGCGTGAATGGCCGGTTCGAGCACATGCTGCGGGGTCTCCGGGGGATCGTCGCCCTGGCCGCGGAGGACGGATTCCCGGTGGAACTCGTCCTCGTGCTCATGACGGAGAATCTCGAGTCGTTGCCGGGTTTCATGGCCTTCGCCCGTGCCATGGGCGTCCGGTCCGTGCGCGTCCAGAAGCTCCTGCCGTTCTTCCGGGATCCCGGCCGCTTCGACGTCGAGGAGCACTTCACCCCGGAGGAGATCCGGGCCGCTCTGGACCGGGCCGTGGCGGCGGCGAAGAGGGAGGGCCTGGCGCTTCGCGTCGATCTCCGCGGGGGTCTCGTGGAGCACGACTTCTCCGGGGCGCCGCGGGAGCCCGACGACACGACCGTGATCCACCACCTCACCATGGCTCTGGCGGCGGAGCGGCGGGGGTTCTGCCATCAGTTGGCCACCTACGTGCGCATCGTCCCGGACGGGTCGGTCTACCCATGCTGCAGGGGGGGCGGGGACTTCCTCCGGATGGGCAACGTCCGGGAATCGAGCTTCGCTGCGATCTGGAACGGAGAGCCTTACCGGCGACTCCGTGAGGAGTTCCATGCGGGCCGTCTCCGGCCGGGATGCGACACCTGCACCCTCTCGGGACGGGGGAACCTCTGATCTCCGGAAATCTCGCGGTCCCGGGTAGCCGCCGGAGACGACCAACGAGCGGTTCTCCGAAATGTCGTGCCACGGAGCGGAACAGGGTGTCCCGACCCCATGGACAGGGAAAGACTCTCAGATCTGTGTCGGCGGCTGCGCGCGGGCGACGAGTCCGTCGTCCCGGACATCGTCGCTTCCATGGGGACGCCGCTCGCGAACTTCGTCCTGCCCATCGTCTGCGACCCCTGCACCGCCGAGGAAATCGCCCAGGATGCCCTCGTCCGGGCGCTCAAGAACCTCCACCGCCTCAGGAACGACAGGCACTTCGTCACATGGCTCTTCTCCATCGGCCGCTTCCTGGCCCTCGACCGCCGGCGGCGCGAGACGCGCTCCGGCGCGTGCAAGGTCGAGATGGCCGACTTCGACGGTCTCGTCGTGGAGGGCCCCCGGCGGGAAGAGGACGCGACCCTTCGCACCCTCGAGCTCCGCGAGGCTGTCGAACGGGCCGTGGAGTCGCTCCCCGCGACCTACCGCGAAGTCATCGAATACCGGTACCGCAGGATGCTCGGCTGCGACGAACTCGCCCGGGAGCTCGGTCTCACCCGCCTCCAGGTGAAAGGCCGGCTCGCCCGGGCGCGGGAGAAGCTGCGCGAGAAACTCGGAAACCTCGTCCCCACGTGGAAGCGTCTGCATGACGACGTGTCGTGACGTTCTCGATCTCCTCCTCGAACACTGCGCGGGCGAGACCTCTCCCCGCGAGGACGAGATCGTGCGCAAGCACCTCGAGTCCTGCGAAGCCTGCCGCCGACATGCGGCAGATCTCCGCGCCGAGGACTTCATGCTTCGCTTCGCCCTCGACGATCGGCCCGCCCCCGATGCCATGGTGCGTCGCGTGGTCCGCCGCCTCAAAGACGGGACGAAACCGGACGGAATGCCGCCCCGATGCCCGGAGGACTGAACGACCCCGAAGGGGTCGCCGGAGGAGAGCCATCATGTTCCAGGGGAGTCGTCGTATCGCCGCCGCAGCGGTTCTCGCCGCCGCGGGGCTGTCCGTGGGTCACGCGACCCCGGCCCGCGGCCAGGACACCGCGGCCACCATGCTGCAGGCCGGCAACAAGCGCCTCGACGAGGCGACCGGCACGACCGGTCAGGAGCGGCGCCGCATCCTCGAGGACGCCATCCGGATCTTCGGAGAGGTCCCGGAGCGGTTCCCGGACCGGGCCGAGGAGATCGCGAAGGCGCATCTCAGGATGGGGAGGATCCACCGTTCGCTCGATGACACGAAGCAGGCGCTCGGCTGCCTCGAGAAGGCGGCGGCCGCCACGGCCCATGTCCGCACGGCATCGGAGGCGCTCTTCGACATCGCGAGCCTCCATCGGAAGGAGAAGCGGTACGACCGGGCGCGCGAGGCCCTGTCGCGGATCGAGGTTCTGCCCTCGGTCGACGCGAAGACGAGGGCACGGGCCCGCCTCGCGCGGGCGTCGCTTGCACGACAGGAAAGGAACTTCGACGCGGCGGTGGACCTCGCTCGGGAGGTCATCTCCGAGTTCCCGGATCAGTGGTCCGCCACCGTGGACGCCGTGGATCTCCTCGTGGGTACGCTGATCCGGGCGAAGAAGCTCGACGATGCCGGGCGGGAGCTCGAGGCCCTTACGGCGGCCGTCCGGGAACGGTTCAGCAAGGATGGGAGCCGTGAACGCGTCGATCGGGCGCTCGCGAAGATGTCCTGCGTGAAATCGCTGAAGCGCGCCCGGGCCCTCGCGTCGCTCGCCGACGACGATGACCGCCGCGATCCGGCCTCGGATGAGGGCGACGTCCCTCCGCCGGCGGCCCGGAAGCCCTGACGTCGGACCGGCGCGGCCGCCTCCGAGGGCGGTCGCGCCGCCGTTCCGTCCCGCCGCCGACGTGGCGGCGCCGTGCGCCGGACTCCGCGGCGCGTACTTCCCGCCGCGCCGCGGTTCCGGTATCCTCGCCGCGTCCACCGGGCGATTAGCTCAGCCGGTCAGAGCGTCTGCCTTACACGCAGCAGGTCGGAGGTTCGAATCCTCCATCGCCCATCCGCGAAGATCAGGGGCCTTGCGAGTTGAGGAGCGCTACGAAGGGAGGGGGAGAAGCAAGGGCCGCGGTCGAGACTTCCGTTGATGTATCTGATCATTCCAGTGCACGGTGCGCGAAGCTCGGAGACGTCCGGAACCAGACCCAGGGTCCGGATGACAGCGAAGGCGCGTAGCGCGACGTTCGGGTGTGTGTCGGCGATGAGTGATCCTCCCGCTAGGAGTGTGGAACCTCTCGTTACGACGTCATCGATGAGAGTGATGTGATCTGGGGGGTAGAGGAGTGGATCCACGGCGAGTGACCGTAGATGGGTGCGAGGATCCGGACGCTGGCCGGGAGCTGCGAAGGCGGACTTCGGAACGGATGTAGTACGGCGAAGCAGTGGGAGGATCTCGCGGCCGAGCCCCCGCGCGACGAGAGCCTTGCAGATCGAAAGTGCGGGCCAGGACGCGTCGGTCGCTGGGAGTGGTGCACTCCTGGGGACTGGAACGAGCGTCACGCTCGGCCCAAGGAAGTCGGGGAAGCTGTCGATGGAGGTTGCAGTGAGCTCCGCGACGCGGTGAAGCAGGATGGGGTCGCCCTGCTTGATCCCGTAGCAGACCCTCTGCGAGTTCCGCGACTCAGGGGCCTTGCCGCGCGGTGAGTAGATCAGGAGTGAGGCGAAGGAGAGCTCAGAGAGTAACGGGACCACTGAAGCGTCCGGGGATCTCCTCGAGGATCTCGTCGAGGTCCTCGGATCTGAGGATCTGGGCGCCGTACCGCACCATCTCTCGCGGCCAAGAGAGGCTCCCGTCGCCGGTGAGGTGCGGAGGGAGGAAGACGATTCTCCCGAGCCTCAGCGCCTCCCACCCCTGGTGAACGGTGCCGCTCTTCTCCCCGGCCTCGACGATGATGGTCGCGTCGGAGAGGAGTGCCATCGTGCGATTTCGCATCGGGAAGTTCTCGCGGCGGGATTTCGCCCTGGGAGGGAACTGAGAGACGAGAAGGTGTTCGCGTGCAAGGAGATCCTGGAGGCCTCGGTTCTGGGGTGGGTAGCAAGCGTCGAGCGGCGTGCCGAGCACCGCGATCGTCCGGCCCCCGGCCGAGATGGCGGTGCGATGGGCCACAGTGTCGATGCCCTCCGCGAGGCCGCTGACGACGAACATCCCGAAGCGTACGACGCGCTCGCTGAGCTGGCGCGCGAAGTCAAGGCCCCTTGGCGTGGCTCGGCGCGAGCCAACGATCGAGACACGTCGTCCCTCGATCAGGAGGCGCCGGTCGCCGGCAAGGTAGAGGACTTTGGCGACGTTCTTGAGCTCGACCTTGTTCAACGGGCCGAGAAGCTGTTCGATCGGGTGCGGCGCGACCGCGCGCGTCTCCTTCTCGGGCATGGCTTCCTCCTCCACCCATCTTGTGAAACAAGAAGGCCCGCGTCGAGATCAGCGGACTCGACGAAGCGAGTCGAGGGCGCTGGAAGTCGTGAATCTCGAGGCCGGGTCGATCTGTTTCACGACGGTATGCTGTCCGGCGGCGCCGGCACCGACGACGCTCTCCATGCGACCTTCCGGCATGTCGGCCCGAGGGAGCCTGCCCAGTCGGTACCCAGAGTTGGGAGCTTTCCGGCGCACCTCGGCGCGTCGCGGCTCACTCGAAGACGCCAGTGTGCTCATCGGCGTTGCCGTCGGAAGTGCACGGCGTCGCAGGGGTTCGCGCATTGGCGCACGGTGCGGCATGTGGATTCAAGTCATTATTGGGAGGCATCTTACGCGCAGCAGGTCGGAGGTTCGAATCCTCCATCGCCCATCGCGGACCGGCGTTGCCAATCTCCCCCGGCCGGAATCGCGCGCGTTTCGAGTGCCGCGGCTCGTCTTCGTGACTCATCCGGGCCGAGATGCGCCGCCTGCGACGTCGCCTGACCGATGACTCGGGGAGACATCGTTCCCGTTCCGCGTTGCGTGGCACCGCACCTTCGACCCGTTGGCGCCCCGAGGCGCCGAATTCCGGCGTGCGGACGCCCCGCCGGTGCCGTCGGGGCGTTCGCCCCCGCCTTTCTCGTTGTTCGGTAACCGATACGATGCGCCCGCCTCGATCCCCCATCCCTGCGGAGACGTCTGACCCATGATGGACAAGGTCGAACCGGACCGGCCGAGGTCGGCCAGGGTCCGGAGCGGTGCGCCGGCGCCGGCGCACCGGCGTGGCGTCGGGGCGTTCCTTGTCCATCCGGCCGTCATGACTGGCATCGTTGCGGCGCTGGGCATCACGGCGCTCCTTCTGTTCTCCGGAGGAGGCCGTCCGGAAGGAGGCATCCGGGTCCAGCACGTCCTCATCGCCTTCGATGCTGCGCCGGGTTTCCGCGATCGCGGCGGCCCTCCGGCGAAGGCGCGGCAGCGAAGCTACGCGGAAGCCGAGGCCCTCGCGCAGGAGGTCCTCGAGCGTGCCCGGAAGGGCGAGGACTTCGACCAGCTCGTCAGGACCTGCACCGATGACGAGTATCCGGGCATCTACGGCATCGTGGATACGCCCTACAGCCCCACGACCGAGTACCGCCATCGGTCCCGCATGGCCGAGGGGTTCGGAGACACGAGCTTCGCCCTCAAACCCGGCGAGGTCGGCCTCGCCGTCTATCACGCGAAGAAATGCCCCTTCGGCTGGCACATCATCAAGCGCCTCGAGTAGATTCGCGGGGCGGGGACACCCGCCGCCCGGGGCGTCCGGCTCGGCTGCGGCGCGCCCGGGGCGTCCGGATGGAGCGCTGCGAAGGGTCAGGCTGTCGTGGCGATCTCGCGGGGCTTGTCTGCGGGCAGCGGGATCACCTCGACCTCCCGGTGCTGGCAGATCGCGGCCAGGGACCGAGCCACCTCCGCCTCCTGATGGCGACGGAGGGAGTTCGTGGCCTTCTGGGCGACTTGTGCGAGGTCGTTGAGGCTCACGATGCCCGCGAGGCGACCCTGCTCGTCGAGGACGGGCAGACGCCGGATCCGCTGCAGCCGCATGAGGTGGTGGACGGCGGAGATGTCGTCCGTGGCGCGGCACGTGAACGGGTCGGTCGTCATGGACGCCGTGACCGGAATCTCGTGGAGAGGGCGCCCCTGCGTGAGCCCGCCCATGCAGACGTCCCGGTCCGTGATCACTCCTCGGATCGTGCCATCTTCCGCGATGATGGGGACGATTCCGCAGTCCCGGTCCCACATGAGACGGGCGGCGTCGGCGAGGGTCGCGGACTCTGGGGCCGTTGCGACCGTCGTCGTCATGATCTCGGCGATCTTCATGGTGCCTCCTTCGGCTTCCCGGAACGAAAGAACAGCTTCTCCGACCGCCCGATGCTCCCCCGCCCGCATCGTCCCTCCCCGCCGCCAGCCTGTCAAGCAACTCTCGTGCCGGAGACGCACGTGGCGTGCTCCGGTCCTCGATGTGCCAGGCGACGACGAGCGTGCGCAGCCGGATCGTCCTGTGATTCCGGACGTTCAGCCGCGATCAGAAGCCGAGGGTGAAACGGAGGCCATTGGAGAAGGCGAGGCCGGGTGGGCCCGCGGAAGGGAGGAGGACGGCCTGGGCGGCGAGGGCGAGGCCCGCCGCGG
>CAYQRN010000118.1:0-13724 GCA_964419995.1 uncultured Planctomycetia bacterium
GCGCCGGGCGCTCCGCCTGGGTGAGATCGCCGACCGCCGGTCGCTTCCGGCCCCGGGGCCGCACGACGAGGTCCTGATCGTGGACGACGACGACCGCCTCGTCGCGGGTGAGCCGGACGTCGATCTCGAGCCCGTCCGCACCAAGGCGCAGCGCCCGGCGGAGAGCCGGCAGCGTGTTCTCGGGGGCTTCGAGAGCCCCGCCGCGATGAGCGATGACGAGCGGCGGCGCGCCGGCCGGGCGGCGCAGGAGTCGTTCCGGATCGGGGCGCGTCATCGAACCTCCGCCCCGAAGCGGGCCAGTTCCTCGAAGAACGTCGGGAAGGACTTCGCCACCACGTTCCCGTCGTCGAGGACGACGGCGCGCCGGAGACCCGCGAGCGCAAAGGCCATGGCGATCCGGTGGTCGCCCTGCACGGAGATGGGAACCGGCCGGACCTCCCCCGCCGCCCGGGATCCCGCCCCCCGCACGATCAGGCCATCGGGGCCGGCCTCGGCCCTGACGCCGAGCCGGCGGAGCCCCTCGATCAGCCCCGCGATGCGGTCGCTCTCCTTCGCTCGGATGTGGCCGATGCCGGTGAACGCGGTCTCGCCTTCGGCGAAGGCAGCGAGTACCGCGAGTGCAGGCGCCGAGTCCGGCGCATCTCGGAGATCGGCGGTCACGCCCCGCAGCCTTCCGCGCCCGGCCACATCGAGACGGTCCGGTGTCCGCACGACGGAGGCCCCCATCCGTTCGAGAACATCGAGGGCGTAGAGCTCGCCCTCGGCAGGGCCTCGAGCCAGGTCCAGGATCGTGCACCGCCCGCCCGAGAGCGCTGCCGCCGCCCCGAAGACCATGGCGCCGGTGGCGTCCGGCGGCACCCGGAAGGAGGCCGGCGCATAGGCCGCGCTCCGCGGCACGGTCAGGACGCCCGCGGTATTCGTACCCACGCGGACGCCGAAGGCCGCCATGACCTCGATCGTCATGGCGACATAGCTCATCGAGACGCCTCGTCCGCCGGGCACGATCTCGAGACCGCCGAACGCCGGCGCCGCCAGGAGCAGGGCCGAGCAGAACTGGCTCGAGAGATCGCCGTCCACGACCAGCCGTCGCATCGCGATGTCTCCGCCCGCGATGCGGACCGGCAGTCCGGGCCCGCCCTCGACCGCGGCCCCGAGAGCACGGAGCGCGGCGAGAAGCGGATCGTGGGGTCTCCCGGAGAGGACCGGGCCGCCCCGCACGGTCGTCCGGCCGCGCCGCGTCGCAGCCATGGCCATGACGAAGCGAGCCACGGTGCCGGCGTCCCCGGCATCGATCTCGGCGGCGCCCGCGTCGTCCGGCGGCCCCGTGACCGCGAGAGTCCCGGCAGCCACCGGGGCGATGCGCACGCCGAGCCGCCGCACCGCCTCGATCATGAGCTGGGTGTCGGTGGCGACAGGAAGGCCGTGGAGCCGGGAGGTGCCGGGGGCGAGGGCCGCCACCACGAGGGCGCGGTTCGCCCATGACTTGGAGCCCGGGATCCGGGGTTCGCCGGCGGGGGGCCGGCCCGGCGGGACAATCAGGATGGAGCGCGGCTCCGTCACGCGCCCATCCTAACCCGGGGACCGTGGCGGCATGGCCGCCACGGCCGGAGTCGCGTCAGAAGAGGATCTGGGCCTGGAGATAGAGGAGCACGGAGAGGTCGCTGTCGTCGAACAGGAATCCCGTCGAAGGATTGTCGAGATTGCTGTCCGGGAAGAAGAGCGACGCATTGAACGAGATCGTGCAGTTGTGCGAGTAGGCCCAGTGCAGGTAGAGGTCCCACTCGAAGCCGATGGAGTCGTCGCCGTAGCCGCGGACGTCGGTGAAGTCCTGGAAGTCGCCGCCCTCGTCGAACCAGCCCCAGATGCCGGTCGTCCCGAGCGTAACGGTGTCCCAGGGCATGAACTCGAACCCGCCCTTCACGAGGATCACGCCCTGGAGCGGGAACACGTCCGCGTTGCCGAAGCGCGACGAGAGGGTCTGATGCCGGGACATGAAGAGCGGCTGGAAGCCGACCTGGTTGGCGATGGGGAGACCCGTGAACGGCTCGACGACGAAGTCGTCGTCCGGGCCCTCGGTCCAGAGAGCCGAGGCGTAGATCCGGGGCCGGCAGGAGGTGTCGACGAAGGTGTAGGCGAGGTGGCCCTCGAGCGCGATCCCGTGGACGTCGCCTTCATACGGGAACTCGAAGGCGCCAAGCCCCGTGACGATCCGCTTGGCCGAGGAGAAGTCGCCCCCCTGCCAGGCGAACTCGAAGGAGTAGTTGAAGGCATCCCCTTCGAAGAGGTTCCCGAAGAGGCGGAGGCCCACCGTGTGAAAATCGCCCTGGAGGATGCGCGTGAAGCTCCGGCCGAGGAACAGATCGGTGGTCCCCGTACCGAGGGGATTCGTCGGATCCTGCCCGATCGGGATGATCTCCGAGGAGACATCTCCCTCCCGGCCGCCGAAGTACATGTAGTAGAGGTCGATGCTCAGGAAGTCGCAGGGCGTGACGGTCGTGTAGATCCCGACCATGTAGTCGTCGTCCTGCGACCTGTGGCTCGGATCATGCCGGACGCCGTAGAGGGAGACGTCGCCGAGATCCGTGACGGCGAACACGGGGATGAGGTCGTCCGTCTGGCCCTCCTGCGCATAGAAGAACGAGAGGCTGAGCCAGTCCGTCTCGTAGTCCACGCGGACCGCATCGTGAACCGTTCCAGCGTAGAAGTCGTCGCTTCCAAGAAGCATCTCGTTGCCGTAGCGCAGCTCCTGGCGGCCAGCCCGGATGAAGAATTCGCGCCCGAAGAGGTTCGAGAGCTGCACCCAGCCCTGGTAGAGACGCATGACGTCGAGCTCGTCCTCGACCGGGCCCACCGCCGCGTTGGAGTTCGAGTCGATGAAGGACGAGAAGGTCACCGTGTTGTTGTTGAAGCGGCCCGCCGACTGGACCTCGAGGAGCGCGGACACGTTGCCGTTCAGGAAGAACTCGAAGCCGAGGTTGAACCGGCCGTTCAGGCTGAAGCCCTCGTCATCGAACTCATCGGAGAGGTCGAAGAGGTTCGTCGACCATTCGGCGCGGACCCGCGCCTCGCCGCGGATGAGGAGCCTGACGAGGTTCTTGGTGAGGGGATTGCTGTCCCGATCCACGAAGTTCACGCCTTCCTGGGCAGCGTCGATGCGGTTCACCATGGCCTCGAGGCTCGACTCGAGCTCGCGGGAGGTCTCCGCCTCCGCGAGCCGCGCCTTCAGGGTGTCGATCTCCCGCCGGTCGGCCTCCCGGGCCTGCCGCTCGGCGTCCATCTCCGCCCGGAGGCGCTGGAGCTCGGCCCGGATGTCCTCCTGGGCGGAGGCGGCACCGGCGACGGCGAGGAGGACCATTCCGGCGAGGTACGGAAGGCGGAAGCACTTGGTCATGCTCATGGGTCTTTCTTCCCTCGTGCCGCCGGCGCTGGACTTGCGGAAACAGATCGGTGCGGCATGACCGCCCCGGAGGTCCCTCGGATCCGGCGGTTCCAGGCACCGAGATACCGAACGTCCGGAGGCCGCGCAATAGAAAAGTCCGCAAGACCATGTCATGACAGGGCCTTGAACGCCGTGGAGAAGGTCCGGATCGTGGGCCGCCGCCGGCATCGGACGGAGCGGCCTCAGGGGTGTGCGCCACGGGACTGGGAATCCCCCTCCCGCGGGGCCTGTCGCGTTGCCGATCCACTCCCCGGGATTCCGCGCCCGGATCCCCGGACGGCGTGATCGGATGAGCCGGGAGTCAGATTGAGAATCGAGGGCTACACGCTCATCGCCGAGAGCCCGGGCGTCGCGGGCGGCCGGCTCTTCCGCGCGACCCGCGGCGGCGGGGGCGACGAGGTGGAGATTCGCATCTTCCATGCCGACTCCCCCCTCGCCGACGCCGCTCTCCGCGCCCGCGAATTGCGGGCCGGACGCATCCTGACCGGCGTTCCCGGCGTGCTCGCGGCCCTCGACGCCGGCGCCGGCGACGACGGATCCCCCTGGATTGCCTACCCCGCCTTCGGAGGCAATCCCCTGGCGGCCTCGAGCCGGCAGCGGCTTCCCGTCCGCCCCGCCGTCGACATCGCGTCCCAGGCCCTCGCCGCCCTGTCCGAAGCCCACCGGCGCGACCTCATCCACCTGAACGTCCGCCGCGAGACTCTCCTGTTCCGCGCCGACGACGCCGCCGTCCGGCTCTCCGGGTTCTGGTGCTCCTGCACGCGCGCCGAGATCGACGCAGGAGGCATCCCGCGCGGTGCGGCAGCGGACCCTCTCTCGGCCCCTGAGATCCAAGCCGGACTCCGCACGGCCGACGGCCGCGCGGACATCCACGCGATCGGCCTGCTCCTCTACCAGCTCCTCACCGGCCAGTCGCCCTTCCGCGACGCGGCTCCCGCCCGACCCGGCGCCACGGTGTTCTTCCGGGAGGTCGAGCCCCTCGAGAACCACACGGTCAGCGTGGGGATCCCCCCGGCGCTCCGCCGGCTCGTCATGCAGTGCCTCGAGCCCGCCCCCGAGGACCGGCCGCAGGACGCCGAGTCGCTCCTCGACTCCCTCCGGCCGTTCCTCGACGAGCCCCCGGCCACGGGACGGACGACCGTGGGCGGCGACGCGATCCGGACCCCCTTCTCGACGACGAAGTTCGAGATCCACGAGGAACTCGGCCGCGGCGCCATGGGCGTCGTCTACAAGGCGTTCAACCGCCACCTCGAGCGCGTCGTCGCCATCAAGCTTGCTTCCGAGGAGTACGGGCGCGACCAGAAGGCCCGCGAGAGCATCATCCGCGAAGCCAAGATGGTGGCCCGCCTCGAGCCCCACCCCAACATCGCTCAGGTGCACGACGCCGACCTCCTTCCCGACGGCCGGCCCTACGTCGTCATGGAGTTCGTGGGCGGAGGGGCGCTCCGCGAGCTCATGAAGACCGAGGCGCCCTTCGACGAGGCCAGGTTCCTCCGCCTCGCCCGCGACATCTGCCACGGTCTCGAGCACGCCCATCGCCACCGTCTCGTCCACAAGGACGTGAAGCCCGAGAACATCCTCCTCACGCCCGACGGCCGCCTCAAGATCGTGGACTTCGGAATCGCCAACGAGGCGCGCCAGCAGACGATCCGGCTCACGCAGAAGCCCATGGAGATCGTGGGCACGCCCCCATACATGTCGCCCGAGCAGATCCGGGGCCGGAATCTGACGCCGGCCTCGGACGTCTACGCCCTCGGCTGCCTCTTCTACGAGATGCTCTCGGGCCGGCCGCCCTTCTATCAGGGCGAGATCATCTTCCAGCACGTGAACGAGGAGCCTCCGCCCCTCGAGACAGCCTTCCCGACGAGGAACACGCCGGCCATCCGCCGCGTCGTCATGCGCTGCCTCTCCAAGGAGCCCGAGGATCGCTACTCCGATGCCGGCGAGCTCTGGAGCGCCCTGCAGAAGGCGGCCGGCGTCTCGGAGTCGGGACCCGCCCCCCGCCGCCGAGCGGTGGCCCTGGCCACCGTCGCCGCAGGTCTCGTCCTCGCCGTCGTCGGCGCGATGTGGGGCTTCCGGATCGGTCCCTTCGCGCCCTCCCCGACTCCGATCGGCAAGCTCTCCGAACTCGCCTTCCGCATCTCGGGACTCATGGACGCCGCGTCGCTCCCCGATCCCGCTGTCCGCTCCCGCCTCGCGTCGTCCCATGCAGAGCTCATGGCGCTGCCCGATGACGCGGACCGGCGTCTCGCCCTCCGCAACATCGACCGCCAGGCCCACGACGCGGCGGTGAAACTCGTGGACGAGGCGGCGCGGCACGCCGGCGACCCCGCGTCCGCGGCGCCGGACGCCGCCCTCGCCGCCAGGACTCTCGACGCATTCGACCATCTCGCCGCTCTCCCGGGCCTCGCTGTCGGACAAGACCGCGCGCTCCTGGAAACCGCCGCCGTCCTCCGGGTCCAGATCTCCTGGACGGGGCCACCCCCCTGCGACCGCCCGGGTTTCCCCGGGGATCCGAACACCATCTCCGATCTCGCAGCCCTGCGGACCGCGACCGCCGCGGCCCGGACCCGCGCGCTGGCCGTGGCAGCCCGGGAGCTCGGCGAGGTCCTCGCCGCACCGCCGGCCGCACCGGCGGGGACCGCCCCGCACTTCGCCGCGGAGCTCGTGGATCTCGACCCCGAGGTGGGGAGCGCCGACCTCCGCGGCCACGTGGCGCGGGCCCGCAAGATCGGCGCGCAGCGCGCCGCGTGGTCGTCCCTCGACATCCTCGCGCGGTCCGGCTTCCCGGACGATGCGGAAACCCGCTCCGAAGCGGGCCTCGTGCGGGACGCACTGGCCCCCGGCGCGCCGCCCCTCCTCTCCGGCGAGGCGCGCGCCGTCGCAGCAGCAACGATCGACGCCGCGCGAGCCCGCGCTGCCCTTCCCCTCGCGGCGGCCGAAGCCGGAACCCTGCTCTCGCTGCTCGGCCTGCTCGAGTCCCTGTCCCCCGACATCCTCCGCGACCGGGCCGCAGACGTGGCGGCCGTACGCGACCTCGCCGCCCTCGCCGGAGCCGAGACCGCCCTCGCGCCCGGGAATCTCCGGCAGCTCGGCGCCGCGGCGCCGGAGGACGAGGCCGTGCGCGATGCTCTCCGGAATCTCGGCGAGGCCTCCCGGCGCTCCGGCGGCGCCGCGGCGCAGCGGGCCCGGGCGGTGCTGGCCGCCGTCGCCAAGGACCTTCTCGCCATGGCCGAGGAGGCCGGCGACGAAGCCGCCGCGGAGAAGCTCCGGGAGATGGCGGCCCGAGTTGCGCCGGAGGGCGACTCGATCCGGGATCGTCTTGCCCGCGTGGGGCGGATCGCATCCATCGTCACGGCGTGGCGCGCAGCCCCGCCGGCGGATCGGCCGGGATTCCCGCTCGACCGCACGACGATCGAGGACGCAGACGCCCTCGCGCAGACCCTGGCCGAGGGCGGCCCCGAACCCGTGATGCGCCGTGTTCGCGACGCCCTCAATGCTATCGTGACCGCGCTTGTCGGAGCCGCGGACCGCCGCCCGGAGGGTGATCCCGACAGGGATCGGATCATCGCCCTCGCGAGCGACATCGCCCGCCGGGACGCCGAGGTGGGCCGAACCCACGCCGAAACCCTCGATCGCCTCGAGAAGACGTCGCGCCTCGCGCGGATCGGAGCCGCCTGGAAGCCGGAGTCCCTCCGGGAACGCGGAGGCTTCCCCGACGACCCCGCCACGCGTGCAGAGATCCGCGAGGTCGCCGCCGCCGGCGCGGAGGAGTTCCTCCGCAGCGCCGTGGGCCCGGCTCTTGCCACCGCTTCGGAGGCCGGCAAGGACGACAGCCAGGCGGAGCGCTTTCTCCGGTTCGCCCGCGCCCTCATCGAGGCCCTTCCGGCCCCGGCGGCCGCGGAAACCGTGAGCCTTGCGGGAGCACTGATCGCCCTGGCCACGCGAGCCCTCGACGGGGAGCCCGACGCCGGTGCGTGTCGCGTCGCGCTCACGCGGCTCCAGGAATCCGCCACGCGCCTTCAGGCCGTCCGCGGAACGGGAGCACCCCCCGAGGCGGCGCGCCTCGCCCGCGATGGCGCGGCGGCGGCCGCCGCCCTCGGCGAACGCTGCGGACCGGAGATCCGGGGCGACTTCGGCAGGACCGGACAGCAGCTCGTCGCATTGGCCGGCGGCCCCGGGGCCGTGGACGCCGCCGTATCGCGGCGCCTCGAGGCCCTCGTCCGCGGCCGCGTGTCCGGCGACATCGAACGCCCGGTGCACGCCGCTGCCACACCCGCCGAGCTCCACGCCGCGATGAAGGCCCTGGCCGCCGGCGGCGCCGCCACCGACCCCGAAGTCCTCGGCGCCCTCAGGACCCGGATCGCGACGCTCTTCGCGATGCCGGACCTGGCCGTGACGGAGCACGGGCTGGCCGATCTTCTCGGCGCGGCGGCCCTCGGCGGCGAGAGCACGGCCGGGGACGCCACGCGCCGGGCCGAGGCCGTGGTGAGGGGTCGTCTCACGGCACGACACGTGACCGCTACCCTCGAGGGTCTCGCGCCGGACGCGGCCGTGAAACCAGCCGAGCTCCCGGGACGCGCGGTCCGATTCACGCCGCGGATCGAGCCGGTCCTCGCCGGGCTTCCCGTCGCCATCACCCTGGCGAACGGACGCCCGTGCGCCGCGGACGGAACTTCGTTCCGGACGGCCTGCGACAGCGGCGATCTCCGGGGCGACAGGCTCGCTTGGTCCCTCACGGTGGAGGTGTCGCTGACCGGCGCGGAGCCCCTCGTCCTCGCGATCGACGTCGTCTATCCGGGCCGTGTGGACCTCGAAGCGCCGGAGGCGAAGCACGTCGCCGCTCTGTCGTCCGCCCGCGCGCCGAAGGACGCCATCGAATCGCTCGCCGCGGTCCCGGCGACCCTCCGGGGCCCCGAATCGAAAATCTGGCCCGCCCTCGAGGCCCGGATCGACGAGTGGCTCGGCGCCCTTCCCGATCTCGATGCCGTCGCCGGGTCCTGGACGCATCTCCTGGTCGCGGGCGAGGCCGCCACGGGCCGGCGTGAGAAGATCCGGTCGGCTTTGACGGCACGGCTCCCGGTGCTCCTCGAACCTCTGATCCGCGTGACCGCGGGTTCCGAGGGCCGCGTGATCCCGGCATCGGATCTCGACGCGGGGCTCGACGCCCGGATTGCCGTATCGCCCGCTCCACCCTGCCTCGAGGGGATCATGCTCCGGCCGGTCCGTGCCAATGGCAGGCCCGTCACGGACGCGGGCACGGGCGAGTACCGCGTCCGACTCCAGAGATCCGACCTGACCGGCGAGTCCATCGAGATCGCCGTCGAGATCGCTGGCACGCTCGGAAGCACGACGTTCGCCCCGATGACGGCCCGCAGGTCCCTTCCCGTGGCAATCGTGACCTCGGCCTCGCTCCTCGCGGAGGCCCTCGGCGCCATGGGAGCCGCCATCGACCGCCGGAGCCCCGAGCCGGGCGCGGAAGTCCGCCGCCTCGCCGACACGTGGACCAGCCGGTTCGGCGCCGCGGAGCCCGCGGTGCGGGACGCCCTCGGCCGCGCCCTCGCTCGGTTCCGCGACGTGATCGACCTCGAACTCAGACGCACGGGGGTCTTCACCGCCCTGAAGCGTCGATCCGATGTTCCGCGCCTCCAGGCGCTGGTTTCCCTCGTGGACGACCTCGTACTCCTCTACGGCCATGCCGGGGATGCCCGCGCCGCGTCCCGGACCCGCCTGCTCGGGGAGGATGCCCGGCGGGCCCTGGCCGAGGCGGAGAAGGACACGGGAACGCCGCCGGTGGTCGTCGAGACGCCGCCGGATCGCACGACGCCACCACCCTCGACACGCCGGCCCGGAGAGCGCGTGGCGCTCCAGGGGATCGACTACATCGCCTGCGAGGCCGACGGACGGGTCTTCCTCCTCCAGGAGACCGAGGTGTCGCAGGCAGACTTCGACGCATGGTGGAAGGTGGAGGGTGCCCGTAAGTTCGGAGACCTCCCGAGCGGTTTCACGACGTTCAACCGGAACCCGGACGGCCCCGTCAATCTCATCGCGCCGGCCATGATGGAGGCCTTCGCGAAGGCTCACGGCGCGCGCCTGCCGACTCTCGCCGAGTGGTCGGCGGCGGCGGGGGGCACGCTCGCGGGCGCCAAGGCGAACGTCCGCAGGGACATCGCGGACGGCCGGGCCGCCAAGGACGCGGACCTCGTCAAGCGGCTCCGCCCCGTCCGGGACGCGACCTATGGCGGTCACGGGAAGCCGAAGGCGTTCTTCCACCTCGCGGGTAACGTGCGGGAAGTCGTCACGGCGGACGGCGCCTGCGCCGTCGTGGGCGGCTGCGTGAGCGAGATGAGCAACTTCTCCGCCGATCCCGTCGGCCGGGAGCGCGGCACCACGGATCGCAACTCGCCGTGCAAGTTCGTGGGCTTCCGCCTGGCGCGGGACAACTGAGGACGGAGATGCGGGGCATGGCGGCGCGGCGGCAGAGGACGAAGTTCTGCGGAGCGGGGCACATCTACGATGCCTCCCTGTCCCGCTGTCCCCTCTGCACGGGGGCGGATGAGGATGCCGCCATGATGAAGACCGTTCGATCCGGCCCGCCGGGACGCGCCGACGGCATCACGCCGCCGCCGGCCCCGGCCATGGGCCCCGCCTCGGACGCGGCCGCTCCCCCGCCGGACGCCGCGCCGGACACCGAGTCCACTGTCCGCATGCCGGCCGAAGCCGTCGCCGACCTTCTCTGCCGCATGACGCCGCCATCGGCTTCGCTCGGCGAGGGCGCCACGCGGAAGGAGGAGACGGCCGCATCGACTCAGGTGGGGCCGCCGCCCGGCGCCATGACGGCGGCCGACGGGCGCCGGACCGAGACGCATGCGGAGCCCGACGCCGCGGTTCTCGAAGGCCTCTCCGGCCCCGTGGCCGGCCTGCGTCACGTCCTGCGCGCCGGCGTCAACCGCCTCGGCGCGCTGGCCGAGAACGAGGTCGTCGTCACCGATCCCTTCGTGAGCGCGCGCCACGCGATCATCGACTGCCGCCACGATGCCGCCACGGGCACATGGCGCTTCATCCTCTGCGATCTCTATTCGAGGAACGGGACGTTCCTCCAGAGGGGCGACGTCCGGAGCCGCGTCGAGGCACGCCCGTGCCTCGAGGATGGCGACGTGATCCAGATCGGCCCCGTGATCCGGTTCATTCTCCGGACGCGCCACGGCACGGCAGCGTCGCCCGCCCCCGGGGCGGCCGGCGGGCCGTGAACGAAGCCAACTCCATGCAGGGACACGCCGGGAGCACCCCATGAGTTCGAAAACGCCGTCGCGGGACCTCTCCGTCGGACAGCGGACCGATCCCGGTCCGCGGCCCGTCAACCAGGACTTCACCGGCGTGGAGATTCCCGCTGACGCCCGGACCCTGGCGGACCGCGGGCGCCTCTTCGTCGTGGCGGACGGGATGGGCGGCCACGACGGCGGCGCCGTCGCGAGCCGCATGGCCGTGGAGACCCTCGCGTCCACCTTCCGGGACGCCGCCACGAGCGACCCCTGGACGATCCTCACGGAGGGCTTCGCGGCGGCCAACCAGGCCATTCTCGCCGCCGCTGAAGGCGAAGGGCTCCACGGCATGGGCACGACGCTCACCGCGATGATCCTGAAGGGACGGCGGGTCTACATCGCCCATGCGGGCGACAGCCGCTGCTACCGGCTCCGCGGCTCCGAGCTCACGCTTCTCACGGAGGATCACTCGTTCGTGAACCGGCTCCTGCGGGACGGGCTCATCAACGACGAGGAGGCGCGCGAGCACAGCCACCGCAACGTCATCACGAACGCCGTCGGGATGAAGGACATGCATGTCGAGCCGCGGGACGATCTCGTCGAAGCGGGCGACGTCTACCTGCTCTGCAGCGACGGTCTCCACAAGGCCCTCGACGCCGGGACCATCTCCGGCATCCTTGCCCGCGATCAGGAAACCCAGGCCGCCGCGGACCGGCTCATCGAGGCGGCCCGCCCCCGGGCCGACGACAACGTCTCGGTCGTCATCGTGCGGATCCTCGCCCTTCCCCCCGCGGGCCCCGACCAGGGGCGGACCCGGCGCACCGACCGGCCGGACCCCGATCGGACCGAGCGGATCCCCCGTCCATGACCGGAGAAATCGCCGGTCGCGCGGCGCGGAGCCCCGCCGTGAGCGCGCCCCGCGAGGGCGACGTCCTCGGCGGCTATCAGCTCGTCGAGACGCTCGGCGAGGGAGCTCACGGCTTCGTCTACCGGGCGGCGCGCGACGGCCAGGACGTCGCGCTCAAGATCCTGAAGCCCGACGTCGCCGCCGCCGACCCCGGCATCCGGCGGCGGTTCATCGCCGAGGGGGAACTCCTCCAGAAGCTCCGCCATCCCAACATCGTGGCCTTCGTCGAGTACTTCGAGGCGGACCGCAAGCACTGCATCGTCACGGAGTTCGTGAATGGAGGCTCCATCGACGACCTCATCGACGGGAAACGTCTCCTCCCGGAGGAGGAGTGCGTCCGCATCGTCGCCCAGGTCCTCGACGCGCTGGCGTTCATCCACCCCCACGGCGTCTTCCACCGCGACATCAAGCCGAGCAACATCCTCATCGACTTCCGCCGTATCCCCCGGATCTCGGACTTCGGCATCGCCAAGATGCTCGACCGCCATCAGACGGCGGCCAACGTCCGCATTGGAACGCGCGAGTACATGGCCCCGGAGATGTTCCGGACCGGGCAGGTCGACGAGCGCACGGATGTCTACGCGGCCGGCGTCACGCTCTACGAGATGCTCACGGCCCGGCGCCCCATCGAACCGTCGCCGAAAGACCGGGACGTCTTCGAGTACATGAAGCGCGTCATGCGCGAAGCACCCGTGCCCGCGAGCCGCCACCGCCCCGTGACGCCCGCCCTCGAGGCCATCGTCATGAAGGCCATCGCCAAGAACCCCGAGGAGCGCTGGCAGTCCGCCGGGGCCTTCCGGGACGCGCTCCTTGCCGTCGTATCCGCCCTCGGCCGCGATGCCGCCGGCGCGGCCGCGGGGTCGCTGGCGGACGACGCCAAGGCCGCGAGGATCGCACGCGCGGAACGGCACAGCAGCACCGTGGAGGAGCCGGCAGCGCCGACGCTCCATCTGCCCGTGGCGTTCGTCGTCCTCGGCGGCCTCGTCATGGGCGCCGGCGTCCTCGGATTCGTCCTCGGACCCGGGCGCATGCCGATTCCCATCCTCGGGGAGCGGTGGGCGGCCATCGCCGTCCTTGCGCTGGGTCTCGGCCTCGACGGCGTCGGAACGTATCTGCTCCTCGCCCGCCTCGGGCGGCTCCCCTGGCAGCGCGCGGCGGAGTCGCCCTTCCACGCCTATCTCGTCCTCGGGAGGGCGCCGGGGCGCGTCGTACCCATCATGAAGCCCGTCCTTCGCATCGGCCGGGACGCGAAGAACGATCTCGAGGTCATGGATCCGCGGGTCTCGAGGTTCCACGGCGAGATCGTGTTCCACTCGGGGGCGCTGCACTTCCGGGACCTCGGGTCGACCAACGGATCCCAGCACAACCAGCGCCCCCTCGCCGCCGGCGAGTCCGCCCAGCTCCGCCCGAACGATCAGCTCCTCGTGGGGGGCACGGCGATCCGCGTCGTTTTCGCCGAGCGTCCGCCCCGCATCGCAGCGGCGTGATCTCCCTCAGCGCCCGGCGGCGGGCCGCGAAGGAGCCGACTCCACCGGCCGGCTCGCCGCCGCAGACTCCGCCGCTGGAACCGCCTCCTGCCTGCCCCGGTTCCTTGACCGGGAGTAGCCATGCATGAGGAACCCGAGAAAGACGACGAGGACCAGCACGAACGCCGCCACGAGGACGTTGGAGTTCTGCACCGCGCCTCCTTTCCAGGCCCTCCGACTCTAACGGCTCTTTTCCCCTCCTCCGCCTTCCCGTAACTTCCACTTCCCGCGCACCGGTAGCTCAACCGGATAGAGCATCTGGCTTCGGACCAGAAGGTTCGGGGTTCGAGTCCCTGCCGGTGCACTTCGGACGCGCGTTGTCAGACCGCGCCACGCCGTCCCTCCCCCGGCCGTGGCATGTCACGCCGTCGCAACATCCCTCCCCATCCCTGTTGCCGTCCGCACGTGCAACAGCCGAGCGGCCTCCGGCAGGGCGGCGCGGCCCCGCACCCTGGTGGTCATGAGGCCAAGGCGGAGGAGGGGCGGCTCGATCACGTCTCTGAGCGTCCGCGTGTCGATGCGGGTCATCGCCTCCAGCCGGTGAAGCCCCATGGCCCGCGAGAGCCCGTGGCCGAGCAGGGTGCGCAGCA
>CAYQRN010000119.1:0-13622 GCA_964419995.1 uncultured Planctomycetia bacterium
CCCCTCGGCGCCGACCTCACCAACGGCGTCCACATCCAGCTCGGATGGTAGGCGCGCGGACCGCCCCCGAGGTCGGGTGAGGAGCGGAGCGACCCCTCGAAGCCCGCGGCCTCCGAGGGCGATCGACGCCGGCATCCCGGGGTCGAGGGGCGCTCCCCGGGAGGTCAGACGCGCCGGAGGCGGCGCGTGGGGAGGCGCGGAACGTCGCCGCCGATGAGGAGGCCGAAGAAGCGGAGGGAGTCGAACTCCGCGCAGACGATGCGCAGCGTCGCGGCGATCGGCACGGCGAGAACGACCCCGATGACGCCCCAGAGCCATCCGAAGAAGAAGAGAGAGACGAGCACGAAGAAGGGAGAGAGCCGGAGTCGCCATCCGAGGAACCGGGGCTCGATGATGTTCCCGACGACGTTCGAGATGACCATGAGTCCGACGAGAACGACCAGCCAGCGATCCTCGGGACCGGTGAGGGCCGTGAGCAGGACCGGCGGCCCCACGGCGAGCAGGCTCCCGACGTGGGGCACGTAGTAGAACATGAAGACGAGCACCCCGAACAGCAGCGGGTATTCGACGTTCATGGCGGCAAGGAAGACGACCCAGAGGACCGCGTTGAGAAGCGCCATGGCGGTCTTGGCGAGGAGATACCTCTGCATCTGGCCCGAGATCTTGCGGTACACGGTGATGACGCGGCTTCCCTCGGCTCCGGCGCGTTCCATTCGCTCATAGATGAGCGCCGCCTCCGCCAGGAGGAACACCATGTAGAAGAGGATCGTGAGGAGGTTCGTCACGAGGTCCGCGAGGACGCCGACGCCCGACCTCATGAGATCGGACCCGCGGAGGAAGTCGACGAGCTGGTCCTTCGTGAGGACGGGGCGCTTCACCCCCGCCGTCTTGAAGACCCACTGGAGCCGTCCAAGCATGTCCTCGATGCCGGCCTCGAACTCGGGGACCCGGGCGGCGAGGGCATCCACTTCCGCGGCGACGATGGAACCGACGACGAATACGGACCCGCCGAGGATCACCAGGATGGCCACGATGGAGATCGCGTTGGGCACCCGGAGATGCGCGAAGAGCTTGTGGACCGGGAGGAGGAGGACGGTCAGGAAGAACGAGATGAAGAGCGGGACCGCCACCGCCTCGGCGGCGCGGAGCGCCCACGCCACGGCGATGAAGACGATGACCGCGAGGAGCCGGTTCGTGATGCGCCGCGCCGAAAGCTCGGCGGCGCGCACGTCCTCCCCGGTCTCCGGAGCGGCGTCCCTTCGCTCGGCCTCCATGGGGCCGAAGGATAGCAGATCGCAGGAGTTCCGCCCGTGAGGCTCGCCGGGCAGACCGCGCTCGTCACCGGCGCCGCGCGCCGGATCGGGAAGGCCATCGCCATCGCCATCGGGAAGGAAGGCGCCCGCGTGGCCGTCCACTACCGATCCTCCGCGGCCGAAGCCCGCGCCGTGGTCCGGCGCCTGCGGACCCTCGGCGCCGAAGCCGCCGCCTTCCGGGCCGACCTCGCCGATCCGGCCGCCGTTCCCGCTCTGGTGGCCGAAGTGGCCTCGACCCTCGGCCCCCCCACGCTCCTCGTGAACTCCGCTTCCGAGTATCCCCGGAGCTTCCTCCGTTCCGCCTCCCTTCACGCCTTCGAGCGCGTCCTCCGCGTGAACCTCACGGCCCCGTTCCTCCTCTGCCGCGAGGTCATCCCGCACATGAGGCGCGCCGGGATGGGCAAGATCGTGAACCTCGGCGATGTCGACACGGACCGGCCCCGCCCGGGCTACGGCCCCTACACCATCTCGAAGGCGGGACTCCACGCCCTCACCCTCGCCCTGGCCACCGAACTCGCCCCCCTCATCCAGGTGAATGCCGTGGCCCCCGGCGCCATCCTCCCGCCGGCCGGCGCCTCCCGCCGCGTCATCGCCGCCATCATCGCCCGGACGCCCGCCCGCTCTCTCGGCGATCCCGGGGACATCGCATCCGCCGTCCTCTACCTCCTCTCGGCTTCCCGCTTCGTCACCGGACACATCCTCGCCGTGGACGGCGGCCGGTCCCGCCTGCCCTGACCGCCGGCACGTTCCCGAGGCCGGTCGGACGCGTTTGACGGGGGCAGACGGATCGCCTATAATGACGGATCGTACATTGAACGTAAGATCTTTAAGGGCAGCACGATAGAACATGGGATGGCGCATGGATGGGCCGGATGCGGAGCCAGGCCCGCGGAGTGTCCTCCCATGAGGGACGGGGCGCAGGACCTTCCGCGGATCCTCATCGGGACCCGCAACGAGAAGAAGCGGCGGGAGATCGCCGCCTTCCTCGAGTCCCGGGGTTTCTCCACGGCGTCCGTGCGGGACACGGTGCCCGGGGCGATCGACCCGGAGGAGACCGGCGAGACATTCCTCGAGAACGCCCTCATCAAGGCGCGGGCCTTCTCGGAGGCCTCGGGACTCCCCTGTCTCGCCGATGACTCGGGGCTCGAGGTCGACGCCCTCGGGGGGCGCCCCGGAGTGCATTCGGCCCGTTTCGCGGGTCCCGGGGCCCGCGACGCCGACAACAATGCCAAGCTCCTCGCGGAGATGGCCGGGGTGGAGCCCGCCCGGCGAGGCGCCGGGTACCGCTGCGTCCTCGTGCTCTACGCCGCCGGGCGGGTGCTGGCCACGGCCGAGGGAACCTGCCGGGGCGTCATCCTGACGGCGCCCCGCGGAACCGGCGGATTCGGTTACGATCCCCTGTTCCTCATGCCGGATCTCCGGCGCACCTTCGCAGAGCTGTCGCCGGAGGAGAAGGCCGACCGGTCGCACCGGGGCCGCGCCCTGCTCGCCCTCGTGGAACGGCTTCCCCGGGCCCTCGCCGGATCGGCCCTGGATTCGCCATCTTGAGCACGCCGAAGAGCACAGAGTTCATCCGCAACTTCTGCATCGTGGCGCACATCGACCACGGGAAGTCCACGCTGGCGGATCGCCTCCTCGAGATGACGGGCACCCTCGACAAGCGGGTGCTTCGCGACCAGACCCTCGACGCCATGGACCTCGAACGGGAGCGGGGCATCACGATCAAGGCCAAGGCCGTGGAGCTCACGCATACGCAGCCCGACGGGCTTTACCATCTCAATCTCATCGACACGCCCGGGCACGTGGACTTCCACTACGAGGTCTCGAGGAGCCTTGCCGCCTGCGAGGGCGTGATCCTCCTCGTGGACGCTGCCCAGGGGGTCGAGGCCCAGACCGTCGCGAACGCCACGCTGGCCATGGCCGCAGGCCTCCGGATCCTCCCCGTCATCAACAAGGTGGACCTGCCCACGGCCCGCGTCGACGCCGTGCGCCACGAGATCGAACAGGTCCTCGCCATCCCGGCCGACGAGGCGATCCCCGTCTCCGCCAAGACCGGCTACAACGTCGATGCGCTCCTCGAAGCGATCCTCCAGCGCATCCCCGCGCCGCAGGGCGACGTGGACGCCCCGCTCAAGGCCCTCGTCTTCGACGCCGCTTTCGACGACTACCGGGGCGTCGTCGTCTACGTGCGCCTCATGCACGGAAGGATCCGCCCGCGAGACCGCATCAGGATGCTGGCCTCGGGCATGATCTACGAGGTCCTGGACCTCGGGAAGTTCAAGCCGGAGATGACCCGGGCGGAGATTCTCACGGCCGGCGAGGTCGGCTACCTCATCTGCAACATCAAGACGCTCCACGACGTGAAGATCGGGGACACCGTGGCCGAGGCGAAGTCCGCGGTGGAGCCGCTTCCCGGCTACCGCGAGCCTCTGCCGGTGGTGTTCTGCGGCCTCTACCCCACGTTCCAGACGGACTACGACGCGCTCCGGAAGGCCCTCGAGAAGCTCAACCTCAACGACTCGTCGTTCACCTTCCAGCCGGAGACGTCCGACGCCCTCGGCTTCGGATTCCGCTGCGGGTTCCTCGGCCTCCTCCACATGGAGATCGTCCAGGAGCGCCTCGAGCGGGAATCCGGGCTCGCCCTCGTGCAGACGGCCCCCAACGTCACCTACGAGGTGAGGCGCACGGACGGAACGACGATCCTCATCGACAGCCCGGCCAAGCTCCCGCCGGAGAACGAAATCGAGGAGATCCGCGAGCCCTTCGCCGCCGTGAGCCTCATGGCGCCGGCGACGGCCATCGGCGCGCTCATGCGCCTCTGCGAGGACCGCCGCGGCACCTACCGGAGCACCGAGTATCTCGAGGAGCGCATCCTCCTCCGCTACGAGCTGCCCCTCGCCGAGATCATCTTCGACTTCTACGACAGGCTGAAGTCGATGACGCGGGGCTACGGCACCATGGACTACGAGATCCTCGGCTACCGGGCCGGCACGCTCGTGAAGCTCCGGATCCTCGTCGCGGGCAACGAGGTCGACGCGCTCTCCTCCATCGTGCACCGGGACATCGCGGAGTCCTACGGCCGCCGCCTCCTCCAGAAGCTCCGGAACGAGATCCCGAAGCACCTCTTCGAGGTGGCCCTCCAGGCCGCCATCGGCGGCCGCATCATCGCCCGCGAGACGATCCGCGCGCTCCGGAAGGACGTCACGGCCAAATGCTACGGCGGCGACATCACGCGCAAGCGCAAGCTCCTCGAGAAGCAGAAGGAGGGAAAGCGCCGCATGAAGCACGTGGGGAACGTCGAGATCCCGCAGGAAGCCTTCTTCGCGGCCCTGCGGATCGAACGTGAGTAGCCCCCCGGACGGCGCCGCCGTCCCCCTCCCCGACCCCGCCGCAGATCCCGCCGTCGCGCCAGCGCCGCCCGCCGGGGACTCCGGAGCCACCGCTCCCGCCCCGGAGACCCGGCGGCCCGCGCCGGGCCGCGGCTTTTTCCGCGAGAACATCGAGGCCCTGTTCGCCGCCTTCGTCCTGGCCCTCGTCATCAAGCACTTCGCCCTCGAGACCTTCCGGGTCCCCACGCCGTCCATGGAGCCCGCGATCATCGGGCGCCGGCCCGGCGGCGACAATCTCCTCGTCAACAAGCTCGCCTACCGGTTCCGCGACCCGGCCCGTTTCGACATCGCCGTCTTCCGCTACCCGCTCCGGGAATCCGTGAACTTCATCAAGCGCATCGCGGGACTCCCCGGGGAACGAATCTGGATTCGCGAGGGCGACATCTTCACGGCGCCCGCCGCGTACGCCGGCAGTCTTGAGAACGCCTTCGACCCCGCGACGCGCCGCTTCCTCCACGGCGTCGCCATCGCCAGGAAGCGGGACACCGTCCTCGAGGACATGCTCGCGGACCGCCCGTGCCTTCCCCCGCCGGAGGTCACGCTCGCGAGCCTCGAGACCGTCCGGCAGCACTGGACGACGGACGCCTGGGACCGCGTCGAGGTGCGGGACGGCGGCGTCGTCCTCCGATCGGACCGCCCGATGGAACTCGGTCTCCGCCGCCGCGTCGACGACAGCCGCACGGACGCCGACTTCGATCCGGCCACGGCCGGCGCCGGCGGCCGCAACCCCGTCTCCGACCTGCGTCTCACGGTTCGGATCCGGCCCCTCACCGCCGGCGGACGGGTGTTCCTGCGCCTGCGACGACGGATGGCGGAGGCGGCGCCTCCGGAGCCCATCACGCTGACCGTACCCGTGGGGACGGGCAGCGCCGTCCTCTCGGGCCCCCATGGATTCGACGAACGCACGATCGAGGGACTCTCGCTCAGTGCCGATCGCTCGACCACGATCGCCCTCTCCTGCGTCGATCAGCGCATCACGGTCCATCGGGACGGCGCGAAGATCCTCGAACGCGACATCGACCATGTTCCGGTGGCGACGGGGTTCGTGGAGCGCGCGGCGGCCTTCGGCATCGAGGGAGGCGCGGCTCTCTTCGACGACGTCCGGGTCCTCCGGGACATCCACTGGACGGGCGACGGAGCGGGGCGCCCCTACGGGCACGGCGCGACGGAGCTCACGGAGGGCCGCCTGCGCGTTCCCCCCGATTCCTATTTCATGCTCGGCGACAACAGCGCGTCGAGCCGCGACAGCCGCTTCTGGTTCCGGCGCCGCATCACCGTGAAGCGGACCGGCGAGCAGTTCTGGGGAGACAGCGAGTGCGTCGACGAGGATCCGGACCGGCGGACCCTCGAGAATCCCTGGATCGATGCCGGAGGACGCCTCGTCTTCGTCGACACGTTCGGGAACCACCACGCGTTCCCTCCGGGCGAGATCATCGAGCGCAAGGACGAGCGGTTTCCGTTCGTCCACCGGGACCACCTCCTCGGGCGGGCCTTCATGACGTTCTGGCCCGCAGCCCGTATCAGCATCCTCCGATAGGAGACGGCCATGGCCGAACGCAGAGCCGGGAAGAAGAAGGGCGGGATCTTCAGGGAGAACATCGAGGCCCTGGCGGTCGCCATCGTCATGGCGGTCGTGATCAAGCAGTTCGCCTTCGAGGCGTTCAAGGTCCCTACGGAATCCATGGAGCCCACGATCATCGGCCGCCGCCAGGGGGGCGACCGCATCATCGTGAACAAGTTCGTCTACCAGATCCGCGATCCGCGTCGCTTCGAGGTCATGGTCTTCAAGTACCCTCTGAACCTCGCCGTGAACTACGTGAAGCGCGTCGTGGGCATGCCGGGGGAGCACCTCGAGATCATCGACGGGGACATCTTCGCCAGGAACGCCGGCACCGCCGCCCTCGGCGTCGTGCGCAAGCCCGACGTCGTCCAGGACGTCCTGTTCAGGCAGTTCCCCCTCATACCCGCGGACGTGGCCTCCCGGCCGGGGCAGGCATTCCGGCGAGGGTGGCTCATCGAGCGGGACACGACGCCCGACGGCCGCCCGAACCCGAAGAACTGGCAGGCCGCCGGGGACGACCTCCGGGGCATCGGCGCCGCCGAGGCGTCGTGGGTGTCCTTCCGCCGCCAGGACGAGCCCGTCCAGCAGCGCGACGGGACTCGACCGGGAGGCCTCTCGACGGCGCTTCCCGACATCCACAACCGGCGGACGGATCCCGACGCCGGCACGGCCGGCGGCAAGGCCCCCGGCACCGAGGAGGCCAGCGAGGTCGGCGACGTGCGGGCGACCCTCGTCGTGACGCCCGATGACGCGACCGCGACGCTCCTCGTCCGCCTCGACGACGCCTGCCACGCCACCCCGATACGCCTCGCTCTCGCGGGCACGGGCGCCGCGGAAGGATCCGTTCTCTCCTGCCCCGGCGCCGAGGGGCCGGTCGATCATCCCCTCGAGGTCCGCCTGACCCGGGGCCGCGAGACGGAGGTCCGCCTCGCCAACGTGGACGACACGGTCATCCTCCACGTCGATGGCGACGAGGCGGCGCGGATCACGTACGCCCATCCCCGCACGCCGAAGAAGCCGTCCCGCTCGGCCATCCACATCGGCGTCCGCGGCGGCGCCATTCGCTTCTCGAGCACGGCCCTCGAACGCGACGTCTACTACACCGTCTTCGGGCTCGAGCCCGAAACGACCGTCTTCGACCTGGGTCCGGAGGACTACCTCTGCCTCGGCGACAACTCCGCCAACTCGCTCGACGCGCGGGGCTGGCGGTTCGCCGACATCCGGCTCGCGGCCACGGGCGAGGTGCTCCGGGGCGACCGCGAGGGCGTCACCGACGACGAGAGCGCGCCGCGCCACGAATCCAACCCCTGGCTCGAGCCCGATGGCCGCGTGCGGTTCTGCGACATCCTCGGGAACATCCGCACCCTCGAGGTCCTCGACCTCCCCCCCGCGGCCCGCGGCGGCCGCATCGAGCCCGTGAACGAGGCCGGCCCGGGCGGCCCCCGCTTCACCGGCCGCTTCCGCGCCGGCGGCGTGGAGCTCGTACCGTCGTCGTTCACGATGGCGACGCCGGAGGACGACTTCGACCACGTCGTCCGGCGCTGGCAGGTCGTCGGGCGGGCCCTCACGGCCTTCTGGCCCCTCTCCCGCATCGGACTCATCCGCTGATGCCGCTTCTCGCCGCCAGGAACCTCGCGCGCGTCTTCGGCCGCCGCCGCGTCGTCGACGGACTCTCGGTCGAGCTCGAGAAGGGCGAGATCGTCGGCCTCCTCGGCCCGAACGGCGCCGGCAAGACGACGACCTTCGAGATGATCATCGGACTCTCGGCGCCGGACGGGGGCGAGATCGTCTTCCGGGATACGGATGTGACCCGCCTCCCCGTGTACCGCCGCGCGCGGCTCGGCATGGGCTACCTGCCCCAGGAGAAGAGCGTGTTCCGCCGGCTCAGCGTCGAGGACAACATCCTCGCGGTCCTCGAGTGGAACGGCGAACTGCGGCGCCCCGAGCGCCTCGACCGGCGCGACCGCCTCCTCCGTGAGTTCGAACTCGACCACCTCCGCGCGCAGAAGGCCGACACGCTCTCGGGCGGCGAGGCCCGGCGCCTCGAGATCGCTCGGCTCCTGGCAAGGGAGCCCGCGCTCATCCTCCTCGACGAACCCTTCTCGGGCGTCGACCCGATCATCGTGCAGGATCTCCAGGAGATCCTCGGACGTCTCCGCGACCGCGGCATCGCGATCTTGCTCACGGACCACAACGTCCGCGAGACGCTCCACATCACGGATCGGAGCTACATCATCAGCGAGGGGCGGATCCTCCGGCAGGGGACCGCTGACGAGCTCGTCCGGGACGAACAGGTCCGCAGGACCTACCTCGGGGAGCGCTTCACGATCTGAAGCGGACGCCGCGACGGACGGGATTCCACGCCGTCGCGCCACCCAACGCCTCGGACGGCGTGCACGGCACCGCCTCGATATGTGGTGGGTCGCCCCGAACTCCCCGCGACACGCACCAGCGTTTCCGCTCGACGTCCATTGGCATTGCCGGACCCGGTGCCGCTGGCGACGATCCGCGTTCTCCACAGGTTCTCCACGAGGACGCCGGGACATTCCACGCGTTCCCGACAGAATCCTGTCGACAACGCGAAATCGAAGCTTATACTCCTTGCACACTTTGTAGCGGACGTCCCGCTGGAGCGCGCCGGCTCAAGATGGCGGCGCGACGGGACGATGAGGGGTTCAGACCTCCGGAGCAGGAGCGCCGCCGTGTCGACCACCACCCTTGCCGGGACTCTCGAGGCTCCCCGCGTCGTCGAGCCCGCGCTCACCGGCGACGGCTGCCCGATCCTCCTCGTCGATGACGACGCGGGAATCCGGACGGCCTTCAGCAGCTACCTCGCACACCAGGGCTTTCTCGTCGACACGGCCGACTGCGCCGAGGATGCCCGCGGCATGCTCTCGTCACGGCCCTACGCTCTCGTGCTCGCCGACATCCTCATGCCCGGGATGTCGGGGCTCGACCTCCTCGAGCACGTGAAGGCGACGCAGCCCGACGTCGACGTCATCATGATCACGGGCCAGCTCGACATCTCGTACGCGATCCAGGCCATGCGCCGCGGCGCCTACGACTTCTTCACGAAGCCGTTCAACTTCGACAAGATCCTGCTCACGATCGAGCGCCTGCGCGAGCGCCAGCGGCTCCGGCGCGACGCGGAGAGCTACAGGGTCCTGAAGCAGCAGAAGGAATTCGAGGACCGCGCCACCCTCGAGGCCACGCTCAGCCTGGCGCGGGCGGTGGAGCAACGCGATCGCTACAACATCGGCCACGGAAAACGCGTCGCCGACTACGCGCTCCTCATCGGCGCGGCGCTGCAGTACGCCGAGGACCGCCTCCGCCGCCTCCGCTACGCGGGGCTCCTCCACGACGTCGGCAAGATCGGCATCGACGACCGGATCCTCAACAAGCCGGGATCGCTCACGCCCGAGGAATACGACAGCGTGAAGCGGCACCCCGAAATCGGCGAGTACATCGTGCGGCCGATCTCCTTCCTGAAGGAGCTTTCGGGACCCATCCGGCACCACCACGAGCAGTGGAACGGCAACGGCTATCCCGATCACCTGTCGGGCGAGTCCATTCCGCTCGACGCGCGCGTCATCGCCGTCGCCGACTACTTCGACTCGATCACATCGTCCCGCCCCTACCGGGGTCCGCTCCCGATCCCGGAGGCCATCAACGTCCTCCGGAACGCTGCGGCCAAGGTCCTCGACCCCATGCTCGTGGACATCTTCCTCGCCGAGATCCGCCGCTCGCCGGACATCGAGGCGGAGATCCGCGAGCGGCAGCAGGCCTGAGGGTCCTCCGGACGCCGGTGGCGGCCGGACGCCGCGCCCGCCCCGTAACGCCTTTTCCGCCGGCCGGGGTTTCGTAGACTTCCGACCCTCCCGGGGCCGGGAGCGTGCGCCCGGCAGACCAGGGTCGGGCCATTTCCGAGGACGCGGCCTCCCCCGCCGCCCCCCCCCACCATGAACATCATCTGCCTCCTCGCCCGCGTGCCGGACACCGCGGCACGGATCACGGTCCGCAGCGACGGACAGGGCATCGAGACCGCGGGCGTCGCCTGCGTCGCGAATCCCTATGACGAGTTCGCGCTCGAGGAGGCCCTCCGCCTCCGCGAGAAGGCCGGCACCGGCACGGTCACCGTCATCACGGTGGGACCGCCGGAGGCCACGAAGGAGCTCCGCGAGTGCCTCGCCCGCGGGGCCGACAACGCGATCCACGTGAAGATGGACACGTCCGCGCTCGATTCCTCCGCCATCGCCTCGATCCTCGCCGAGACGATCCGCCCCCTCTCCTTTGACCTCATCCTTGCCGGCAAGCAGGCTACCGATGGCGACAGCGCCGCCGTCCCCGTGATGCTGGCCGGCCGGCTCGGGCTTCCCGCGGCGACCCGCTGCATCGCCGTCGCCGTCGCCGTCGATGGCGGCCGCGCCACGATCCGCCACGAGTACGAGGGCGGCGTCGAGGTCATCGCGCTTCCGCTTCCGGCCGTGCTCACGGCGGAGAAGGGCCTGAACGAGCCGCGCTACGCCTCGCTCAAGAACATCATGGCGGCGAAGAAGAAGGAGATCCGCGAGGTCGCGCCGCCCGGCGTCGCGCCGGCCACGCGGGTCCGGACCCTCGAACCGCCCCCGGCGCGCCCGGCGGGCCGCATCGTGGGGACCGGCCGTGACGCCGTCAGGGACCTCGTCGCGCTCCTCCGCGGCGAGGCGAAGGTGATCTGACATGCCCGTGACCCTCCTCGCCTTCGCGGAGAGCCGCGACGGCGTCCTGCGGAAGACCGCGTTCGAAGTCCTCTCAGCCGCCCGCGGCGTCGCGGCCGCCCTCGATGCCCGCGTCACGGCGCTTCTCGCCGGCCGGGGCGTCACGCCCCTCGCCGCCGGCCTCGGACCGGCCGGCGCCTCGGAGGTCGTCGTCATGGACGACCCTCTGTTCGAGCGCTTCTCCC
Source organism: uncultured Planctomycetia bacterium (assembly GCA_964419995.1). Classification (GTDB taxonomy): domain Bacteria; phylum Planctomycetota; family CAYQRN01; genus CAYQRN01. The sequence continues at coordinate 11,206 of CAYQRN010000119.1, forward strand.
TCGACGGCCTGAGCCGGGCCATCATCGACACGGCGCGGGATCTGAAGCCTGCGCTTATCCTCCTCTCCGCCTCGGCCATGGGCCGCGACCTGGCTCCCGCCGTCGCAGAGGCCCTCGGCGGCGGGTTCGCCGCGGACGTCATCGACCTCCGGGTGGAGGGCGGGCGCGTCCTCGCGCGACGCCCCGTCTACGCCGGCAAGGCCTACGCGACGGTGGAGTGCCTGGCGACGCCCTTCGTCGTGAGCCTCCGGCCCAACGTCTTCCCGCCGCTCTCCCCCGTTCCCTCCGCGACGGCCGCGCTCGTGCAGCGAAAGCCGGCCTTCGGAGCCGATGCCGTGCGGGACGCCGTCGTCGAGCTCCTGAAGCCGGAGAACCGCCGGCTCGACGTCACGGAGGCCGACGTCATCGTGGCCGGCGGCCGGGGCGTCGGAGGCCCCGAGGGCTTCAAGCCCCTCGAGGAGCTGGCGGCCGTCCTCGGAGCCGCCGTGGGCGCCTCCAGGGCCGTGGTCGACGCCGGATGGCGCGGGCACTCCGAGCAGGTGGGGCAGACCGGCAAGGTCGTCTCCCCGTCCCTCTACATCGCCTGCGGCATCTCCGGCGCCATCCAGCATCTCGCGGGTATGCGGACGTCGCGCGTCATCGTCGCCATCAACCGCGACCCGGAGGCGCCGATCTTCAAGGTGGCCGACTACGGTATCGTGGGCGACGTCGCCGAGGTGGTCCCGGCCCTCACGGAAGCCCTCCGCGGGGTCGTCGGGTCCTGACCCGGATCATTCACGAACGCCGAGCCGTCGAGCGGTCTTCGTGGATCATCCGGGCTGAGTACGGCGGGCGAGGGCGCCGGCGCGGCTCCTTCGTATAGTGGGAACGGTCCATCCCCGCGGGCGGCCGGCGCTGCCGGCACCCCTGCGCCCTGCAGGCGGGGGCGAGACCCCATCGGGGCAGGATCCCGGCTCCCGGGATCCGCCCGACCATCGGAGGATCGCTCATGAGCGACCAGAACATCCCGTGCCCGTCCTGCGGCGCCGAGTACGACGTCACGGGCATGGCCGCGGGCAGCACCTTCCCCTGCGAACAGTGCGGGACCGCCGTCCCCGTGACACCCCCGGCGCCGGCTGAACCCCGGCCCCGCCCGGTCCGGCCGGCGGCGGCGCGGACGGCCCCCGCCCGGCGGGCTCCGGGTCGGCCTCCCGGTCGTCCTCCGGTCCGTCCGAGCGTCGCTGCCGCGCGGGCGGGTCGCGGCCCCGCCGCTCCACCGAAGCGCCGGACCCTGCTCATGGTCGAGCTCGGCCTCCTCGCGGTGGGGATCATCGTCGTCCTCGTCCTCAATCCCTTCGGGAAGAAGGAGGCGCCCGCACCGACTCCCGGCGTCGCCCCGAAGCCCGAGGCGCCGAAGGAGCCGTCCCTCGCCGACATCGTCGCTGCGAAGGAGAAGGCCGCCGCCGGAAACGCGGACAGTCTCGTCGAAGTCGCCGACTGGTGCGACGCCGAGACGCGCCGGCGCACCGAGGGCTCGCCGGACACCCCGGCGCGAGCCCGGGAGACGACCCTCCTCTCGGACGCCCGCGCCCGGGCCCTCGCCGCAGCCCTCGATGCGGATCCGGGCCATGCCGGCGCGCGCACCGCCCTCGGCTACGTCAAGGCCGAGATCCCCGAGGATCTTCTCGATGAGGAAGTTGCCGGGGACGACGCCGCCCTCCGCGCGAAGCAGAAGGCGCTTCGCGGCTTCCAGGCCGCCCTCCGCACGGACCGGGGCTGGCTTCCGGCCCGCGACCACAAGGCACTCGCCGCGGCCGTGGAGGATCTACGCCGCGCCCGGACCGCTCGGGAGGAGATGCTGAACGACCCCTTCTACCGCCGCGCGGACGGCGTGGGTCGGGAGATCGCCGCCGAGCTCCGCGAGCTCTTCAAGGGGCCGCCTCCGAAGGCCCCCGCCGGAGAGGACGGCGCTCCGCCGACCTCAGGGCCGTCGCCAGCGCCGGACGCGTTCACGAAGACGTTCCTCTGGAGAGTCCACCGTCCCTACGTCGTCCTCGTCGAGGAGGATCCCTCCTGGATGGCCGACGCCGTGACCAGGGAGAAGGCCGCGCCGCTCCATTCGCTCTGCCGCGTCTTCTACGAGGAGTACAAGTTCCTCGGCCTGCACGAAGTCGACACGCCCATCCCGGTCGTCATCTTCCGCAAGGGCGACGGGTACCAGGAGTACAACCGCCGCCGCGGCAATGACCTCAAGAATGCCGCCGGCCACTACGAGCAGTGGAGCGGGCGCCTCTTCGTCTACGACGGCACGGACAACTCGACGATCATCCACGAGGGCACGCACCAGCTCATCGCCTACAACACGCGGAAGAAGGTGGAGTCCTCGCGGGGCAACAGGAAAGCCCACGACGTGGACTCCTACTGGTTCCAGGAGGGCG
>CAYQRN010000120.1:0-13591 GCA_964419995.1 uncultured Planctomycetia bacterium
GGCGGGACATCGATGCCCGCGTTGCACGCCGCGCTTGCGGACGCCTGCCGCGCCGCAACGAGCGAGCTCGGACCCGACGCCGGAGCCCTCGAGGTCCTTCATCGTCACGAAGCGGAGCCGGGTCCGGACGTGGCACGGGCCGTGATGGCGGCGGCGGAGGCATCGCTCTCGCGCGGCGACATGACGTTCGCGCGGCGGCTTCTCGGAGCCGTCGCGGCGGCGGGGGGTAGCGCCGCGCCGGAGGCGGCGCGCCGGCTCGGCGTCCTCCTCGCCTGTTCCGGCTCCGGTGCGGAGGCCCTCGAACTCATCGAACGTGTCGCCGCCCGGGGGAGCGGCGCCATCGTCCATCTCGCGCGGGGCGAGATCCGGCGCATCACCGGTGACGTCCCCGGCGCTGTCGAGGCGCTCGACGCCGCCATGGCCGGCGGGAACCTGCCGGCGGGGGAGGAGGCGGCAGCCCGCCGGATCCGCTCCGTCTGCCTTCTCCAGCGCGGCCGCGTGGCCGAATCGCTTCACGACATCCGCGAGGCGCTGCGGCTCACGCCGGCCGCCGGGCGGGAGCGCGTCACGATCCTCGCGACGCTGGCGCAGATCCTCCACGGGAGCGGGGAGACGGGGGAGGCGGAGCGGACGCTCGACCTCGCGCTCGGTGCTGCGGATGCCGCAGAGGGGGAGAGCGGAGCGCTCCGGGCGTCCATCGAGAGCCTGCGGGGCCAGATCCTCCTTGCGGCCGGCCGGCCGGACGCGGCAAGGGATGCCTACACCGCGGCGCTCCGTCTCTTCAGGGACGCCGGGCATGCCATCAACCTCGCCTCCACCCTCAACAACCTCGGTGTGCTCGAGGAGCGGGCCGGACGACTGTCCGCGGCCCTCGCTGCCCACGAAGAGGCTCTCGCCATCCGCAGCCGCGCCGGAGACCGGCTCGGCGTGGCCACGAGCCGCGCCAACAGGGGCATCGTCCTCAGGCTGCTCGGGCGGTTCACGGAAGCCCGGACGGAGCTTCGCGCGGCCCTCGGAGTCTTCATGTCGCTCGGGAATCGGCGGAGCGCGGGAGCCGCCCTCGCCGAGCTTGCGAGGACGGAGGCGGCGGTGGGGTCGGAGGATGCGGCCCGCGAGCTTGCGTCGCAGGCGCTCTCGGTGGCGGAGGAGGGGCGGTTTCCGGCCGTCGAGATCGCCGCGCGCCTGGCCCTCGGAACGGCGCTCGCCATCGATCCGGCCTCCGACTGCGGCGCGCCCGTGGCGGAAGCCGCGGAGCCGCTGTTCAGGGGCGCAGGGACCGCCGAGCGCGTCGAGCGGGACTTCCTTCGGGCCCTCGCGGAAGCCCGCGCCGGAAGGACCGGCCCGGCTCTCGCCCTCGCCGCCGCCGCGCTGGCGGCGGCGGAGTCGGGGATTCCGCAGCTCGTGGTCCGCGCGCTGCTCGTCCTTTCGGACCTGCGCCCGCTCGAAGGGACCGAGGCGGAGCGCCTCGTCGCCGCGGCGCGGGCCGCGGAGTCCGTGGACCTCCGCGCCGCCGCTCTCGCGGCGGCGATCGCCCATGGAGCGAGGAGCGTGACGGTCGCCGAACTCGTTCAGGATCTCCGCCGTCTGTTCGCAGCCCTGTCGGAGTCGGACGCAGAGGGGGTGTTCATGACGACCTGGAACGAGAAGCTCGAGGGGCTCCTCGCGCATCTCGAGGCGCCGGCGGATCTGCCGCCGGGGGCCCTCGATGCCATCCTTCGGATCTCGCGGACGCTCTCGTCGGAGCGGCCGGTGGAAACGCTCCTCGAAGAGATCCTCGATGGCGCCATTTCCCTCGCGGGGGCCGAGCGCGGGTTCATCGTCCTCCGGGAGGAGGGCGGCTTCGCCTGCCCGGTGGCCCGGGGCATCGATCGACGCTCGATCCGCCTTCCGAAGTCCCGCGTGTCCTCCACCATCGTCGAGGACGTGCTCGCCCGGGGTCGCGCGGTGGCGATCGCCGATGCGGGAAGCGACCCGCGCTTCCGGGAGGTCTCCAGCGTGAGGACGCTTCGACTCTCGTCGGTGGTCTGCGTGCCCTTCACGACGGAGGGTCGGGTCCGCGGCGCCCTCTATCTCGACCATCCGGGCCGGGCGGATGCCTTCCCGCCGGATCGCGTCCGCCTCCTCTCGGCCTTCGCCGATCACGCCGCCGTCGTGCTCGCGCGGGCGGAGAAGGAGAAGGAGATCAGAGATCTCAACGGCCGGCTCCAGGAGCTTCTCAAGGCGGAGACGCGAAGGCGACGCGACAGGGAGACCGAGCTCCGCGCGGTGGCGGGCGCCCCCGGCCGCCTCGTGGCCGAGTCGGCCGCCATGAAGGGGATCCTCGAGACCGCGGCGCGGGTCGCGCGCACGAACATGCCCGTGCTCATCGTCGGAGAGACCGGAACGGGGAAGGACGTCATCGCACGGGAGATCCACGCTGCATCGGAGCGATCCGAAGGGCCGTTCCTCACGGAGAACTGCGCCGCGATTCCCGCGGGACTTCTCGAGGCGGAGCTCTTCGGCTCCGCGCGCGGCGCCTTCACCGGCGCGACGGAGGATCGCCCGGGTCTCCTGACCTTGGCGGCCGGGGGCACTCTATTCCTCGACGAAGTCGGAGACCTCGACCCCGGCCTGCAGTCGAAGCTCCTTCGCGTCCTCGAGGAGGGTACGGTCCGGCCCCTCGGGAGCCAGCGCCGGGTCCGGACGGACTTCCGCCTCGTGGCGGCCACCAACCGCCCTCTCGAGGAACTGCGGAGCGGCGTGCGTTTCCGGACGGATCTCTTCTACCGTCTCTCCGGAACCGTCATCTCGCTGCCGCCGCTCCGGGAGCGCCCCGAGGATGCGGCAGCGTTCATCGACCGCTTCCTCGCCTCCGCTCCCGAGCCGAGGCGCACGCTCCATCCGGATGCTCGCCGGGCCCTGCTCGCCTGGAACTGGCCGGGGAACTTCCGGGAACTGCAGAACGAGCTCTCGAGGGCGGCGGCCCTGGCCGACGGCAGCGTCATCGAGCTGTCTCATCTCTCCGACCGGATCGCGGAGCAGAAGCCGACCGCGAGCGCCGGCGAGCCGGCCGTTCCCTACGATCTCGAGACGCTCCGCGTCTGGGCGCTCCAGCGGGCCCTCGATGCGGCCTCGGGCGACAAGGACCGGGCCGCCGAACTTCTCGGAGTCGCCCGCTCGACGCTCTACCACGATCTCAAGCGATACGAACTCCGCACCTGGCTCCGGACCTACACGCGCAGGCAGAAGGGCGGTGGCGGGCGCGGGCGGGGAGGAGTATGATGGATCGAGCGCCGTTCCGGAGATGTGTGGACTCATGAGGCACCCGGGATCCGTCCTCGGCCGCGCCGGCCTTCTCGTCGCTCTGCTCGCGTGGTCGTCGGGCGGCGTGAGGGGGCAGGCGCCCGCTCCGATCGCGAGAAGCGCCCCGGGCGGCTTTCAGATCCTCGATGCTGCGGCTCCTGCCGGTGCGGCCCCGCTGCTCCGCGACGTCCGCTTCCTGCCCATCCGACTCTCGACGCCCGTCGAGTCCTTCTCGCCCCGGACGGACATCCCGCGGGAGGAGACGTTCGAGGCGGGCGCTCGCATCCGCCTGCCGGACGGAAGCCGGCTCTACCGCGTGGCGACACAGGAGACGACGGCGCTTCTCCAGGTGACGGCCGCCGGCGCGAGAGTCGTCGGGCGATACCGCGGCAACGGTGGCGCCTCGGGGATCCTCGCGACCGTCGCCGCGTCGGCCTTCGGGCCCTGGCTGGCCTTCTCCGTGGCCCCCGCCGGGGGAGGCGCCGCGGGCGTCGTACTCGCGCGGACCGACGGGTCGTCCGTCGCGAGCCCGCTGATGGTGCCCCCTGCGGGTGCGGTGCCCTCGTCCGTCGCCTTCGCCGCCGGCGCCCTCTTCCTCACGTCGGCCTGCGGAACGCTCGTCCGCGTCGATACGGCGACCTTCGGCTCCGCCGCGATTCCCCTTCCCGTGCCGGCCGGCTTCATCGACGACGCGATCCGCGTATCGGATGACGGAAGCGCCATCGCGCTTCGGGCGGGGATTTCGGAAGCGGCCTGCGTCGTGCTTCGCGTGCCGGCGGCCGGCGGACCGGTCGTCGCCTTCGGCGCGCCGGGTCCTGTCCGTGGCCCCAACTACGGCGCGCCCGGCGTGCGCCCGCGACTCTCGCTCACGGCCGACGGATCCCTCGTCTCGTTCTTCGAAGGGTCCGGCAGCGAGTTCAACCTCCTCGTCGGTGAGGCTTTCGGGCTCCAGTTCACGGTGCCGCTGAACCCCGGCATCGGGCTCGCACTCGGGATCGAGAGCGAGATCGTCATCGGGGACGGCAACAACGTCCTCACGTTCTTCGCGAACCGCCCCCCGGCGGGTCGCATCCTGGTCACGATCCCGTACGTGATCCTGCAGCTCCTTCTCGGCTTCGCCGGCAACGTGCCGATCCATCTCTTCAACTCTCTCGACGGGCTCTTTCCGTCCTCGGCCATGCCCTTCATGGAGCTCGACGGCCACTGCCAGGCCGGCCCCGGGGGGCCGAGGTTCTTCCTCATGGGCCCCGCGGGCGCTCCCCGGAAGCTCATCCGTGTCGAGCCCGGCGTCACCGGCGGCTCCGCGCCCATCGATGGCCTCGAGTCCGTGGAGGAGGCGGCGTTGCTCGGCACCGGGCTTCTCGCGGTGCGGGGTCGCCTCTCGGGCGCGTCGGATCCCTCGGGCTGGCTTGTGCCCGTGACCGGAGGTGCTGCTCTTCCGTTCACGGCGTTCTCTCCGCTCCCGCCCCGGCGGGTGGCGAGCGATCCCGGCGCATCCCGGCTTGCCGTCGTGTTCGGCAGCGCCGGAGCAGATCAGCTCTGGACCTGGTCCGCCGCCTCGCCCGCGGCGCCGGTGCTCGTCGAGACCGCGCCGCAGATCGGAGACGACCTCGAATGGACTCCGGATGGACGCCTCATCTACAGGGCGGGCGGCGGCGCCATCCGCCGCTGGCATCCCGAGGGGTTCGTGGAGTCCGTCGCGTCGTTCTCCTCGCCGGTCATCAACCTCTGAGGGGCTTCCGGCGCGCGGGCGCCGATCTGCCCGCACCGGGACAATGATGTCCGCGGAGCCGGACTGAGGGCGTGTCGGAGGGGCCATGTTAACGGGCCGCGAAGACGCCGTCGTGCTCGCGCGGCCCTCGGCGCCGATACCGGAACGTCGGATGTCGCTTCGCGCCGGGACCTTGGGTCCGCCGCGCCAATGGCCGGGCGAGGACCCTCGTCCGTCTCGGAATCCCCGCAGCGGGGCCGGCAGGACGGCACGCCCTTCGCTACGGGACTCTCACCCGCGCCGAAGCGGCGCGGTCCAATGGAGATCCCAAGAATGAAGACCCTTCTGCCTGCCGTCGTGGCGTTCCTCGGGCTCGGCCTCCTCGTCGCCCCCGTCGCCTCTCAGAGCTGCTCCGACCTCACCGTCACCGGGAGCATCACCGGCGGCGCCACCTTGACCCTCGACGTCACAGGCGCTCCGGCCGGCGCCATGACCGTTCTCGGCATCTCGGAGAACACCGGCACGACGTCCCTCAACTTCGGCCCCATCGCCACGCTGTCGCTGGGCATCGCGATGCCTTTCGCGGTGCTGCCCATGGGGATGACCGACGCGTCCGGGAACGTGAGCGTGTCATTCTCGATCCCGGCGGGATTCCCTGCCGGATCCCTTCCCTTCACGACCCTCTACGCCCAGGCCGTGACAGCCTCCTTCGGCATGCCGGGGCCCGGAGGTCCGCCGTCCGCCACCTTCTGCACGTCCGACGTCGAGGCCATCGCCGTCGGGTCCTGAACCGGGAGTGATGTCCCCATCGGGCCGCGCGGCGCCGCGACGATCGCGGAGGTTTCGCGGCCCGATGCCTTGTCCGCGGGATCGGACGCGCGGAGCGGGTTCCTCGGACCGCGAGAGCGGGGTAAGCTCCGGGCGGGAGGAGGGGAGGGGACTCGCGTCCGGGGCGGGTATCAGACCCCGCCCCGTGAACGCGGCGGACGCGTCTACTTGAGGTCGAGCGTGATCTTGACGTCGAGGGTTCCGTTCCCCTCGACCTTCTCCTCGCCCTCGCCCTCGGTGAAGAGTACGGGGCCCGTGGCCGTGAGCGACACCGGGAGGCCGCGATCGAGGGTCACGAGCATGGTGCCCGACCCCTTCATGTTCATCCTCTGACCTGTCGCCTTGTCATCGCTGACGTCGAAGACGATGGCGATGGCCGCGACTTTCCGTCCGCCCTCCTCCCGCGTCTCCGAGAGGGTCATGGCGAACTTGCCCTTCATGTTCTTTTCCTCGAAGAACGCCCGGAGCTCGTCGGCCGAGAGCTCCCAGGACTCGCCCTTCGAAACGGGGTTCTTCGGGAGGAGGAGGAAGGCGACGTCGCCCCGGGCGAGCTTGCCCTTCTCATCGTCGTCGAGCTCGTCGGCGCCCTCGATCACGGGCTTCCCGTCCTTCATGACGACCTTGAAGGTCTTCCCGTGGGTCGCCTTCTCGCGCGAGTTGGTCTCGCCCCCCTGCGTCATCTCCTCGGTGTCCTGTTCGAAGACGACGACGCGGCGGCCGGCCACGCCATCCTTCACGTCTCCGAATTCCGTCGAGGCCTTCGTGAGGCTCGTCATGGACATGTCCATGGTCTGACCGGCGGCGGAGACCTTGAGATTGACCTTCATGGTCTGGGTCGTGGCGACCTTCTCTCCGTCTTTCGGCTGCCACTTGAGCGTCACCTTGTCGTCGCCCTGGACGAGCAGGGCGCAGCACAGCATCAGAACGAGATTCATGGATCCTCCTCGGTCGCGATGACCGGACTTGTGGCGGGGCGGATCGTGCGTCCCGCCGCGGAGACGCAGGCCCGATCCGGAGCCGGGACTATGAGAGCCCATCCGGGGGCGCGTCAAGGAACCCCCGGCCCCCTCTCTTCGGCCTTCGAGCTTGCCGACCTTTCGCCGACATGGTACGTCCGCGGAGCCATGTGGAGGACGAGGCAGGACCGCCGGAGGCGCCGCGACACCGTCCGATGAGGCCTGCGGTCGTCCATGTCCTGCCCGGTTCGCGGATCTCCGGCGCGGAGAACGTGGTCTGCGACCTCGTCCGGATGCTCCCGGACCGGGGCTTCGACGTCTCCGTCGTCGTGCTCGAGGCGGGGGAGGGTGAACTCGGGCAACGACTTCGCGAGACGGGCACGCCCTGCGCCGCCCTCGGGGTCTCCCGGAGGCGCATCGGCCGGGCGGCGGCGCGCCTCGCGCGGCAAGTCCCCGCCGGGCCGCCCGTCATCCTGCACGGGCACATGATCCACGCGGCCCTGGCGAGCCGCCTCGCGGTCCGGCGCCTGTCGCCGGCGGACCGCCGGCGCGTCGCCGTCGTCACGACGATGCACAACGTGGACCGCCGCGCCGTGCCCTGGCGGTTCTTCCTCGACCGGCTGACGGCGGGACTCTGCGCCCGGGAGATCTGTGTCTCGGAGGCTGTGGCGCGCTTCCAGGTGAGGCGGACCGGGCTCCGTCCGGACTTCTTCCGGGTCATCAGGAACGGCGTGGACACGGAGCGGTTCCGTCCGGCGGAGGACGGAGAGGGCGGGTCGGAGCGCCTCGTCGCGTCCCTCGGGCGTCTTACGCCCCAGAAGGACTTCCCGACACTCCTCCGAGCCTGGCGGGAGGTCGAAGCGCGGGACTCCGGCGCCCGGCTGGTCATCGGCGGCCGGGGTCCCGATTGGGGCCGCCTCTCCCGGCTCGTGCGCCGGCTCGAGCTCTCCCGTGTGACCCTGCCCGGCTTCGTCGAGGACCCTGTCGCCCTGCTCCGGCGCGCCTCCGTCTACGTGCAGCCGTCCGCATGGGAGGGTTTCGGTCTCGCAGTGGCCGAGGCCATGGCCGCAGGCGTGCCGGTGATCGTGAGCGACGCCGACGGGCTCCCGGAGATCGTGACCGACGGGGTCGAGGGGCTCGTGGTGCCGCGCCGCCGTCCGGATGCCCTCGCGGAGGCGATCCTCGCGCTCCTCAGGGACGCCGAACGCCGCCGGACCCTCGGACTCGCGGGCCGCCGGCGGGCCGTCGCGGAACTGTCCGCCGACCGGATGGCCGAGGAGCACGCCGCCCTCTACCGCGAAGTGCTCGCGGGGCTGCGCTGACATGGCACGTTAACCTTCAGCCCGACATGACTGCACAGCCGGACCTCAGCGTCATCGTCCTCTCCTGGAACACGCGGGATCTCCTCCGCGACTGCCTCCGGTCCGTCTTCGCCGAGGCCGGTCCGGACTTCACGATGGAGGTCGTCGTCGTGGACAATGCCTCGGCGGATGGCAGCGCGGATATGGTCGCGTCCGAGTTTCCGGATGCGCGGCTCGTCCGGAACGCCGCCAACGAAGGCTACGCCAGGGGCAACAACATCGCTCTTGCCCTCGTCGCGGGCCGCCGCATCTGCCTCCTCGGGAGCGACACGCGCATCCACCAGGGAGCCCTGAGGCGCCTCGCCGCGTTTCTCGATGCGACGGGAGCAGGAGCCGTCGCGCCGCGGCTCGTGAACGCCGACGGATCCGTCCAGCGCGCGTGCATGCGGTTTCCCACGCTGGCGACGGCGCTCTGCTACGACACGCCCCTCTCTCTCCTTCCGCCCGGCCGGAAGGAGATGGACCGCTACTTCATGCGGGACTTCGACCACCTCGCGACCCGCCGCGTGGAGCAGCCGCCGGGGACCTGCCTCATGCTGGGCCGCCGGGCCTTCGAGGCCGTGGGTCCCATGGACGAGCAGCTCTGGCTCTTCTTCAACGACGTCGACTGGTGTCTCCGTCTCCGGCAACGCGGTTTCGCCGCCTGGTACGTGGCCGATGCCGAAGTCACGCACCACCTCGGTCGCAGCACCGCCCAGTTCCCGCAGTTCGGCGTCGAATGGCACAGGAACCGCCTCGCCTACTACCGGAAGCACTACGGCGCCGCAGGCCTCCTCGCCGTGCGGCCGGCCCTCGCCTGGGTCGCGATCCGGGAGTGCTTCCGCATGCGCCGCCACTACCGGGGCAAGCAGGGGTATGCCTCAGCGTGCCGCCAGGTGCTCCGCGCCCTCTGGGAACTTCTGAAACCCCGTTGACGGCCGTCAGCGCCGGAGATGGACCGTCGTCCGGGGCACCGGCACGAGACCGGCGAGGACCTCGCCGAAGGCCGGAGCGAGTGCGGCTGTCACGTCGCCGCGCGCGCCGTGCACGAAGACGCGCGGCGTCGACGATGCGAGGAGAGCGCGAAGCGTGGCTTCCCGCTCCGCGCCGTCGCCGAGGATGACCGTCCGGGCGCCGGGATCCCGGCCCGTGCGAGCCTCGTAGAGGAGGGCCGGCGCTCCCGGGCCGTCGAGGAGGAGCACATCTGCCGGGCCGGCCTGGCTGCGGACCCAATCGAGGACCTCCACGGCCCGGAGGTCGTCACGGTGGGGGCGGAGGAACGCGGACACCGGGAGAAGCAGGGAGATGGCACAGGTGGCGCCGAGGACGGCGCGGACCCGCCGTCCCGTGCCGTGGCGGCGTGCGGACTCCGCCGCGAGAACTGCGAGACCCGGAATCGCGGGGGCCAGGATGGGGATGAGCATTCCTGCGGGCGAGGCGAGCAGGAGCTGGGCGGCGGCGGGCAGGACGCCGAGGGCCAGGAAGGCGACAAGACCCGCCGCGGAGCGGAAGGCCGCAGCGAGCACCGCGAGGAGGAAGACCGCGGCGATGACGAGAGGCAGAGCGACATCGGCTGCGGATCCCGGGCGGGCACCCGGCGCGGTGTTCGTGATGGCGGAGAGTCCGCCGAACGTCCCGGCGGCCGATGTCAGCGGAGAACGGAGAGTCGGAAGACCGGAGCCGGAGAGCCGCGCGTGGAGGATCACGACCGCGGCCACGGTGACGAGGCAGACGAGAGCTTCGGGGACGCAACGGCGCCGGGCGGCGAGGATCGGAAGGAGAAGGGCGACGGGGATCAGGGATGCCGTCGCGTCGCAGGCGAGCGCCGTGGCCGCAGCGACGCCGAGGAGGGCCCCCGGCCGCCCGCTCCGGAGGAAGGAAGGAACGACCGCGAGCAGGAGCGACGTCACGAACATGACGTACGCGGCAAGGGTGGCACGGCCGGCCGCCGCGAGGATCGGAGGGAAGGCTGCGAGGACGAGAAGGGGGAACCCGCGGGAAGCGCCCGGCATGCGGGCGAGGAGGAAGAAGGTCGCGATCGCGAAGGCCGTGGCGAGCGCCCGGAGGGAGAAGGGCGAGTATCCCACGAAGTCGAAGAGGCGCAGCGCCGCCGCCGGAATGGCGTCCCCCATGTCGAGGAGCCGCGCGACGCGGGCGAGGAGGGGGCCTTCGATCTCCCGGGCCGGGCCCGGGAGCAGGGGGGCCGCCGCCAGCACGATCAGAAGCGCCGCCGCGATGCGACGCCGGCCGCCTTCTGGCGGGCGATCGCCCGGAGACTCGGTCCCGGGACTGAGGATGGCCGAAAGAAGGGGAGAGGGTTGCGTGGTCACGCCGGCTTTGATAGCACCTAAGCCGTTAGACAGCGCAGCCTTGTGATCGGACATCGTGGCCCGCAGAGCGCAGCGTCCGCCGAGGATCCATGACGGTTTCGTTCGTACAGGTGGTGGACGGGGACGGGATGTCCTTCTCGCCGGCCATCGCCGCCCTCTCCGCCCTTGCCCGCCGCGAGGGGCTCCGCACGAGCCGGATCGCGGCGGACTTTGGCACCACCGAAGCGGGGTTTCAAGCGAGCGTGGCCGCCGCGGATCCCCGCGCCCTCGTCTTCGTGGCCACCACCGAGCACGAGGAGATCGTGACCTTCCTCGCCGCGAAGGCCGGGGACGCCGGCCCGAGGCCGATCATCGTCCTCGGCCCCCTCGCCATGGAGGCTCCCGATCGATTCCGCCGGCGCGATCTTCCTCTCATCGTACTTCCGGGAACGCCCGAACCCGCGCTCGCGGGCCTTCTCCGCGCCGTGCGGCGCGGAGAGTTCGATCTCGCCGCCGGGAATTCCGTGATGCCGGATCCGGCGATGGAACGCCTCGCGCCCGAGGATCTTCCGGACTTCGACACCGATCTCTTCGGAGGCCCCGCCCTCCACGATCTGTCGACGGGCGCATCGGTCTTCGGCGAGACCGGCGTGGCGCCCGTCCTCGCCGGCCGCGGCTCGCCGGCGGGCCTCCATGCCTCCTCCTTCGTGAATCATCTCGCGTTCGCGTGGGGCTGGGAACCCGTCCTGCGGCCGCCCGCGGCCGTGGCGACGGAGATCCGCCGGGCCGCGGCGCAGGGAGCCCGTCGGATCCAGTTCCTCGACCGCTCCTTCGGACACGACGGCCGCTGGGTGGAGGACTTCGTCCGGGCGGCGGGAACCGGCGGCCTTCCCTTCGCTGCGTTCACGGTCCCCGGGCACATGGACGCGGAACGCCTCGATGCGCTCCGCCGTGCCGGCCTTCGCCGCGTGGATCTCGTCCTCGACGCGGCGGACGACTCGGCCGCGCTTCGGCTTCCCGGGACCATCGCCCCCTCAGCCGTGACCGCTCTCGCGCGGACGGCGCGGGCCGCGGCGCTCGATCTCGGCTTCCTCGTCGCCGTCGGACTGCCCGGAGAGACGCCCTCCGGTGTGGAGGCGAAGATCGACCTCGTGAGGAGCCTCGCCCCGGCGCGGGCCCGGTTCTTCGTCTTCGAGCCCGAGACCCTCTCTCCCCTCCGCCGGCAGCTCGAAGGCGACGGGCTCTGGCCAAGACCCGGCGGCGGGTGGAACCGCGAGATCGTCGATCCGCTCGATGCGTCCGTCTTCCCCGAGGACGTGTTCGCTCCCCTCTGGCAGCGCTGCCTCGATGTCGAGGCGGAGTGCCAGCACGCCTCGCTGGCTCGTGGAGACGGGGGATGACGTCCTTTCGGCCACCGCCCCTGCCCGAGATCCGGACGCGGCCTCCCCGGGGGCGCGTGCTCGTCGTGGCTCCGCATCCCGACGACGAATCGGCGGGCCCCGGCGGCACGCTCCGACTCCATGCGCTGCAGGGCGATCCGGTGAAGGTCGTCTTCGTCTGCAGCGGGATCCAGGGGGATCCCGGAGGTAAGTACGATCGCTCGACCTATGCGAGCCTCAGGAGGGCCGAGGCGGAGGCAGCCGCGTCGGAGCTCGGCATCGGGAGCCTCGAGTTCTGGGGCTACGTCGACAACCTCTCAGACGCGGACTACGACATCTTCGAGGGACTTCCGCCCGATCCCGACGACAAGCGCCGCGCACTGATCGCCGGGCTGGCCGCGCGGCTCAGGAACGCGATCCGCGAGTTCCGGCCCGACATCGTCTACGCGCCGTGGACCGGGGAGATCCACCCGGATCACTGGGCCTCCGCCATGGCCGTGGAGGAGATCCGACGCCTCGAGGATGACGACATCCGCCGCATCGCCTTCCTCGGCTACGAGACGTGGTCGGCGTCTCTTCCCGACACGGTCGTCGACACGACGTCCGTGCACGACGCGAAGATCCGGGCCCTCCAGTGCTACAGGAGCCAGCTCGCCTACACCGATCTGCCCGCCGTCATGACGGGCCTCAACGTCTACCGCGGGAGCCTCCTCCCGAAGGGGGCCCGGCACGGCGAGGGCTTCACGGGCCGGTACGGGATTCCACCCGCATGAGGATCCTCCACGCCATCCACAACTTCCCTCCCGAGTTCCGCGGCGGCACCGAGCGCTACCTCGAGCTGCTCGCCGCGTCGCAGGCAGGCGCGGGGCACGAGGTCGCCATCCTCGCAGGCTCGGGCCGCATGGCCCCGGAGGGCCGCCTCGATCCCGAGGAGCACCGGGGCGTCCCCGTCCATCGCCTCCTTCGCCGGCCCGCGTTCCGGAGTGCCGCGGATCCCCACGACCCCGAGGCGGATCTCCTCGTGGATCGCCTCCTTGCACGGGAGCGCCCGGACGTTCTCCACGTCCACCACTGGTTCGGCCTCACGTCGGATCTCCTCGAACTGGCGGGGCGCCGCGGCATCCGGTGCGTGGCCACGCTCCACGATCTCTACGCGACCTGCGGCCTGTTCTTCCGGCTGCCGGCCGGGCGGCCCTGCGCGGAGCCGGAGTCGCCGGACACCTGCGGCCCCTGCCTCGTGAGGGCCGGGGCGCCGGACGAGACCGAGGCGCGGCACGCGGTGACGATGCGCCTCCTCGAGTTCGCGAGGGAGTTTCGCCGTGCGTCGCGGATTCTCGTGCCCTCGGCGTCCCATCGCGACGCCATCCTCGCGAATCGCACGGAGCTCGGCCCACGCCTCCGCGTCGTGCCGCTCGGATCGCCGCCTCTGCCGGAGCTTCCCGTGCGCTCTGCCGGCGACGCGCTCGAACTCGTGCACTTCGGCCACCTGAATGCCGTCAAGGGGACGGCGCTCCTCCTCGAGGCCCTCGATCTCGTCCGGGCGACCGTGCCGGTCCGCCTCCACCTCCACGGCGCCGTCCTCGACGACGCGGTCCGGGAGGCCCTCGAGCGGCACCGCCCCCCGGCGGTGGTCCACCACGGGCCCTACGATCCGGAGTTCCTGGCCTCCGTCCTGGCTCCGGCGGACGCGGCCGTCTTCCCTTCGCTCGCCTCCGAGTCATACTCGTTCGCCGTGGACGAGGCCCTGCGCCTAGGCCTCCCCGTCATCGTGAGCGATCGCGGCGCG
>CAYQRN010000121.1:0-13522 GCA_964419995.1 uncultured Planctomycetia bacterium
GGCTCGGCAGTCGTGAATCGTCCGGGATAGGGTTCAGTCGGCGCCTGCGAGGATCCGGTTCGCCTCGTGGGTTCCGGAGCAGCCCACCATGATGAACACATGGCGGTCGTCCTGCCAGGCGACGACGCGGCAGCGGGGGCACTCGCGCGTGCCGCGGTGGCCGGCGATCTCCGAGGGGCTTGCGCCGAGATTGCGGAGGCGGCAGCACGTGCCCTTCATGACGAAGAGGGAGACGCGGGCGCCGCCGGCGTCGCAGAGGACCTGGGGCACCAGTTGACCGCAGACCTCGAGGGTCCGCATCCCGAGGATCCGGACGCGGCCGGCGAGGCGCGGAAGCGCGGCCTCCGGGTCGTCGAGGACCTGTCGGACGAGGGCGATGGTCTCGTCGGGGCACTGCAGGGCGCGGCAGGGTTGGCCGGGCGCGGCGCCGTCGCGGAGGGCCGCGAGCAGGGTCTCGGCGCCGGCGGCGCCGCCTTCGAACGCCATGCTCTTCGCGAGTTCCTCGTGGAGCGCCACTGCCGTCGTCACCGCCGAGCCGTGCGGTTCGGCGCAGGACGCGGGCGTGGCCGGCTCCACCGGCTGGTGCCGGAGCGTGAGGACGGTCACGACGATCGCTGCGGCAGCGGCGGCCCAGGGCGCGAAGCGGAGGGCGGGACGGAGGAACCGGCCGGACTCCGGAAGGGCGGCGGAGGGGGCTCCGGCGCCGGCGAGGCTCGCGAGGATGCGGCTGCGAGCACCGGCGGGGCACTCCTCCGCCGTTCCGATCTCCCGGAGCCGGGCGGCGGCCATCCGTTCGGCCTCCGTGTCTGCGGCGCAGGAAGGGCAGTTCTCGAGGTGGCCGATCATGCGGAGCATCCGTTCCATCTCGACCTCGTCGTCGAGGAACGGTCCGCGCCAGAGCCGGAACTCGGTGCAATCCATCATCGGATCCATGGCGTTCAACCTGCGGCGATCCCGCGTGCGCGGGCGTATTCGAGAAGGAGATCCTGCAGGGCGCGGCGGGCCCTGAAGAGACGGGACATCACCGTGCCGATCGGACAGTCCATGATCTCGGCGATCTCCCGGTACTTGAGGCCTTCGAACACCGAAAGCATGACGATCATCCGGTGATCCTCCGGAAGACTGTCGAGGGCCCTGCGGATGTCGTCGTCGACGGCGTCGAGGATGGCGGCGCGGCCCCGCGCGGAGCGACCGTCGACCGCGGCGGCTCCGTCTGACCCGGCTGAAAGATCCGGGAGAACCGCGGGGTCCACGGGTGCGAGGGGCTCCTCGCGGGCGCGGCGCCGGACCTCGGAGATGAAGGTGTTGCGCAGGATCTGGAAGATCCACGCCTTGAAGCGCGTGCCCGGCGCGAAACGGTCGAAGAACCGGAGTCCGCGAAGGCAGGTCTCGGAAACGAGGTCCTCCGCATGGCGATGATCTCCGGTGAGTCTCCGGGCCGTCCTGAAAAGGGCATCCAGGACGGGCAGGATCAGGCGCTGGAATTCGTCCCTGCGATCCGTTGGTCTCACGAGGTGTCTCGACGCGACGCCGGCCGTGGCCGATCGTACGTCCAGCCACCCGGGGAACGAAGGCCAGGGCGCTTCTATTCCGGGGGCGGGCATTTTTCGGGCAGCCGGCGCCCCTCCCGGGACGGTCCCCCTCCCGATGCCGGGCTCAAGGGTCCCGGAGGACCCTTAGCCTCAGGGAGAGCGATTCATAGGATGTCTTTCACGCCATGGAGGTCCGGTCGATGCTGCGGGTCGCCCTGAGTCTGGCCCTCGTACTCCTTCCCCACGCGTCGCCGGCCCAGGAGTCGCGGCCGGCGGGCGAGACCCGCCCGGGCCGGGGTCTCCACATCCGCGGAGCCCGCATCGTCACGGTGGGCGGAGAGTCCCTCGAGGGGTCGGATCTCATCGTGAGCGGCGGGCGCATCCGCCATGTGGGCGCGCCGAGACCGCCCCGCCCGAACGTCCGCGTCATCGACGGGGCCGGACTCACGGTGGTTCCCGCGTTCATCGAGGCGAGAACCGACGCGTTCCTCGTCGCCTCGGATCGCAGTCCCGAGGCCCTGTCGGGCGCCGACCTTGCGCGCGACGGGCTCGATCTCTACCACCCCGACCTCGGGCGGACCCTCGAGGGCGGTGTCGTGGCGGCCTTCACGGCTCCGAGGACCGCCGGGACAACGGCAGGACGGGGCGTCGTGATCCGGCTGGGAGGCGAGGACGACGTCGAGACCCTCGATGACGGGGAGCACGTCTGCTTCGCGCTCGGCCGGCCGAGAAGCCGCGTCGCGTCCACCCGTGATGTGCACGATGCATGGAAGGCGGTGAAGAAGCTCCTCGAGGATGCGAAGACCTACGCCGCCGACTGGACGAAGTACGAGGAAGAACTGGCGTCCTGGGAGAAGGCAATGAAGGCCTTCCGCACGTCCGGGGCGGAGAGTCGCCCGGCTGCCGCATCGCGCCCCGCGGAAGGCGGCTCTCAGCCCCGCTCCGCCGGAGGAGGGAGGGGTGGCCGGACCGGTCGCGTCGAACTGCCGCCGGAGTTCCGGACATGGTCGCGGGAACAGCGGGCGGAGTATCTCCGGAAGCTCGCCGCCGAGCGGCAGGGCGGCGGGGCGCAGCGTGAGGTCGCGGCGGAGAGCGCCCCCGCAGACGGCGCTCCGCCGAAGCCGAAGAAGCCCGCGAAGGACGCGGCGAAGGATGCCCTGCGGGCCGTTCTGGCCGGGAAGAACCGTCTCCGGATCGAGGCCCACGATCGCCTGGCCGTGGAGTATGCCCTGCGAATCGCAGATGAGTTCGCCGTGCCGATCCTGCTCGAAGGCCTCTCCGATGCGGGCGACATGGCGGACGAGATAGCGCGGCGCCGCATCCCGGCTCTCGTGGTTCCCGGCCCCGCCCTGGATGCGACGGAGGTGGCCGCGCGGGGGCGCCGCGCCGATCTGCCGGCGGTGCTCCACCGGGCGGGCGTGAAGGTCGTCCTCACGACGCTCGGCGAGGGCGGACGCGATGTCGCCTCGCTCCGCGAGCAGGCCGCCCTGGCCGTCCAGGGAGGGCTGTCCGAGGCGGAGGCTCTCCGCGGCGTCACTCTCTACGCGGCCGAGGTCCTCGGCATCGAGGACAGGCTCGGATCGATCGGGAAGGACCGGGAGGCGACGTTCGTCGTCCTGCGGGGGGATCCCCTCGATCCTCTCGCGGAGGTCCGGTACGTCGTCGTCCGGGGCAGGATCCGCCACCCCGCGGAATCGGAGTGACATCATGACGCCCTCCCGAGGTTCGGCGCCGTGCCGGCGCCGCCGCCGGCTCCTGGCTCTCACCGGCGCGCTCCTTCCGTTCCTCGCCGCCGTGGCGGGGGCCCAGGTCCGGGAGGTCCTGCGCGGCGCGCGGGTGATGACCGGGACCGGGGCCGTTCTCGACGGCGGCCGGATCGTCATCGAGGACGGCCGCATCGCCGATGTCTCGCCCGGGCAGGATGCGGCCGAGGAGTCCGGGCGCGACCTCCGGGGATTCGTCATCACCCCGGGGTTCGTCGATGCGTTCTGCCACGCGGGGCTCCGGCTCGAGGCGGACGAGATGACGGCGTCCTTCATGCCGGGCGTGCGGGCTCTCGAATCGCTCGATCCCCTCGACCCGGCCCTCCGCGCGCTGCCGGCCGCCGGAGTGACGACCTTCCTCCTCGCGCCCGGCGCGCGGAACGTCGTCGGCGGGACGGCTGCCATCCTCGCGACCTGCGGCGGCACGGGGGCTCCGGCTGCCATCGCGCGTGACGCGGGAGCGGTCCTGAACATCGGGCCCGAGGCCCTGAGCGGCGAGCGGCGGCCCACGGCGAGGGCCGGCGCGGCGGAGAAGCTCCGCGACTGGCTCAGGACGGGCACGGTTCCCGAGGGCGTCGGCGCCGGGCCCCGGTCGTCGCCCGTCGCGGCAGTGCTGACGGCGCGGAGGATTCCGGCCCTCGTCCTGGCCCGACGTTCCGACGAGATCGCGCTCGCCACGGAGCTGGCGCGGGCGCACGGACTCAGGCTCATCATCGTCGGCGGGGACGAAGCGGACGCCTGTCGCGAGGCGATCCTCGGGTGCGGCGCCGCCGTCATCGTCGGCCCCTTCCGGTTCGACACGAAGCCCGAGACCCTGCGGATGCCGGCGGCACTGGCCGCCGCCGGAGTTCCCATAGCATTCGGAAGCCATGCGCCGGCGGGTCCCCCCGAGGGGCTTCGGCTCTCGGCGGCCCTGGCCGTGAAGCACGGGCTCGACCGCGGGGCGGCGCTCCGCGCGCTCACCCAGGGGGCCGCCGCTCTCCTCGGTCTCGCCGACAGGACGGGGACCCTCGAGGCCGGCCGGGACGCGGATCTCGCGATCTTCACCGGGGATCCCCTGGACCTCCGCTCCCGGCTCGTCGCCGTGATGAGCCGCGGCCGGGTCATCTTCGGCGCGCTGCCGGACGGCGATGGGGGGAAGGAGGCGCGATGAGCCTTCGAGGCATCCTGTCTGCGGCGCTCCTCGTCTCCCTGCTCGGGGAGGGGATGCCGGCCCAGGATCAGGGCGGTGTCGTGGCTGTCCGGTGCGGGCGGATCCTCACGATGACGCAGGGCCCGGTGGAGAACGGAGTCGTTCTCATCCGTGGCGGGAAGATCGAGGCCGTCGGACGCGACCTTCCCATCCCCGACGGCGCCGCGATCATCGATGCCGGCGACGGATTCTGCATGCCGGGACTCGTGGACGCCGGAACGGCCCGCGGGCTCGACCGTGGCGAACGCGAGAACGAGGAGGGCCTCGAAGTCACGCCGGAGATCCGGGTGGCCGATGCGCTCCACGCGCGGGCCGGCGGGCTCTCCGCGCTGGTCCAGAACGGCGTCACGACG
The DNA here is from genome assembly GCA_964419995.1 of uncultured Planctomycetia bacterium. Lineage (GTDB taxonomy): Bacteria > Planctomycetota > CAYQRN01 > CAYQRN01. Next base: position 4,841 of record CAYQRN010000121.1, read on the forward strand.
GCCTTCGCCGCGCCCGGCGTCCAGAACGTCGTCGGCGGACTCGGCGTCGTCTTCAAACCCGTGGATCGTTCGGGGTCCGTCGCCGTCCTCCGGGAGGACGCAGCGCTCCGCGTGACCCTCGGCCCGGAGCCGTCGCGCGGGAACCGGCCGCCCATGGGGGAGGCCACGAGCCTCTTTTCTCGCCGCCCCACGACACGGATGGGCGTCATCTGGGCGCTCCGCAGTGCCCTGCACGCGGCCCGGGAGCGGGCGGGTCCCCGCGGCGGGGCGGCGCCCACGGAGGCCAGGAGCGTACTTCTGCGCGCCCTGGAAGGCGATCTTCAGGTCCGGATCCGGTGCTACCGGGAAGCGGAGATGCGGGCGATCTTCAACCTCATGGATCGCCCGGAGGATCGTTTCGAGGATCTCCAGGTGGTCCTCGACCGGGCTCCGGATGCGCACCGGCTGGCGGATGAGCTCGCCCGGAGGGGGATCTCCGTGGTTCTCGGACCCGTGGCCCATGCGCCAGAGGGCCGCCGGAGCGCCGGATTCGACCCGTCCGACGTCGTCGTTCCCACGCCGGCCACGGCGCGCATCCTCGTGGAAAGGGGAGTCAGGATCGCGTTCCAGAGCGCGGGTTCGGCCACGCCCGACGAGGTGCTCGTCCATGCGCGGGAGGCCGTGCGCTTCGGCCTTTCGCCGGAGGAGGCCCTGCGGGCGCTCACCGTGTCAGCGGCCGGGATCCTGGGCGTCGCGGATCGCGTCGGGAGCCTCGAACCCGGCCGCGACGCCGACCTCGTCGTGTTCTCCGGCGACCCGCTCCTGCCGACCTCCCGCGTGCGACTCGTCATGATCGATGGAACCGTCGTCTTCGAAGAGAACGGTGGAAGGCCCACCCCATGAAGCCCATGCGAACTCTCGCGGCCGCAGCGCTCTTCCTCCTTTCCCAGTCGCCGCCGACCCCGTCCCAGACAGTGGCGATCCGCGGCGGCAGGATCCTCACGATGGCCGGTCCCGAGATCGAGGATGGCCTCATCCTCATCGAGAACGGCCGCATCACCGAGATCGGGCCGGCCCGCGAGGTGCCGTGGGATGCCACCGTCATCGACGCGAAGGGCCGCGTCGTCATGCCGGCCTTCGTGATCGCCCATTCCCAGGGCGGTGTGGACACGGCGAACGAGAGCCAGGAGAACGTGCCCTTCGTCTCGGTCCGGGATTCCCTCGATGCCTCGAGCACGTACTTCGAGAACTGCCTCAGGGACGGGATCGGAACCGTGATGGTCATTCCCGGGCATCGGACGCTCATCGGCGGCACGGGGCTCGTCGTGAAGCCCTTCGGCCGGACGGTCGCCGCCATGACGGTGGTCGATGACGCCGGCATGAAGATCTCCATCGCGGCAGAGCGCGGCAGCCGGATGTCCCAGATCCAGAAGCTCCGCCGGGCCTTCGACGAGATCCTCGAATACCTCCGCCGCGAGAAGGCGAAGGCCGAGTCGGCGCCGGAGAAGGAGGACGAACCCGGCTTCCTCTCGGATCTCGATCTCGACGCGTTCGAGATCGAGCCGCGCAAGGGCCCCATGTCCCGGCTGCTCTCCGGGAAGCTCCGGGCGTACATCTGGTGTCCCGATGCCTCGGACGTCATCCGCGCCAACGCGTTGATCGAGGCCTATCGGCTCGACGCGACGCTCGTCGTCGGGCACGGCGCCTGGAAGGCCGCGGACGCCCTGGCGCGGGCGGGCCGTCCCGTCATCCTGGACCAGGAGCTCGAGGCCTTCGAAACGGACCGTCGCACGGGGAAGGAAGTGCTCCGCGTCCTGCCGGCGATCCTGCACGGGAAGGGGGTCCGCTTCGCCCTCACGACGGGGAGCGGAAGCTACGGGAGCCGGTACCCGTGGTACCAGGCCGCGGTGGCCGTGCGTCACGGAGTTCCGAGGGACGTGGCGCTCCGTGCCGTGACCCAGGTCCCGGCGGAGATTCTCGGACTTGGCGACCGCATCGGAACACTCGAGAAGGGCAAGGACGGGACGCTCATCGTCCTCTCGGACGACCCGCTCTCGGGCCGGGCCTTCGTGGAGCGCATGGTCATCGAGGGTGTCCCCGTCTACGACCGGTCGAAGGACGCGAAGCTCCGGAGCCTCCTCACGGGCGAGGCCCTGCCGTGACGCGGATCCCCCCTGTTTTCGCGCTTCTCGCCCTTCTCGCGGCTCCTGTCCGGCAGGCGCGGCCCCAGGAGACCCGGGGCAGTACGTGCGTGGCCGTGACCGGGGCGAGGGCGGTCCACCTCGGCACCGGAGCCGTTCTCGAGGGAGCGACCATCGTCATCCGGAATGGGCTGATCGAGGCCGTGGGACGCGTCGACGTGCCCGCGGGGGCGACAGTCATCGACGCCGAAGGCGGCGTCGTGATCCCATCCCTCGTGGACGCCGGTGGAGACGTGAGCGCCGACGGATCGCCCTCGGAGGAGTCCGTCGCGGCGGACGTCTTCGCGGCGGATGGCTTCGACCTCTTCGCGGACCGGTCGCGGGACGTCGAGGGCGGAGTTTTGCACGCCTTCGTCACGGTGGGCGGGGAACGACTCATCGGCGGCTGGGGCGCCGTGGCGTGCCTCGCCGGCGAGCCGGCGTCACGGATCCTCGTCCCCCGCTCCTCCCTCGAGGTGACGCTTGGCGAATCCGTGAGACGTCAGCCGCGGATCTTCGAGCCGCCAGTGCATCCCTCGCCCGCCGACAGGCCGGTCCCGCCGGCCCGGCCGCAGCTGCCTGGGGCGCGGATGGGCGCCATCCTCGCCCTCAGATCCGCGTTCGACGCGGCGCGGACTGCCGCAGATCCGCCGGCGGCGATCCGCGAGATCCTCCCGGCGCTCTCCGGGGCGCATCCCGTGCGGGTGCGGTGCCATCGGGCCGCGGACATCGCGCGCGCCATCGACCTCTCGCGGGACTACGGCTTCCGTCTCATCATCGAGGGGGGGACCGAGGCGCATCTCCTCGCCGATGATCTGGCGGCCGTCGGCGCCGCCGTCGTCCTGAGACCTTCCGGGCCGCCGGGAGTGTACGGACGATCCATGCCGGGCGGCTTCCAGCCGGATGGCGTTCCGGATCCCGAGGGCGCGGCGATCCTCTCGAGGGCGGGCGTCCGCCTGGCCGTGGCCGCGCCGGGCGCTGCCGAGGTCGGAGAACTGCTCTGGTATGCCGGGTGGTGCATGCGCGGCGGGCTCGCCGAGTCGGCGGCCCTTCGCGCTGTGACGCTGGATGCCGCCAGGATCCTCGGGATCGCGGAGCGCACCGGCAGCCTCGAGACGGGCCGCGAGGGGAATCTCGTGATCCTCGCGGACGGCCCCTTCGTTCCGGGCGCGGCGCCGCGGCGGGTCCTGCTCCGCGGCGAGACCGTGTACCGTCGCGACGTCCGCAGCGACCTGACGGCGGTCGTCGTGGACAGGATCCTGGCCATGGACGGTTCGACGGCCGATGACGGCGGCGTGATCCTCATCGAGGAGGGGCGGATCGTGGCCGTGGGACCCGACGTGGCGGTGCCGCGGGATGCGACCGTGCTTCGCTTCGACGGGGGCGTGGCGACGCCCGGCTTCATCGACAGCTCGTCCCTGCTCGGCATCCGTTCGGACACCGTGGGCGAGGAGGGCGAGGTCCGGTCGACGGCGCTCGACCGCGTCGTCGACATGCAGGATTCACCGGCGGACCTCATCATGCCCGGCGATCCCGCCTTCGCGCCGGCACGCGCCGCGGGCGTGACCACCGTGATCCTCGCTCCTGGAGGCGGCCAGACCGTATCGGGTCGGGCGGCGGCCGTGAAGACGGCGGGACGAAAGCGGGAGGACGTCGTCCTCGAAGCGACGGCGGGAATCCGGCTCGATCTCTCGACGCAGTCCCTGTCCCGCAGCACCCTCGACTCGCTTCGCACGACGCTCGAGAACGGCCGGAAGTATGCCGAGGAGTGGCGGAAGTACGAGGAGGCCCTGAAGACGGGGAGCGGTGCACCGGCGGCCGAGACGCCGCGGCGACGCGTGACGACTCCGGTGGGCGGGACCGGCGATCCCGTGTCCGGACGCTGGGAGGGGGAAGTGCGCGTCGTTGGTTTCCCCCGGCCGATCCCCATGACGCTCGAGCTTCACCTCGAGGGACAGGTCGTCTCGGGCACCGTCTCGTCGAGGCTCGGCGGCGGCGAGAGCCGGCCCATCACCGAAGGCCGGTTCGAAGACGGCAAGCTCCGCCTCGTGCTCGAGTCCGAGATGGGACGAGCGGTGCTCGAGGGCACCATCTCCGACGACGAGTTGACCGGCGAGATCCGGGTCGGGGACGTCGGAGGGGGCACGATCACCGCGAAGCGCGTGGAGCGCTTCGCGGGCGAGGCGCCGGCCTCCGAGACCCGGAGCGCGGCCGAATCGCGGCCGGAGGCGGCTGCCGCGTCCCGGCCGGCTGCGCCGAACGAACCGAAGAAGGACCCCGCGCTCGAGCCCTGGCGGCGCGCTTTCGCCGGGAGATGCCCCGTGATCGTGTCGGTTCGGGGCGAACGCTTCGCCGCGGCAGTGCTCGAGTTGCTCACCGAGCTGAAGGTCTCGGTCGTTCTCTCGGGCGCGGACGAAGTTCATCGTTTCCCCGATGCCCTGACGCGATCCGCGGCGTCCGTCCTCGTGGGTCCGACCGTGACGGCGGACGAGGAGGGGCGGCGCCTCAATCCCGCGGCCTTCCTCACGCGGCGCGGAATCCCCGTGGCCTTCCAGAGCCGCTCCGCGGAGGGGTCCGCAGACCTGGCGCGGACGGCGGCCTTCGCGGTCCATCACGGCATGGACGGCGGCGAGGCTCTCCGCGCCCTCACGGTGAACGCCGCGCGGATGTTCGGTCTCGCGGATCGCATCGGGACCCTCGCACGGGGACGGGACGCGGACATCGTCGTGTTCGATGGCCCGCCTCTCCATCCCTCCACGCGGGTTGTCGCGGTGCTCGTCAACGGTCGCCTCGTGCACCGGAAGGAGTGAGTCATGTTCCGGTACCGCGGGTTCGTCGTTCTCGTCCTCCTTCTTGCGGTCGCTGGACCCGCCCTGGCCGGCGCGGGGGACGGAGATCGTCCCCCCCTGGCCATCCGCGCGTCCAAGGTCCTCACGATGGCGGGCTCGCCCGTCACGGACGGGGTCATCCTCATCCGGGACGGGCGCATCGAGCGCGTGGGGCCCGCCGAATCGACGCCGATCCCTCCGGGCTACCGCGTCATCGACGGGACGGATCGCTGGGCGGTGCCGGGCTTCATCGACCTCCACTGCCACATCGCCGGGACGGATCTCAACGACTCCGTCTACCAGGTGAACCCCGACCTGCGCGTCCTCGACAACGTGGAGCCCATGAACGATGCGCTCCGCAACGCCGTGGCGGGCGGCGTGACGACGGTCCTCTTCATTCCTGGGTCGGGAAGCAACATGGGGGGCTTCGGAGCGCTGCTCAAGACCCACGGGCGGACTCCGGCCGAGATGATGGTCCGGTTTCCTGGTGCGCTGAAGATCGCCCAGGCGGGAAACCCAGAGCGAGTCTTCCAGGGCGACACCGGCACGGGGCGCATGGGCATGAACTGGGTGATCCGCAAGTCCATCGGCGACGGGAAGCGCTACCACGAGGCGTGGTCCGCGTGGGAGCGGGGCGAGCGCCAGGAGCGACCCGCCTTCGACCTTCGGTACGACCTCATGCGGGGGCTCTTCCGCCGGGAGTTTCCCGTGGCGGTGCACACGCAGATCTTCCAGGTCGTGCAGGCCACGATGCGGATCCTCGTGGACGAGTTCGGGCTCTGGGTCGTCATCGATCACGGCACCTTCGACGGCTATCTGAACGCCGCCGAGTTCCTGAAGCGCGGCATCCCGCTCTGCCTCGGACCGCGGCAGTTCCACTACGACAGGGTCTTCTCGCAGTTCCTCGGCGTCGCGGCCTCCTGGCACGAAGGCGGAATGACGGATATCGCGATCAATACCGACGCCCCCGTGGTGCCGGAGCACGAGCTGCCGTTCCAGGCGGCCATGGCGGTTCGCCACGGACTCCCCGAGGAGATGGCGATGAGGGGACTCACGATCCAGCCGGCCCGGATGATCGGCATCGACCGCCGCGTCGGCAGCCTCGAAGCCGGCAAGGACGCGGACGTGGTCCTCTGGACCGGAAACCCGCTGGATCCGCGGAGCCATGTCACGGTGGCCGTGATCAACGGCGAGGTCGCGTACGACACGGCGCGGGATCGCAGGCGGTTCTGAGCCGGCGGAAGCAGAGGAGAACGGACATGCCAGAGGCGATCCGGAGGAGCACGGCGACCCGGACGGCGCTCCTCTGTCTCGGATTCGCGATGATGCTCTCGCCGGGGGATGCGCCGGCCCAGGGCGCGCCGGCCGTGATGGCGATCCGCGCCGACCGGGTCATCCCGGTGTCGGGTCCGGCGATCGAGGATGCGGTCATCCTCATCGAGGGGGGGAAGATCACCGAGGTTGGCGAAAGGGGCAACGTCCGCATCCCCCTCCATGCGGAGGTCGTGGACTGCTCCGGCGGAACCGTCTTTCCGGGCCTCGTGAGCCCGGTCAGCACGCTCGGCGTCAAGGCGGGCGCCGCCGAGCCGCAGACGGAGGTCATCGAGATCCGGGGTCGCCGTTTCCCCGTCCAGAGGGGAGGCTCCCGTTCTACGACGGCGAAGAACGACGCAACGAGGATCATCTTCGACGAGCTCGATCCGGACCCTGCGACATACCGCGGGCTCGCCCGGGCGGGGTTCACCTCCATCGGCATAGGGATCCCCGGGGGAAACGGGCTCCTTTGCCAGGGGACCGTTCTCCGGACGGCGGGACGGACCATGACCGATCTCTGCGTCGTCCGCCCCGCCTTCCTCCAGATGGCTTTCCGTCCCGGGACCGCCTCGCGGCGTTTCCTCGATGAGACGCTCCGCGCGGCGGCGGGGGCGCGGGGCGCCTCCGGTGCTGCTTCCCGGCCCGCCGGGGTCGAAGGAGGAACGTCGCGACCGGTCGAGACGTCGGCGGCCGACGGCGCCGCGTCGCGGCCGGCCGCGACGAAGGAGCCCTCGGCGGCCCTCAGGCCGCTGGTGGCCGTTCTCGACCGCGAGATGCCGGGCTTCCTGGCCCTCGATTCGGCCGCGGCGGTCCTCCACTTCCTCGAGATCGCCGGCGACGCCGGCGATTTCCGTCCGGCCCTCGTCCTCGACTCCGACGCCTGGCGCGTTGCGGACCGTCTTTCGGAGAAGGGATTCGCGGCCGTCGTGGCTCCGGAAGTCGGAATCGCCGATCTCGTCCGAACGGCCGTGAACACACCGGCGATCCTCGCCCGAAAAGGCATCGCCGTTGCCTTCCGCGTGAGCGGCGATTCCGTCGCGGGGCATGCGGAGCACAGGGCCCGCGTGGCGGAGATCTGCCGGCTCGGCATGCCGCGCGATCAGGCTCTCCGGGCCATGACGCTGATTCCCGCGCAGCTCCTCGGCATCGACGCGCGCGTGGGGACGATCGAGAAGGGGAAGGACGCCAACCTGGTCATCTTCACCGGCGATCCGCTGTCTCCCACGACCCGCATCCGGCGGGTCTATGTGGAGGGACGGGTCGCCTGGGACGAAAGCGAGAACCATGAATAGCCGCATGCTGAGGCCGATGACGGCGGTTCTTCTCCTCGCCGCCGCCGCCCGCGGCCAGGGAGGGGAGTCGAGACCCGCCGCCTCCTCCCGCGGGGAGTCGCGCGGCGAGAGCCGCGGCGACGCGAAGGAGACCGTGACGGCCATCGTGAACGGCGATGTCCTCACGGCCTCCGACCGGGGGAACTTCCGCCGGGGCGTCGTCCTCATCCGTGGCTCGAAGATCTGGAAGGTCGGGACGGGGATCGAGATCCCGAAGGACGCCACGATCATCGACGCCTCCGGCTGCTTCGTGGCGCCGGGATTCGTGGCCGTGGCGGGGCAGGGGATCCTCCCGGTGTCGACTTCCGGGTCGAAGGAGAAGTCCGAGGACACCTACGATCCCTTCGCGCCGGAGATCGCGATGGCCCTGGCGGCAGGTCTGACGACGATCTACCAGTCCTCCGGGAGCGCCAGCGAGAAGGGGACGTCCGGGGGCGTCATCGGCAAGTGCGTGCCCGGATCGCTCCAGGGCTTCCTCGTCCGCGAGCCGGCGGCTCTTCTCCTGTCCTACGGCCATGGCCAGATGGCCGCACGCCTTGCGACACGCGAGGCCCTCGAGAAGGCCCGGAAGGCTCGAGACGACGCCGCGGGGAAGAAGGGCGGGGGAGCATCCGGCGGATCGCCGGACGAGGCGACGCGGGCGCTCATCGACGTCCTCGAGGGGAAGCTCCCCTGTCGCGTGCGGGCCTCGTCCCGTGCCGAGCTCGAAGGCGTGGTGGCCCTGTCGCGAGACTTCGACCTCCCGCTCGTCGTGGAAGGCGGAGAGGAAGCCTGGATCCTCGCTTCCGAGATCTCGAAGGCCCGGATCAGTCTCATCATCACGCCGCGGAGGACCTTCCCCCGCCCCCGCATGGACCCGAGCGATCCCGAGGCCCACGACCCGACCGAGAACGGAACGTACGGCCACGACCCCGAGGACTGCTGCGGGGGCGACCGTCTCGGCATGGACGCCGTGCTGCCCCCGCCGCGTGGAGAGGGCGGCTCGACCATCGAGCTGGCCGCGATCCTCGACCGCGCAGGCATCCGCTTCGCCATCACGGCCCTGTCGGG
>CAYQRN010000122.1:0-13210 GCA_964419995.1 uncultured Planctomycetia bacterium
GGAGACGCGGCCGAGCGCCGCCGGGCGGCGGAGGCCCTCGCAGCCGACGCGGCCCGTGCCGCCGCGGAGGCGGCGGAAGCCTCGAAACCGCTGACCGATGGCGCGGCCGCCTCGCTTGAGAGCGCGTCGAAGTCGGCCCGGTCCGCCACCGAGGCCCTGTCCGGCGCCGAGAGCGCCCCGGAGGGACTCCGCGAGGCCATGACGGATGCCGCACGCGCCTCCGCCGAGGGCGCCGCGAAGCTCTCGGAGGCCGAGAAGGCCGCCCGGGAGGAGCGCCCGGAGGACGCCGCTTCCGGCGCCGAGCGGGCGCTCCGGGACATCTCCCGCGCGGCGGAGGCCCTCGACGACGCGCTGGGCCGGACACGCGAGGCCGAGGAACAGGCCCGGGCGGCGGCACGGGAGCAGGCCGATCTCGCCGCCGAGGCGAAGGCCCTCACCGAGTCCCTGAAGCAGGCCGCCGCGAAGGCCCGCGAGGAGGCGAAGCGCCGGGAATCGGAGGGGCAGAACGACCGCGCACAGGCGTCGAGCCAGGCCGCGGCCGGGATGGAGGAGGCGTCGCAGTCCGCCGGCTCTGCCGCGGGCGCCATGGAGGAAGCGGGCCAGAGTCTCGAGTCCGAGGCAGGCGCGCCATCCGGCGGGGAGGAATCGGGCTCCCGGGCCGCGGACCGCCAGGCCGAAGCGGCGAAGAAGCTCGAGGAAGCGAAGGATTCCCTCGCGAAGCTCCGCCGCGACCTCATGCGCCGCAGGGCCGAGGACGCCATGGCGAAGCTCGCCGAGCGGCAGCGCGATCTCTCGCGAAAGCTCGAGGAGGCCCGCAAGGCCGTGGACGAGGTGGCCGCGGCGCGGCGGAACGAGAGCGTCGCGGAGGCCCGTACCGCGCTGGACGAGGCCCGCGACCGGATGGCCGAGGCCGGCGAGAGCCTCGGGGAATCCTCGCCCCGCCAGGGCGGCCGGAAGCAGAACGAGGCCGCGCGGAGCCTGGCGAAGGCGAAGTCGGCTCTCGACAAGGCCCGGGAGCGCGAGGCGGAGCGCCGCGAGGCGGAGGAGCGGCGCTTCCGCGAGGTCGCCGAGCGCCAGAAGGAGATCGAGGCGAAGGCGCGGGAGCTCGCCCGCTCCCTCAAGGAGACGAGCCCCGAGGGGTCGGGGGCCATGTCGAAGGCCGCGAACCGGATGGCCGAGGCCACCCAGAAGCTGAGCCGCAAGGAGGGAGACGAGGCCGAACAGAAGGAACGCGAGGCCATGGAGTACCTCGAGCAGGCGAAGGAGGATCTCGAGGACGAGAAGCAGCGCTACGTCGGGCTGCAGCAGGAGGACGTGCTCTTCCACATCAAGGCCGAGGTGTCGAAGCTCATCGACACCCAGCGGACGCTCAACGAGGAGACGGTCCGCGCGGACCTCGAGAAGAGCCCGGACGGGCGGACGCCGCGCACGACCCGCGCGAAGATCAGGAAGCTCTCGGAGGACCAGACATCGGCCCGCGCGCGGGTGGCGGAGATCAACGAGGCTCTCAAGAAGGAGAACACGGTGGTCTTCGCCTGGGTCCTCGATGTCGTCGCGGATGACATGGGACGGATCATCGAGGAGTTGGACAGGCGCGTGACCGACCGTTTCGTCCAGAAGCTCCAGTCCGACGTGCTCCGCAATCTCGAGGAACTGAAGCGGACCCTCGAGGACGAGCTCGAGGCCCGGCGGAAGATGCAGGTCGAGGAGAGCGAAGGCGGCGGCGGCGGCGGCGGTCAGGAGCCCCTCGTCTCCCGCATCGCCGAGCTGCTCCTCATCCGCCGCCGCCAGATCGACTTCAACAACCAGTCCGAGGCCTTCTGGGCCCGCAATCGCGAGGTCAACGACAAGGGCCTCGACCCCACGGAGCAGATGATCCTGCAGCGCCTCGTCCACCAGCAGGGCAGGATCCGTGAGCTTTTCGAGAAGCTGGTGGAGGATGCCCGGAACCAGGCGCCGGGCCGGTCGAGGTGATGATCATGGCGACATCCGGAGTCCTTGTGCAGCACCGGCGTCGGGCCACGCCCGCCCTCGGGCTCGTCCTCGTCCTCTCCATGCTCCCTGCGGCGGCCGCCCAGCCGGGGGGCGACGACCCCGCCGAGCTTCTCCGCCAGATCCAGCGGAACATGACCGAGATCGAGAAGGCCCTTTCGGGCATCGACGCCACGGGGGCGGCGGGACGCGGCGAGCAGATCGTCGAGGATCTCGAACGGCTCGTCTCGGGCCTGCGGTCCCGGCAGGACCAGATCGTGAAGGACCTCGACGAGATCCTGAAGCGGATGAAGCTCCAGCAGAGTTCGAGCCAGAGCCAGCAGAACCAGGACCAGCAGCAGAGCCCGAAGTCCGGCCGCAATCAGAAGCCCCGCGCCCGGGACCGCAACCAGGGCGGCCGCCAGGATCCGAAGGACCGCAAGGAGGGACAGCAGGGCCAGGATCCGAAGGACGAATCCGCGAAGCGGGGCGAGGATCCGAAGAGCCCGGAGAACAACAAGGGCAAGGACGAGGCCGAGGGCGAGAACCGCGCCGGCACGGCGCGGCGCGACCCCGCCGGTCGCCGCGTGGACGCCGCGAGGATCATCGACCGCTGGGGACTCCTCCCCGAAGAGACGCGCCAACGACTCGTCAACGACAACTTCCGGGACTTCACGCCGGAGTACGAGGAAGAGATCCGCCAGTACTTCCGGAACCTGCCGGCGAGGAAGTAGAGGTGCGCCGGACCGTCACCGCCCCCGTCCTCGCCGGCCTCGGGGCCACGGTGGCGGCCGTCGCCGCGGCGTTCCTCGCCCCGTCCTCGCCGCCGGCGGCATCCCCCATCTGCGCCCCGGCCGCGGGGACGCCGCACGCCTCGCCCGCGCCGGCACCCGCCACCCCTTCACGCAGCCCGGACGCCGTTCCCGAGAAGGAGGTCCGCGCCGCCCTCGCGTGGCTCGCGGCCCAGCAGGATCCCACCGGGGCCTTCGGCCCGCCGACGCCCCGCGTCGGCACGACGGCCCTGGCCCTCCTCGCCTTCATGGCCGCGGGAAACACGGAGAACCGAGGCCCCCACGCCACCCAGGTGACGCGGGCCATCCGCTACCTCATGGACCGCGCCGAGAAGCGGTCGGATCCCAACGGTCGCCGGCCCGACGGGCTCTACATCAACTTCGACCAGGACAACGCGAGCCAGATGCACGGCCACGGCTTCGCGACCCTCGCCCTCTCCCAGGCCTGCGGGATGTTCGGGGTCCGCCGGCACTCCTCCGAGTGGAGCGACCGTCTCCGGGAGGTCATCTCGGGCTCCGTCGCCCTCATCCTCTCCTCCCAGGCCGAGGTCGGCGACGGTTCCGGCTGGATGTACGACCCCTTCAACATCGCCGACCACGAGGGGTCGATGACCGTCTGCATGATCCAGGCCCTCCGGAGCGCGCGGGACGTGGGGTTCGCCGTGCCGGCCTCCGTCATCGACCGCGCCGTCCGCTACGTCCGGCGGTCGCGCAAGGACGACGGGTCCTTCCGCTACGGCCTCAACCAGGACCGCTCCTCCTTCGAGCTCACCGCCGCCGCCATCTCCACCCTCCTCTTCGCCGGACACTACGACGACCGGGACGTGCGCCTCGGCCGCGAGTATCTCCTGTCCCACGGCAGGCTCGAGACCTTCGCGTCGCACCCCACGTCCGCAGAATTCCCCTTCTACGGGATGTTCTACACGGCGCTCTGCCTCTGGTTCGACTACGACCGCGACACGTTCGGCCGCTACTTCCCCGCGATCGTCCGGTGGTTCCTCGCGCTCCACGATCCGGGCTCGGGCCGTTTCCGCGACCTCCGGGAGGGCAGGACGCGGCGGGAGGAATACGGGGATATCTACGCCACCGCGATGGCCACGCTCACCCTCCAGGTTCCCCTCGGGATCCTGCCGATCTTCCAGCGCTGAGCGCCGCCCTCAGAGGGCGCGCGCCACGATGAACTTGAGGTAGCGGCTCTCCTCGTGGGGCAAGATGACGGGGTGGTCCGGCCCCTGCGACCCGCGGTGGAGGATCTGGAGCCGGCGGCCGGCGGCCTTGGCGGCGCCCGAGAGCATGTCGAAGAAGGCGGTCTCCGTGACGTGCTGGGAGCAGGAGGACGTCGCGAGGAGGCCGTCCGCCGAGACGACGGCGAGGGCCTTCCGGTTGATCTCGAAGTACGTGCGGAGCCCCGACCGCAGATCCGCCATCTTCCGGACGAGCTTCGGCGGATCGGCGATGACGAGGTCGAAGCGGCGGCCGGCCTTCGCGGCCTCGTCGAGGAACCGGAGCACGTTGCGCCGCTCCGTCGCGAACCCGCGGATGGCGTTCCGGCGGGCGCTCTCCTCGGCATGGGCGAGCGCGGGGGCCGACGAATCCACCGCGAGGGCCGAGCGCGCCCGGCCCCGCTTGAGCGCATGGAGGGCGAAGGCGCCGACGTAGGAAAAGGTGTCGAGGACGTCCCGACCCTCCGCGAGGCTCGCCACGATCTGGCGGTTGTCCCGCTGATCCGTGTAGAAGCCCGTCTTCTGTCCGCCCTTCACGTCGCAGACGAAGCGGAGGCCGTGTTCACGGACCTCGGTCTCGGCCGAAGGCTCCGCGCCGGCGAGAACGCCCGGCACGCGCCCGGGAAGCACGTCGTCGGGGATGTCCGGAAGCCGCTCCCATATGCCGGCGGGCGAGAACGCGGCGCGAAGGGTCTCGACGATGACATCGCGGAACCGCAGGATGCCGGCCGTCGAGAACTGGAGCACGATGAAGCTCCCGAGCCGGTCCGCCACGAGCCCGGGCAGTCCGTCGCCCTCGGCATGGACGATGCGGAAGGCATCGGTGACCGTTTCGAGCCCGAGGATCCGGCGCCGCAGCGCCACGGCCCGTTCGAGCCGGCTCCGGATGAGCTCCGCGTCCACGGCAGGCTCGGGACCGAGCGTGAGCATCCGGACCCGGAGCATGGAGCGCGCGTCCCAGAAGCCCCGGCCGATGAGCTTGCCCGTGCTGTCGACGACGTCGACGACGTCGCCGTCCTCGACCCGGCCGTTCACGCGGTCCACGGAGCCGGAGAAGACCCAGCCGTGTCCGTACCAGAACGGACGAGCCTTGCCCTCGCCGAGAATGACTCTGGCCACGACGGGATGCCTCCGGCCCCGTCCCGCACCGTCGCGGAGGGGCGGGGAGCTTAACCCGGATGATTCACGAAGACGAGCCGCCGCAGTCGGAACGCGCGCGATTCCGGCCGCCAGGGCCGGAATCGCGCGCTTCGCTGCAAGAGCGAGGATTCTCCGAGCTGCGACGAGCCCTGACGAAGTCCGGACCGGAGAAGACCGCTCTGACGGCTCGGCATTCGTGGATTGTCCGGGTCAACAGCCCGCCGCCGGCCCGCCGAGGCGCCGGCCCCCGGGAAGGGCCGGCGGAGCCCCGGCTGGCCCCGACGCCGTTTTCCCGCTCCCGGGGCGGTGCTAAGCTCGGGATTCCGAGGAGGTGCCCATGTTCAAGGGTGTGGACTTCTACAACCTCGATGAGCTTCTCACCGAGGAGCAACTCCTCGTCCGCGGCACCGTCCGCGATTGGGTCGAGGAGAACTTCATCCCGATCATCGAGGAGCACTTCCGGAACGGCACCTTCCCGTCCCTGGTCGTGCCCGCCCTCGCCGAGCTCGGACTGCTCGGCGCGGGGATCCATGGCTACGGCTGCGCCGGGCTCGATCCCATCGCCTACGGACTCGTCCTCCAGGAGCTCGAGCGCGGCGACTCGGGCCTCCGGTCCTTCGTCTCCGTCCAGGGATCCCTCTGCATGTGGCCCATCTGGGCCTACGGCTCGGAGGAACAGAAGAACCGCTGGCTTCCCGAGATGGCCGCGGGCCGGAAGATCGGCTGCTTCGGCCTCACGGAACCCGACTTCGGCAGCAATCCTGGCGGCATGATCACGCGCGCCGAGGATCGCGGCGCCCACTACCGCCTGAACGGCGCCAAGATGTGGATCACGAACGGCACCGTCGCCGACGTGGCCGTGGTCTGGGCGAAGCTCGACGGCGTGGTCCGCGGCTTCCTCGTCGAGAAGGGCACGCCGGGCTTCTCGGCGCCCGAGCAGAAGCGGAAGTTCTCGCTCCGGGCCTCCGTGACGTCGGAGCTCATCCTCAAGGACGTCGATGTCCCGAAGGACGCCATCCTCCCCGGCGTCAAGGGCCTGAAGGGCCCCCTCACGTGCCTCTCGCAGGCCCGCTACGGCATCGCGTGGGGCGCCATCGGCGCCGCCATGGCCTGCTACGAGTGCGCCCTCGACTACGGCCTCGCCCGGATCCAGTTCGGCAAACCCATCGCCTCCTTCCAGATCTACCAGGAGAAGCTCGCCGAGATGGTGACGGAGATCACCAAGGCCCAGCTCGTCGCCCTGCGCCTCGGCCAGCTCAAGGCCGCGGGGAAGGTGGAGCCCGCCCACATCTCCCTCGCCAAGCGCAACAACGTGGCCTGGGCCCTGCGCATCGCCCGCGTGGCGCGCGACATGCTCGGCGCCAACGGCATCACGGACGAGTACGTCGTCGGCCGCCACATGCTGAACCTCGAGTCCGTCTCGACCTACGAGGGCACGCACGACATCCACTCCCTCATCCTCGGCGAGAAGGTGACGGGCATCGCCGCCTACGCCTGAGCGCGCCCGTGGATCGAGGCTCAGCGCCGCACGAGTTCGGTGGCGTGCCCGCCACCGAGCTCGTGGCGCGGTTCGGATCGCCCCTCTACGTCTACGAGGAGGACGTCATCCGCGACCGCTGCCGGCTCCTCCGGGCAGCCCTCGACCTGCCCAGCCTGCGACTCCTCTACGCCTGCAAGGCCAACAGCAACCGGACGCTGCTCGGCGTCATCCGGGAGGAGGGGTACGGTATCGACGCCGTCTCTCCGGGTGAGGTCGAGGCTGCACTGCGCGCGGGTTTCCTGCCGGAGGAGATCTCCTTCACCGGCAACAACGTCTCCGACGCCGATCTCCGCTTCGTGGCCGGCCGCGGCGTCCACATCACCGTGGACTCCCTCCCCGAGCTCGATCGCTTCGGCCGCCTGTTCGCCGGTGGCGCAGTGGCCATCCGCGTGAACCCGGACGTGGGCGGCGGCCACCACAGCCATGTCATCACCGGGGGACCCGACGCCAAGTTCGGCATCGACGCCGGAGACCTGCGCGACGCCCCGGCCGTCGCCGCGCGCCACGGGGTCCTCGTGGACGGCCTTCACCAGCACATCGGCTCGGGGATCCTCGACCGGCAGGACCTCCTCCGCGCCGTGGACGCCCTCCTCGACCTCGCAGCCCCTTTCCGCGACCTCCGGTTCCTCGACTTCGGCGGAGGCCTCGGCGTCCCCGACCGCAGGGGACGAAGTCCCTTCGACGTCCTCGCCTTCGGCCGCGACGTCGCGCCCCGTCTCCGGCGGTTCCGCCAGGAGCGGGGCGCGGAGACCGAGTTCCGCTTCGAACCCGGCCGCTTCCTCGTGGCCGAGTCGGGGACGCTCCTCGCGACGGTCACATCGGTGAAGCGCACGCGCAGGCACACCTTCGCCGGCACCGACTCGGGCTTCAACCACCTCGTCCGCCCCATCCTCTACGGAGCGTTCCACGAGATCGAGAACGCCTCGGCTCCGGACGGTCCCGTGGAGCGCTACACCGTGGCCGGGAACATCTGCGAGTCGGGAGACCTCTTCGCCGTGGACCGTCCCCTCCCCCGGGTCGCCGAGGGCCACATCCTCGCCGTCCGGAACACCGGCGCCTACGGCTTCTCCATGGGATCGAACTACAACCTCCGCCCCCTCCCCGCCGAGGTCCTCGTGAAGGGCGGAAACGCGCGCCTGATCCGCCGGCGCCAGACTCTCGACGATCTCCTCGGCGACGCGCCGGAGGATTCCGCGGACCGCCCGCCTCAGCGGCCGTAGCCCGAGAGGAAGAACCAGATCGTCACGAGGACGAAGAAGACCGTGACGAGAATGAGGACGAGGTAGCCCGCAGGCTTCATCGACTTCTTGCGGTGCTGCTCGATGTCGAGCTGCGTCGTGAGGATCTCGTCCTCGAGGGTCCCCGCGCAGCCCGGACAGGCGAACGGACCCGCCTCGGGGACCGCCATCTCCTGCCGCACGGGGAAGCCGCAGAAGGGGCAGAAGTCCCGGGCGAGGCGCTCGAGGCCATGGTCGAGAGGCTCCTCGACGAGCCACGCGTCGCGGATGAAGAGGTTGCAGCCCTCGCAGCGGCGGAGGTGGTCCTCCCCGCGCACGGCAGGAGGCGTGCGGAAGCCGCAGTAGGGGCAACGGATCCGTCCCGGTTTCACGGCCCCCCCGATCCGCCGTCCGGGGTGCGCGGAAGGAGGATATTCAGGCTGCCCGACCGGAAGGGCAGGAGGTCCACGCTCACGAAGGCATAGCCCGCGGCCCTGAGCGCCGCTACGACGCGGTCCCGGCAGGGGGCTGCCACGATCCTCGGAAGGTCGTCCGCGCCGACCTCGATCCGCGCGACCGGGCCGTGGTGGCGCACGCGCAGTTCGATGAAGCCGAGGTCCCGGAGCGCGGTCTCGGCGCGCTCCACGCGGGCGAGGGCGTCTGCATCGATGGGCGTGTGGACGGGAAAGCGCGAAGACAGGCAGGGGCTCGACGGGCGGTCCCATGTCGGGAGCCCGAGATCCCGCGAGAGGCGCCGGACCTCCGCCTTGCCGAGCCCGGCCTCGAGCAGGGGGGAGCGGACGCCGTGGGCGCGGGCGGCGCGGAGGCCCGGTCGGATGTCCTGCGCATCATCCGCATGGGTCCCGTCCACGATGGTCCGCCCCGGGAGTCCGAGGTCCTCGAGGGTGCGGGCGATGCGCCCGTAGAGCTCGTCCTTGCAGGCGAAGCACCGATCCGGGGGATTCGACCTGTAGTCCTCCCGGAGGAGTTCCTCCGTCCCGATCTCGATGTGCCGGACTCCCAGGGACGCCGCGACGGACCGTGCCGTCTCCCGGCACCAGGACGGGACGGACGGCGATAGACCGGTCACGGCCAGAAGCCCTTCGGGAGCCGTCGCCGCGGCGGCGGCGAGGACGCAGGCGCTGTCCACGCCGCCCGAGAACGCCACGCAGAGGGGTTGCAGCGACCGGAGGAGGCCCGCGAGCGGAGCGGGCACGGCCGCCGCCGGACCGGCAACCGGCATCGCGCATCCGGAGATCCTGTCGCGCTCGCCGAGGTCCAAGGCGGACGGTACCACAGCCCCCCCCGCCGGCAACGGATCGCGGCGGGGCGTCGTCGCCTTGGCAAGGACGCGCGGCGGCGGGACAATCCCGGAGCCCCCCGGAGACACTCATGAGAGCCTTCCCGCCGCTGCCGGCCGTCCTGTTCGCGCTATCCGCCCTCGTCCTTCCGGGCTGCATCCGCCTCGAGCAGCACGTCACGCTGGCCGCCGACGGATCGGGATCCGTGGCCTTCACGCTTCTCAAGAGCCCCGAGGCCGCCGATGCGGAGGTCCTCCTCGAGAGCTTCGGCTCCGAGGCCGACGGCGCCCTCCCCGCGGGGATCACGGAGCTTCTGGCGCAGGGACTCACGGAGGAGCGTGCGCGGAAGCTCTTCGAGGGCGAGGGACTCCGTGTCCGGGACTTCGCCACGAAGCGCGACGCCGGATTCGAGGGCGTCGCGTTCCGCGTGGAGTTCAGCTCCCTGCGCGACGTGGTGGCGAACCGCCGCCTCGGACGGTTCCTCGTGCCGGGCCTCTCCGCCGGATCGGAGAAGGACGAAGCGGTCGCCGTGTGGGACCCCGTGGGGACGCGCCGTTCGGAGATCGAGGAGCGGCTCGCGATGCTCGAGCAGATGGAGCCCGAGGTCGCCGAGGAGTTCCTCGAGGGCCTGCGCCCCTGGTTCCGAGGGATGCGGGTCCGGTTCGCTCTCACGGTCCCCGGGGACATCGTCGACACGAACCTCCGGAAAGTCGACGCCCGCACCGCCGAGCTCCTCCTCGAGGCCTCGTCCCTCGGGAAGCCGGCGGACATCACGGGCTTCGACTTCGGGCCGCGGCGGGTGCGATTCCGCGGAGCCTCCGCGGCGCCGCTCCTCGCCTCCGTCGCCGCGACGGACTCCCGCCCCGCGGACTCCCGCCCCGCCGAGAGCGCTCCGGGCCCGAGAGACTGACCGTGGCTCCGGCCCGGACCGCGCTGCTCGCGCTGCTTCTCCTCCTCGCCGGCTGCGTCCACGTCGAGGAGACCCTCGTCTTCCGCGGCGACGGCTCCGGCACGGGGCGGCTTGCGATCACCGGACGCGACTCCGTCCTCGCGGACCTGCGCCGGAAGGCCGGGGCCCCCGGCGCTCCGGCCCTCGATGCCGTGGAAGCGATCTTCGACGCCGCGAAGGCCCGGGAACAGGTCTTCGCCGCCGAAGGCTTCCGGATCGACGACCTCTCCGTGACCGCGGGGGATGGCGTCCGCACTCTCGACGTCGCGTTCACCTTCGCGTCCCTCGATACCCTCCTCGCGACGGCGTTCTTCGCGGAGCAGCTCATCGAGTTCGTCGAGGGCGCAGCGCCGGACACGGCCCGATTCCGCTTCTCCCCCCTCGGCCCGACCCGGGATCCGACCACGGGTCTTCAGGACCTGCCCTCGGAACTCCACAGCGCCTATGAGGAAGCCGTCGCGGCCATGTTCCGCGCCGGCCGCGTCGCGGTCCGCATCACGCTGCCGGGCGCCGCGGGCACGGCGGACCCGGCGCGCCTCGAGACGGTCTTCGACGGCGCCCCGGTGCGTACGCTGACCGACGCCAGCCGCCTCGCGGAGCCCCGGACCGCGGACTTCAGCGCCCGGGATCTCAGGATCCCGCTCCTGCCGCGCGAAGCGCCCGAGAGCAGCCCCGAGAGCCGGCGGAACGGCCACCGGTGACCCCGGACCGGCGCCCGCTCAGAGCACGGTGCCGGTGAGGAGGAGGTTCGCCGTTCCGAAGTAGATGACGACGCCCGCGACATCGACGAGCGTCGCCACGAAGGGGGCCGAGGCGCTGGCGGGGTCGAAGCCGAGCCGCCGGAAGAGGAAGGGGAGCATGGAGCCCATGACGGTCCCGAACGTCACGATCCCGACGAGGGAGACCGAGATCGTGGCGCCGATGAGGTACCAGTGGGCGCCGAAGGATCCGCCGAGGAACTCCCCGAGCATGACGCGGATGAACCCGACGACGCCGAGGATCGCTCCGAGGACGAGGCCCGACGAGACCTCGCGGCGGACGACGCGCCACCAGTCCCTGAGCCGGATCTGATCGAGCGCCATGGCGCGGATCACGAGGCTCGTGGCCTGGGAGCCTGAGTTTCCGCCGCTGCTGATGATGAGGGGGATGAAGAGCGTGAGCACGATGGCTCGCGCGATGGACCCCTCGAAGGCCCCCATGGCGCTCGCTGTGAGGGTCTCGCCCACGAAGAGTACCGAAAGCCAGCCGGCGCGCTTCCGGATCATGGCGCCGAGGCTGTTCTCGAGGTAAGGCTTGTCCGTGGCGGCCATACCGCCGAGCTTCTGGATGTCCTCCGTGGCCTCCTCCTGCACGACGTCGACGATGTCGTCCGCCGTGAGGATGCCCTTCATGCGCCCCTCGGAGTCCACGACGGGCAGCGCCAGGAGGTCGGCCTCGGCGAAGAGGAGGCTCGCGGCCTCCTGGTCCATGGTCTCCGGGACGGCGCGCACGTCCGTGCGCATGATGTCCATCACACGGCGGTCGCCGGGCGCGAGGATGAGCTCGCGGAAGGACACGACACCGAGGAGCTTCTGGGCCGCGTCGAGCGCGTAGGCGTAGTAGATCGTCTCCGCGCGGTCCCGCGTCTGGCGGCGCAGGTAGGCGATGGCCTCGTCGGCGCTCATCTCCGGTCGCACGCGCGCGAAGCGGGGGCTCATGAGCCCGCCGGCCTCGTCCTCGGCATGGGCGAGAAGCGCCTGCACCTCCCGGCGTGACGCGTCGTCGAGGAGGGCGAGGATGCCCGGCCTCGCGTCCGCCGGAGCCTCCTGGATCACGTCCGCCGCGTCGTCGGGGGCGAGGAGGCGCATCCAGGAACGACGTTCGGCCTCGCGGAACGCGAGGAGGAGGTCCGCCTGCTCATGGGCCCCCGCCGCGAGGAAGAACTCCTCCGCCGATGGACGGTCGAGAACGCGAAGTCCCTCCACCCGTTCCGCCGGCGTGAGGAACGGCCAGACCTCGCGGAGATCGTCCGCGGTCAGGGATTCGCGTTCCGATTCGTCGAGGTCGGACTCGGCCATGGGTTCGGTGCATCGGTCAGCAACGGGAACGGGGCAGGATGATAGCCATCCTGCGGGGCGACACTACGTTGCATGAAAGGCCGCGATCTCTCCGTCGCCGCCACCCCACGCCGGACTCTCCAGACGGGCGCCCGAGTCGCAAAGAGTCCAGGGAAAAGGACTTTCGTTCGCTCATGAACCGACGGCACGAAGTTCGCCGCGGCTTCCATGAAAAGCCGCCCTCCGCTACACTGCACATCCAGCCGTTTTCAGCGCTTGCGGTATCCCCGCTCATCCCTTGCCCACTGGAGACACGACATGCCCATGCGAACGTTCACGGTCCTCGTGGCCGTACTCCTCCTCGCCGTGACGGCCTCCGCCCAGGTCGCGGCCCCGCCCCTCGTCGTCATCAACGAGTTCCAGTACGACGACTCGGGTACCGACGACCGCGAGTTCGTCGAGCTCTACAACGCCGACTCCGTTCCGGCCGACATCTCGGGCTGGGTCCTCGAGGCCCTCGACAACCTGGTCCCGGACAACAACGCCGACTACACGATTCCCGGCGCCCTCGGCAGCGGCACGGTGGTCCTCGCCCCGGGCGCCTTCTACGTCCTCGGTTCGGCCCTCGTGCCCGGCGTGAGCCAGGTCGTCGGCGCCACGAACCTCTGGGAGAACGACGTCGAAGCCATTGCCCTCTGGAACGGTCCCATCGGCACGAGCACGATGGTCGACGTGGTCCGCTACGAGGCCAACAAGGTGGGCGGCGCCAGCGTCCCGACGTTTCCCGCCGCCTACATCGAGGGCGCGGGCGTCTGGGGGAACTTCACCTCCATCGACGCCACGATGCAGAGCTGGTCCCGCTGGATCGACGGCCGCGACACCAATGACAACGGCTACGACTTCGGCCTGCTCCCGGCGACCCCGGGTGCGCCCAACGCCCCCGCGGCAGCCCTCCCGTACTTCGATGACTTCAACACGCCCGTCCCGGGCACGCCCGTGACGGCGTTCCGCGGATCCTTCCTCGGACCGCACGTCATCGACC
>CAYQRN010000123.1:0-13046 GCA_964419995.1 uncultured Planctomycetia bacterium
TGGACCCCTTCGTACCGTTCATCCGGGAGGTCCTGGAGAAGTATCCCACCCTGACTGAGCGCGGGCACCGGAGGATCCACAGACCATCGCCGTGAGCATGACGCTTTCGTGACGCACGTTCCGGAGTTCCTCGTCGGCAACTCGCCATTGCCGGGATCGCGTCCGAGACCTTCTGCGGCGGGGTGTTCTCGGTCTCGGGACGGAGGGCCGCGAGGCTCCGCATGTAGTCAGTCTGGAGCTGCTTCGCGTAGCGGAGGCCGGTCTTCGTGTTCCGGCGGACGACGGAGGGGTCGGGAAGGGCGATGCCTGCGGTCGCGAACGTGTCGGGCGTGCAGTTGATGAACGTCCGCTCGCCGGTGAACGGGTGCCGGTACTTGAACCGGAAAAGCCGGCGTGCCGGGAACCAGTAGATCCTGTCGTTCAGATCGCGCGGGGAGCGGACTCCCATGTCGATGGCTCCGCGGCCTATACGGCCCGGCGGACTGGCGCCACCTCCCGTTCGAGGCGCGCTCCAAGCCGGTCCCGCTCGACCTCGAGGTCGTAGCGCGCCTGGAGGTTGAGCCAGAAACGCTCCGAGGTCCCGAAGTAGCGCGCGAGGCGGAGGGCCGTGTTCGCCGTGATCACGCGCTTCCCGAGGACAATCTCGTTGATGCGCCGGGGCGGGACGCTCATATCGTGCGCGATCCGGTACTGAGAGATGCCGAGGGGCTTCAGGAACTCCTCGAGGAGGATCTCACCGGGATGTACGGGTCGGGTCTTTCGTCGTGCCATGGTTGTCCTGCCTAGAGGTAGTCCACGATCTCGACGTCATGGGCGGCGCCGTCCTTCCAGACGAAGCAGATGCGCCACTGGTGGTTGATCCGGATGCTGTGCTGGCCCTTGCGGTCGCCGGCGAGCTTCTCGATCCTGTTGCCCGGCGGCACGCGGAGGTCGGCGACCGTCTCTGCGGCGTCCAGCATCGCAAGCTTCCGCTCCGCGGCCCGGAGCAGCCGCGCGTCGAAGCGGCGGGAGCCCTGACGCTCGTAGATGCGTCGAGTGTGAGCATCGCGGAAGCTCTTGATCACGGCGAATCATAACGCGTCGCGTTACTACCGCTCAAGGTGGCGCGGTGGAACGGGGCGCAGGAGGGAGGCCGAAGCCGGCGCACGTTGAAGGAGCCCGAAACACCGATCACCGGCTTTCGGAGGTGAGATAGTCCGTGCTTCTTCCGTGACGGCCACGTGTCCGCCAGTCGTCCGACGCCGGGCCGCAAAGCAGATCCAGGAGGACGCCTCGGGATGGCGTGATCGGGTGATCTCGGGGGGCGTCCTCGGGACGGCGTCGACCGACTTCGAACCACGAGCGGCAGATTGACGTGTGATTCAAGAGGTCTCTGCCCGATGGCTCTGAATCTCCGAATCGCGGGCTTCCGCGCAGGGCATCTTCCGCGGAATCCGGCCCTAAGTGAGTGCTACGTGTGTACGGAGCGACGGGTGCGCGCGGCTCCAAAAGAGAAGGTCCGCCGCAACTCGTGGCTGCGGCGGGCCTTCCGAAGGTCGGGGCGACAGGATTTGAACCTGCGACCTCTTGAACCCCATTCAAGCGCGCTAGCCAGGCTGCGCCACGCCCCGAGGGTCGCGCTCTCCGCCGGCGGAGAGGCCGCCGGCGAAGGGGGTGAGCGGCGGAGAGGGTAGCAAGGTGCGCGGGGCACCGGAAGGCGGGTCGACCTTCCCTGAGGCCGGGGATGGGCTCGGTGGTGGGGGAGGAGAGTCGGAGAGCGGCGGGGGGTACGGCCGCTCGATGCGTGGCCGGTGCGGTGTCGTGATCGGGCGGCTCCTACGGAGCCGGCGGGATCTCGACGCCTCAGCCCTCCCGGCGGCCGAAGATGACGCCGTCAAGACCGAGCCAGCGGCCCGGACCGGTGACGGCGAAGAGGACGAAGAGGAGGGCGAGGGCCACGTACTCGAGGATCGCCGCGAACTGGGTCGCGAGGCCCTTGTCGGCGGTGTATCCGGACGTGAGGCCGATGCTGGCGACGAGGAGGATTCCACCGAAGGATGCCACCCGCGTGAGGAAACCGAGGAGCAGGCACGCGCCGAGGGCAAGCTCGCCGATGGCCACGGCGTGGGCGAAGATGCTGGGGTTCTTCGCCACGTGATCGGTCAGCATCGCACGCGCGAAGGGGAAGGCCTTCTCGCTGGCGAGCTGGGTCTGGACGTAGGCCGGGAAGAACTGGGTGAACTTCTGGCTCCCGAATGCCTCGGTGCCCGAGACCTTCTGCCAGCCGAAGACGACGAACATCGCACCGAGCACGAGGCGCGCGAGAACGAGGCAGAACTTCTCGAATCCGCAACGATCCATGGGCGATCCTCCTTCGCGGGATCCCTCGGGCGTCAACCGCTCCGCCCGGGATGCTATGAAACCGGCGCTGGGGCCGGAAGTTGCGACAGCGCGCCGGCGGCGCCGGCCCGGCTTCGCGGGAGAGGAAGGACAGGGCGCCCCTCGCGGACAGGGGCGCCGCCGCCTCGGGCATCGGTCCTCAGAGAGCGATCCCCCGTGCCGCGAGCCAGGCGAGGGTCCGGGCAAGAATCCGGGGTTTCACGGTGGTGAGCCGGTGGTCGCCCCCGGGGACCACGTCGAGCGTGACGACACCCGGCGCCGCTGCCGCTGCGAAGGCCTCGCTCTCGGCGACGGGGACCTCCGTGTCGTCGGCGCCGTGGAAGATGAGCGTCGGCGTCGCGAGCGTCGCCGCGAGGATCGAATCATCGTAGGAAACGGAGTCCCGGACGAGGTCCCAGCCGAGGCGGAGATCGATCCAGCGGTTGCGGAGTCGGATCGAACCTTCCGTCTCCCAGCGGCGGGCGCCGTCCTCGCCCTGGGCGGCGACGATGCGCGGCACGAACCGGAATGCCGGCGCCAGGAGAACGGTGGCCGCGACGAGGTCGGGCCGCCGCGAAGCGAACCAGGCGGACGCACAGGCGCCGAGGCTCGACCCGAGGAGGACGATCCGGGCCCGGGCGGGCGCGAAGGCCTCGACGACGTCGCCGAGATCGGCGATGAGGCTCGAGAGGGTGAGATCGCGCGTCGAGCCCTCGGACTCGCCGTGACCTGTGAAGTCGAACCGGACCACCGACCAGCCCCGGGCGGCGAAGGCGTCGAAGAAGAACCTCGCCTTCTCGCTCGAGCGGCTCGATCCGAGGCCGTGACACCACACGATGAGCGTCGCGGGGTTGCGCGTTCCGTGGACGACGTCCCAGGCGAGAGCCGGCGGACCTGGTCGGCGGAGGAGTCCCGAGTGGGCGCGCATGGATCAGAAGTCCCGGCGGCGCATGACGAGGGAGGAGAGCCCGAGCATCAGGACGATGAAGGCGAGATTCGTCCCCGCGGAGAGGAGCCAGTCGTGGGCGGCGGGATCGAGAGAGCCCGGCCCGTTGCCGAGGCTGGCGATGAGCTTGTCGTGGCCCCGGCCCATGAGCTTCCCGAGAATCCACATCGTGGCGACGTCCACATCCTCGACCTTGGGCAGGATGAGGTAGGCCACGTGGATGACGGAGCCGATGACTCCGCCGAAAGTCTCCCTGTCCGGTCCTCCGGACGACGTGACGCCGCGTCGAAGGAGCTCGAGCGCGTTCGTGGCATTCGAGACAACCCAGAGCCCGAGCGTGATGAGAATGGCCGCCACGGTGCTCCTGAGGGTGAACCCGATGAAGGCCGCGAAGGCGTAGAGGATGGCGTAGGCGGCCGTGACGAGGGGGATGAGGAGGAGAAACGTCGGACCGATGGAGAGCCCGGCGACGTTGAGGGCGATCCAGAGGCCGGTGAAGAACCACGCCACGTTGAGGAAGGCGTAGAGCAGGCCGCCGGCGTAGGCCCCGAGCACGAGGGTCCGCCGGGACACCGCGCGCGAGAGGTAGACGTCGATGAGGCCGCGGCGCATGAGGGCCGGGATGAAACCGGCCGTGAAGATGATGGCCAGCAGGAAGCCGAAGCCGGGGATCATCATGACCGTCGTGTAGAGCGTGAGGAACCCGGCCACGTCCCTGCCCGAGAGCCCCGTGGCTTCCGGCGCCCGGTAGCCGATGGACGTGAGGCCGAACAGCACGGACAGGCGATCCTCTCCGAAGTGCAGGGAGGCCGTGGCGAGGATGACGAGGGTCGAGAGGCCGACGAGGATCCAGAACACCTTCTGATCGAGGGCCTGGTGGAAGGATGCCTTGATGAGCGCGAGGAACGGCCTCATGACGCCTTCCTCTCCGGCTGCTGGGCCGCGGCGATGATCTCGATGAAGCGGTCCTCGAGGGATGCCTCCTCCGGAACGACCGCGGCGATGGCGAGGCTGTCGCGGCGGAGGACGTCGATGATCTCGTTGATGCCCTCCCGCGCCGCGAGGGTGACGATGAGGGCGTTGTCCGCGACGGTGGCCCGCGTGGCGAGGGGCGCCGCGAGCCGGGACGCCCGCTCGAGGGCGGCGGCGTCGAAGAGCTGGATCCGGTAGCGAGCGGCTGCGTCCCCGTCGATGCCGTGCTCCTTCAACTCCTTCACCGTGCCGACGTGGACGAGCTGGCCGCGGTTCAGGATCGCGACGCGATCCGCGACCTGGTCCACCTCCGCGAGGAGGTGCGAGTTGAGGAACACGGTGCGTCCCTCGTCCCGGAGGGACCGGATGAGGTTGCGGATCTCGCGCCGTCCGATGGGATCGACGCCGTCCGTGGGCTCGTCGAGGAACACCACGCGCGGGTCGTTGATGAGGGCCGCGGCGAGCCCCGCGCGCTGGAGCATGCCCTTGCTGTAGCGGCCGCATTTCACCTGGCCCCACTCGCCCATGCCGACGCGTTGAAGGAGCTCGGGGATGCGGCGTCGCCGTGCCGCCCGGTCCACGTCCGACAGGGCGCCCATGAGGTCGAGCATGCGCGCCCCGTTCAGGTAGGGCGGGAAGGCGTGGCCCTCGGGGAGGTAGCCGACGGCCCGGCGGGTCCGCGGGTCGCCCGCCGGGCCGCCCATGAGTCGGGCCTCGCCGGACGTGCCATGCACGAGACCGAGGAGGATCTTGATGAGCGTCGTCTTGCCGGCGCCGTTCGGGCCGAGAAGTCCGAAGATCTCGCCCTCGTTGACCGAGAGGGTGACCCCGGAGAGGGCGCGGATCGCCCGCGGACTCGCTGCCCGCCCGTAGACCTTCCTGAGATCACGCACCTCGATGACCGGCATCGTCGCCTCCGGGAACCCGGTTTGAACCCGCCGGGATCGTAACGAGTTGCGCCCGGGCCGCCGTGGCTTTTCCGTGCCGGACGGAGACGTATACTGCCCGCGCCGCCGGGGAGGGCGGCCCGGGACGCCTCCGTCCCAGAGCGGAGCGACGCATGGACGGAAGAGACGAAAGGGCGGACACACCGGCCGTCACCGCCGAGGAGATGGGCCGGAAGCAGCGCGAGATCTCGGTCTCCGAGTTCTTCGCGAAAAACCGGCATCTCCTCGGTTTCGACAACCCCCGCAAGGCGCTTCTCACGGCGGTCAAGGAGGCCGTGGATAACAGCCTCGACGCCTGCGAGGAGGCCCGCATCCTCCCCGACGTGGAGGTCGAGGTGAAGCCGGCGCCGCAGCAGGCCGGCAAGCCGCTCAAGGACGTGACCCGCTTCATCGTGCGCGTGCGGGACAACGGTCCTGGCATCGTCCCGAAGCAGATCCCGAGGATCTTCGGGAAGCTCCTCTACGGATCCAAGTTCCACCGCCTGCGGCAGTCCCGCGGCCAGCAGGGCATCGGGATCTCGGCGGCGGGGATGTACGGACTCATCACGACGGGAAAGCCTGTCCAGATCCTCTCCCGCACGTCGCCCCACGCCCGCGCTGACTGGTGCGAGCTCCAGATCGACACGCGGAAGAACGAGCCCGTCGTCATCCGCGACGACAAGGTGGCTTGGGACCACCCCCGCGGCACAGAGGTGGCGATCGAGATGGAGGCGCGCTTCCAGCGCGGGCGGACCTCCGTCGACGAGTACCTCGAACAGTGCGCCATCGCCAACCCCCACGCCTCTTTCCGGTACATCGCGCCCGACGGGGTCGTCGCGAACTACCCGCGGGGGACGGACAAGCTTCCCGCCGCGCCCCGCGAGATCCGACCCCACCCCCACGGCGTCGAACTCGGCGTCCTCCTCAAGATGCTCAAGGACTCGCGCCACCGGACCCTGACGGCCTTCCTCACTCTCGAGTTCTCGCGCGTCTCGTCCCGGGTCGCCCAGGAGATCTGCGAGAAGGCGAAGGTCTCGCCCCGGGCGTCGACGACCCGCATCGCCCACGGGGAGGCCGAGACCCTGCACCGCGCCATCGCCGAGACGAAGATCATGGCGCCGGCCACCGACTGCCTCGCTCCCATCGGTGAACCGGCGATCCTCTCTGGCCTTCACAAGCAGATCCGGGCGGACCTCTACACGGCCGTGACCCGGCCCCCGGCGGTCTACCGCGGGAATCCCTTCCAGATCGAGGCGGGCCTGGCCTACGGGCTCGGTCACGCGGCCGCCGCGCCGGAAGCCGGCGCGGAAGGGGAGGGGGACGCGGATCCCGAGGTGGGGCTCGCGCGCCTCGTCCGTTTCGCGAACCGCGTGCCGCTTCTCTACCAGCAGTCCGCGTGCGCCACCTACAAGGCCGTCGTCGAGACCAACTGGCGGAACTACGGCGTGCCGCAGGGTCGCGGCGCCCTCCCGCAGGGCCCCATCGTGATCTTCCTTCACATGGCGTCCGCCTGGGTGCCCTTCACGAGCGAGTCGAAGGAGGCGATCGCCGACTACGACGAGATCCGGAAGGAGATCCGCCTCGCGCTCAACGAATGCGGGCGGCGGCTCAAGCTCTTCGTGCGGCGTCGCGAGCGGGCGCAGCTCGAGATGCGCCGCCGCAACATCTTCGCGCTCTACATCGAGGAGGTCGCGGCGGCTGTCCGCGATCTCAAGGGGCGCGGCGTGGACGAGGACGATCTGAAGGCGCGGCTCAACGCCATCGCCCGGAAGATCACCGGCGGCGAGAAGACCGACGACGTGCTGAAGAAGCGGGAGGAGGCCGAGCTTGCCGAGCTCCCCAACACGCTCATCGTCGGCGCGAATGCCGAGCCCGGCGGCCCGGGGGGCTCCGCGGCCGGGACAGGCGCGCCGACGGGCGAGGCCGATTCCGCGGCGCCGGGACACAAGGTCGTCGGCGACCCGCCGGAGGGGACTCCTCCGGGGAAGCCCCCAGGCGCACGGGAGCGCGGGCGAGCGTCGGATCGCGGGAGCGGCGGCGCCCGCCCCCGCCGCGCCCGGAGCGGCGGCGCGCGCCCGGAGCGACCTCTGGCGGGCAGGGGACGGGCACGGGCCTCCCTGGCGCTCGCTCCTGAGGGCGGCGTGGCTCTCGCGGACGAGCCGCCCCCGGCGGCGCCGGAGGCGCCGACGCGCTTCGTGCCGGTCCCGGCCGAGGTTCAGGTCGAGCCCGTGGCAGAGATTCCCGCCGCGGACTCCGCACCACCTCCGCCGCCCCGACCGAAGGGTCGTCCCGCCGCTCCGAGCGACGACGAGATCCAGGGACTCCTGTTCGGCGACTGATGCGGGAGACGGACCATGGCCAGAGCGAGCGCAGATAAGCCTTCCGCCCGGGCGTCCGACGGCGACATCGCGAAGCGCCTCGAGACGCTCGCCGACGACGTCGTCGAGGCGGCACGCCGCGGGCGCGATCCCGCCATCTCGATCCCCGTCCGCGCCCTCTCGAACATCAAGTTCAACCCCAAGCGCCGCATCCTCGAGATGGGAGGCGCCACGGCGGAGCGGAACTTCTTCAACACCGGCATGGCCAAGAAGTTCATGCAGACCATGCTCGTGGCCTCCTGCATCCGGTCGAAGCTCATCGCCGAGGGGATCGACACGTCGATCCGCGACGTCTACTACTCGATCAAGCACACGATCCCGGGTTCGAACGAGAACACCGTGGACGAGCAGGAGGAGTCCGACGTCGTCATCGAGGATCTCGAGGTGGCGATCGCCGCGCTCAGGGAGCAACTCCACGTCCACGCCGAATCGGCCGGCACGATGTGCGGTCCCCTCACCATCACGGACCGCGGCGACACGATCAACCTCCGTTCAATGGGCTCGGGCGGGTACTCCGTGCCGTCCATCGTGGAGCCCGACGTCATCCGGTTCGGGAAGTGCGACGCGCGCTTCGTGCTCCTCGTCGAGAAGAGTGCCGTCTGGAATCGCTTCAACCAGGACAAGTTCTGGGAGAAGCACCGCTGCCTTCTCATCACGGGAGGCGGGCAGCCGCCGAGGGGAGTGCGGCGGCTCGTGCACCGCTTCCACCACGAGTTGAAGCTCCCGATCTACGTGTATGTGGACAACGATCCCTGGGGCTACTACATCTACTCGGTGGTGAAACAGGGCTCCATCAACCTCGCGCACGAGTCGACGCGCATGGCCGTGCCGGCCGCTCGCTTCATCGGGCTCTCGAGCTTCGACGTCGACAAGTACGCGATCCCGCGGGAGACGGCGATCCGCCTCAACGACCAGGACCGCCGCCGGGCCAAGGAACTCCTCGAGTACCCCTGGTTCCAGAACAAGGGGTGGCAGCGGGAGATCCGCAAGATGCTCTCCGAGGACCGGAAGTACGAGCAGGAGGCTCTGTCGGCCAAGTACTTCCGCTTCGTCACGGAGGAGTACATCCCGCGGAAGCTCAAGGAGGAGGACTGGCTCGACTGAGCCCGTGAGACGCTGGCGCGCGGCGCCCCTCGACGATGGGGTTGCGACGAAGTGGAAAACAAGGTCCGCCGTTGACCTCCGGACGCCCGCCGATGTAGGATCGCCGGGCGATTGCACGCGCGGAGTCAGGAGAATCCATGTCCAGGAATGCCGTCTCCCGTTCGACGATCGAGTCGTGGACCGGGGCGCTGCTTGCAGCGCTCGCTCTGACCTTCGCCGCGCCCCTCGTCGTGGCGCAACCGGCTCAGCAGAACTCGGCCGCGGCGAGCCTCGTCATCAACGGGACGGGGGCCGTCCACCCGTCGCTCCCCGCCGCCACGAACTCGTCGGTCTACCCGACGCCCGCCGGGAGCTTGCCTCTCTACCACCACGATTCGCAGGCTCGCTCGACCATCGAGCTGCGCGTCACCGGCGGCACTGCGGGCGCCCCCGTGATCGTCGTCGCGGGCCAGCCCTTGGCCGGACCGATCCCCTTCGGATCGGATGTCTTCCACCTCAGCACGTCCGGTCTCCAGATCGTCGTCAACGGCTATGACACGTCCAGCCTGACCAACGCCGGCGCAATCCTCGGCGCCACCCTCTCCTGGTCGTTGTTGCTGGCTGCGGGCCTGCCCCCGGGCTTTCCGACCACCCACTTCCAGGCCGCGGTCGCGGACCCCGCGTCGCCGACGGGGCTCCATCTGACAGGCGCCGTCACGCTCCGCATCATGAACGACCTCCCGACGGCGACGAAGAACCTCCTCGACGCGATACCCCTTGCGCACACGCATCCGCTCTACCTCCTGTCCCTCCTTGCGGCGGACTTCCTCCAGGATGGCTTCGGCGCGGTCCAGTTTCTCGCCGACAACGCCATCGAAGCGGCTGCCCGCCAGGCGGAGGGATGGCGCATGGACCTGAACGGCATCGGACCGAACACGCCGTCTTCGCCCGCGCCTCCCGGAGGCGGCCCGGCCTTCGGTCAGAACCTGGATCTCGCCCTGGACGTGACGGACACATACCCAGGTGCTTCGTCATGCGGGGTCCTCCCTCTCCCAGGGGAGCGTTTCGTTGCACACGACTTCGGCTATGGGGCGGATCTCGCGGCGGCACCGCCGTTCCCCCTCAGCGCTGTGCCCGTGTGGAAGTGCCGCGGCAATCAGCGTCTCGTGGAGGTGGAGGCGGAGATCTCGTTTCACCCGGGCTCCAGCAACCCGCAGGGCCTCGACGTCGTTCTCGAGTTCGAGGTCGAAGACATCTGGGGGCACAACGGCGGAATCGCGTCGGTGACGGTGCAGGGACCGCAGCTCCAGGGGGTTCACTACCCGATCTCGGGCATTCCTGAGGCCACGTCGGCCCAGCCGGGATCTCTTCCGCTGCAGTTCCAGACGAACACGGGATCGGGAGCCGGAAGCGAATGGTCGGAGGTCGTGCAGGTCGCCCGTACGACGGTGAATGGCCAGCCCTCCGCGTCCCGTTGGCCCCAGGCTTGGGTGCCGGGGCTCACCGTGGCGAACCCGGATGTGTACACCTTCACGATCAACTGGATCGGGATCCCGCCGAATCCGCCTCCGCCTCCGTCCGTGTATTCCGTCACGCTCCGCTGCGGCGTCGATCCCGGCAACCCCGCCGCGGTCCTCGCCGCGATCCCCGCCGGTGGATCGCCGTTCGTGACGGGTGTGCTGACCGGCGCGGGCGCGCCGGGGGCGACCCTGGCCCTTTCCTTCGCGTCCGGCGCCGTGCCGAATCCCCAGCTCCACTCCGATCTCGCGATCGAAGTCATCCAGAACCTCGCGTCGCTCTCGTTCGAAACCGACGAGCGCCTCGATGGCGCCGTGTCGTCATCCGTCCCCCTCGCCTGGACGCTCTGCGTGCCGGGGCTCCTCGCGAATACGTCGACTGCGGTCATCATCGGCCGAAACGACGTCTACGGGAACAGCTTCGATCGCGTGATCACGAACCTGACCTTCTGACGGATGGCTTCTGACCGCGCCGCAGGTGCGCTCCCGAGCCGATCCCCGGGGCGCGGCCGGTGCGGCGCGGGAGGCGCAGGCGCGTCATGCGGGCGAGGCCGCGGCCATTTCGGAGATCTACCCGGTGAGTCAGCCCAGCGTCGTGACCGGGAGGGTCCCGACGGGAATCGTCTGCGGAATCCTGCAGGGCGTTGTGGTGACGGCCTCCGGGGGCACGGAGTCGGCGGCGGCCGACGCCGCCACGGTGCGGGGTTGGATCGCGGCGGCCGGCCTCAGGCGCGGCGGCGGAAGCCGGGGAATCGCCGGCGCGGGGCGGATGTCTGGCCGGCGGGCAGGTCCGGCGCGGGGATGGTGGCGACGACCGCTTCGAGAATGGTCTCCGCAGTCATCCCGTCGGCTTCGGCCGAGAAGTTCCGCGTGATGCGATGGCGGAGAGTCGGGTGGACGAGGGCCCGGATGTCGGCGTGGCCGGGCTCGCTGCGGCCGTGGAGGAGGGCGCGGGCGCGGGCACCGAAGACGAGCTGCTGGGCGGCCCGGGGGCCGGCGCCCCAGGAGATGTACTGGCGGACGCAGTCCGGCGCGCCGGCTTCCGCCGGGCGCGTGGCCCGGCCGATGGCGGTGGCGTAGGCGATGACCGCGGGCGGCACGGGCCGGCGGCGGATCGAACGGATGAGGTCGAGGATGTCCTGGCGGGTCAGGACGGGGGAGAGCGCGGTCTCCGGGAGCGAGGTCGTCAATCGGACGATGCGGAGCTCATCCTCCGCCGTCGGGTAGTCCACGCGGATGTTGAACATGAATCGATCGAGCTGCGTCGTCGGGAGGGGATAGGTGCCCTCCTGCTCGATCGGGTTCTGCGTCGCAAGAACGAAGAAGGGCGGATCGAGGACATGGCGGCGGCCGCCGGACGTGACCTGATGCTCCTCCATCGCCTCGATGAGGGCCGCCTGGGTCTTGGGTGGCGTGCGGTTGATCTCGTCGGCGAGGAGCAGGTTCGCGAAGACCGGTCCCTGCATGAACTTGAAGCGTCGGTCGGCGGATTCGTCGCCGTCGTCGATGATCTCGGTGCCCGTGATGTCGGAGGGCATGAGGTCGGGAGTGAACTGGATCCGGCTGAAACGGAGATCGAGAAGCTCGGCGAGGGAACGGACGAGGAGGGTCTTCGCGAGCCCCGGGACGCCGTTCAGGAGGCAGTGGCCGCCGGTGAAGATGCCGAGGAGGAGGAGCTCGATGACGTCCTGCATGCCGACGATGCGCCGGCCGAGCTCGTCGCGGAGCCGGGCGTGGGCGTCGCGGAGCCGTTCGGCAAGGGCGCGCTCTTCATTCGTTGTGGCGGTCGTCATGGAACCCCGGCCGGAACTCTAAGGTTCCGGCCGGGGCGCCGCAATCACTGGCGGACGGGCGTGAGAACGATGTAGATGCCGGCGCCGGACGTGCACCGGCCGCCGAGGATCGCGGAGGCGGTGGTGGCGATGTTCACGGGCTGATCGATGAAAAGGGATGCTTCCTGGATGAAGCCGGCGACCTGAGAACCTGCCGCCTCGCGCTCGATGGGCTTCGAGCGGGAGTAGCGGGCCTCGAGGACTCCGGCGATGATGCCCGACTCCGGGGCCTTGGCGACGAGAGAGACCTTGATTTCGACCTGCCGGCCGTCCTCGATCCCCCGCGACTCGCATCGAAGCGATCCGTCGAGAGCGGGGGCCATCGTGACGTCGAGGTCCAGACGGGCACCCTTGCCGGCGGCGGCGGAGAGGGCCTGGAGGCAGGCGTCGGCCCCGGCGGCGAGATCGATCTGCCCTGCGACGGACGGTTCGGCGGTCAGGACCCTGACGCGGAGGATCAGGCTCCGGATCGGCGTCTCGGACGCAAGGGAAGGGGCAACGTCGAGACTGCGGATCACCATCGCGATGGCCTCGAGCTCCTTCGGGAGGGCACGGACGACGACAGCGCGGCGGACGACGGAGATCTCGGCGATGCGGAAGGTGCGGCTCAGGACGTTCATGACGTCCTGACTGCTGACGTGAGTCACTCCGAAGACCTGGACTTTCCGGTCGTCGGTGGGGGGCGGCGGGTCCGGGGCGCCACTCGGGGGTTGCGCTGCCGCGGGAACGGCGAGCGCGAAACAGAGGGCGAGGAGAGGAAGAGTGGTCCGGGGCGAGAGCATGGGGGCTCCTTTCTGGATTTCAGCGTTCCGTGTTGAGCAAGGCATCCGTCCAGGGATCGCCGAGCGCTGCGAGCCGGTCGCGGGCGGCGAGAGCGACGGAGATGTTCGTGGCGTCGAACGCGAGCGTCCTGAGGCGCAGCCGTGCGGCCGCGATCTCCTTCCGCTCGAAGAGAAGGCGCTCGGCCGCTTCGAAGGCGGCGAGGTCCCGGATGTCCCGATCGTCGTGGGTGCGTGCGAGCCTCTCGATGTCCT